>JAQBBE010000296.1:0-16039 GCA_032126435.1 Desulfobacterales bacterium | reverse complement strand
TGATCAGACCCCTGTCATGTCAAGGTCAAACCCGAATTTTCCACGAAAAACATCAAACAGAAGGGGTAAATCAACCCTATCGGGTGCGCCATCCGGCTCAATTCCCTTTGTGAAACCTAAATTGAGCGATTGTCGATTTTGCCGGAGATGCAAGGCATGAGACATGCAGCCGTAGTCTGCTACTGCAACTGTCTCATAACGCAGCAGATTCGGTAAAATCGGCAATCCCGAAGGGTTTCAAATGGTGACATTTTTTTGCATAAATACATTCACCTATTGGATGAGATCTATTAGCGATGTTAGTGATGTATATTAATCTATAATTATTAATTTTTTATATTCCTGTCACTATTTGAAACGCTCAGTTTAGGTAAAAATATATTGGACTTTTTCAGCCCAATGTGGCAAATTGATAGGTGAGAAAGGAGGCTGCCGGTATGAATGTGAGAAAATCCATTTTTTCAGGAAGCTGGTACCCGGGCAATGCTTCGGCGTGTGAGAAAGAGATCCAAGGATTCCTAAAAGAATACGGCACAGAAACCATTTCGGAAAGAATCTTGACCGGCGGCATCGTGCCCCATGCCGGATGGTTTTTTTCAGGCAGCATCGCATGCAATGTAATACACCGTCTTCAAGATGAAAATCCTCCGGATGTTTTTGTAATTTTCGGCATGCATCTTCATAGCGGTTCCCCGGCCTATATTATGACCGACGGTGCATGGGAGACCCCTTTTGGTGCCATACAAATAGAAAAACAACTTGCGGGGGAACTGGCCGAAAAATTTACATTTGAAATCGAGACCGCGGATCGCTTTATCCAGGACAATACCATCGAACTTCAGCTCCCTTTTATTAAATATTTTTTTAAAGACGCTAAAATCGTTCCCATCGGTGCGCCGCCAACGAAAAAATCTCTTGAAATCGGAAAAGCCGTCGCCGACATGTCAACGCGGATGGGGCTTCAGGTCAAAGTCATCGGTTCAACGGACCTGACCCATTACGGCCCCAATTACGGCTTTATGTCCCAGGGCACGGGGCCTTCAGCGGTGGACTGGGTCCGAAATAAAAATGACCGACGTGTTATTGAGGCCATGCTGGCCATGGACCCCGAAAAGGTTATTCAAGAAGGGATGACCCGACAAAATGCCTGCTGCAGCGGCGCGGCCGCAACAGCCATTGCAGCTGCAAAACAGCTCGGGGCACAGCACGCGGAAACCCTGGCATATGCCACCAGCTATGATAAAAATCCCGGCTCCAGTTTTGTGGGATATGTGGGGATTGTGTTTTAAGTTAGTTCGCTTCGCCACGCCTGCCATTGCAAGGCACGAGCAGGCAGGTCACAATTGGAATTATGGAACAATGGAATAATGGGTTACTGCAAGAATTAGAATGATATTGTTCCCTCAACCCAACGTTCCACTATTCCAACATTCCAGCATTCCATGGAAGCGGCATAAACCAGGAGCTATTAAAGATCTTTAATTTCAAATAAATGTAGAATCCCCGAGACGTTTATACCATCGCTTCGCGATTCTAAATATTGCGAAATGCGATCCCAAACCTGCCCGGGTTTCATTTGATCCAGTTGGGGCGGCCCTTCATCCAGGCATCCACGGTCTGTTCCAGCCAGCCTTCCACCTCCCTTGCCATATAAAACTTCGGAAAAAGAAGATCCGCGTCCGATTCAATCAATCCCGCTTCACGGGCGGTTCGGGCCAGCAAGGTGTGCGGATAAATTCGAATGCCGGTCGTAACTTTTACAACTTCCAGCGCCAAGGAGTCGGCAAAAGTCAGACTTTCCAGAACGGTCTTTCTGTTCTCACCGGGTCCACCCAGGAGCAAAAATCCCATGCGATGGATGCCGGCCGCCTTCAGGCGTTCTGAAATCTTCCGCACGTCATCCGGACCGTATCTTTTGTTCATGTTTCGAAGTATCTTTATCGAACCGCTTTCAAAACCAAAGCTGACCTCTCTGCATCCGGCCAGGGCCATTTTTTCCGCCAGCGTCTCATCAACCTTCCAGGGATACAAGATGCACCGCCAGATAATCTTCAAATCTGCCGATATCAATCGGTCACAGAGCGTTTTGGCATAGGAAGCCGGAAAATTAAAGGTATTGTCAACGAAAAAAAAGCGATCAAACCCGGCATCGACATATCGCGAAATCATCTCGACAACTTTTTCGGGTGGATATTTTCGAATGGTTCGTCCTTCAATACTGGCGGTTGAACAATAATTACAATTCATGGGACATCCGCGGCGGGTTTGAACCGGAAACCAAATCTCTTCTTTTTCGAGCATGGCCGGAATCCGGATGTGGGTATCGGGCAATGGCAGTGGATAGGCGGCCAGATTGTCGATACGCTTGGGTGGGTTCTGAGTCCCGTGACGGTAAAAATGGAGGCCGGGAATTCCGGAGAGTCCGATTTTATTTCGGAGCCTGTGGAGAAGCTCAAGAAACGCCGCTTCCCCTTCCCCCTGAATCCCCAGGTCGGCTTCAAGGTAATCCAGGGCGGATTGCGGAAAAATACTATACCCCGCACCCCCTAACACAATGACAGCGGGGGTCGTATTGCGGCAAATCGATACGATCTCTTTTACGGAATCCAGATAAAACATCGGGCGTTCTCTGTTCTGGTCATCGATATTTCTGACGGAGATTCCGATGACCTCCGGTGGGAATTCTTCGACGATTTCTTGGACGGCCGCCAGGGGTTCTGTTTGATCCTGTAAATTTAACACCCGGACCGGGTATCCTGCACGCTGTACCGATGCGGCCACACATCCCAATCCCAAGGGTAAAACCGTCATGTTAACGGTTTCGGTGTTGGCGGATATCAAAAGGACTCTCAAGGTCTTTTCTCCATAGTTCGTGTTATTCGTTCAACAAAGGGGTTCAAATTACGTTCAGAGAATATCAGACGCCCACAGCCAGGAGAATGTAACGATACCGATGGTGGCGGCCATACAATAGGTTTGATGTCTCTTTTTCAGAAGGCGATGCAGATACATCGCGTAAAGAAGTCCCAGAAAAATGCCCGCCAGAAAACCGAACAAGTGTGCCGTGAGATCCGAGTGGGCCCCTGAACCCAGAAATGCCAGCAGCGCCAAACCGCCGGCAAGGGGAAGCCAGGCCTTCATGCGCGGATCGGCAACTTTGATCTTCCGATGCAGCTGATATGCGGCCAGAAAGCCGACAGCTCCAAATACAGCCGTCGATGCACCGATTGAATTATGACCGGATTTAAACAGCGCCGCATTGGCCAGGTTCCCCAAAATTCCGGTTAAAAGTATCATCAGCCAGCCGACACCCGCCCCGGTGATGTTACAAACCCAAGTCCCGAATACGGCAATTCCGACCATATTTCCAGCCAGATGCGGGTAGTTTGCGTGGAGCATCAGAGACGTAACGGTCCGGTATACGTCTCCGTTTAGAATATCAAAGGCAGACGCGCCGTATTGTCCGGCAATTTTTCCGATTCCACCGGACATATCGACTGCCACATTGCATGCCAGTAAAATCAGGGAAACCCATATGCCCGTATACGTTTTCTTATGTTCTTGGGTCTCCTGGACATCCAGCGGCGGCTGTTGGGGATTCTCCGCATGGTATTGTGCGACAAGATCCAGGGCTCTGGCGTGGATCGTCTCATCAACCCAAATTTCCCAGCCGCTGCCGGATCTTACCATGGAATACGGCAGGCCGCACGAGGTCAGCACCAACCCATAGGTATTCGCCTGGTCTTGAGTGAGATTTTCGCATAATATTTCGATCATATCCTGCATCCAGGCAACCAAAGCGTTAAATGACGGACCGGCGATTTCAAACACGATGCGTGGGCACCGACACCTAATTTTACTAATGATTATTTCATCTTTCGAATACGCACCTCTGTCTGCTTTACATCCTTCAGCAATTCTACGATTTTCGACGTATCTGTTTCGCCATAGTGGTACGGATAGAGTATTTTAGGTTTAAACGCTTTTGTTGCCGATGCGGCCATTTCCGGCGTCATGGTATACGGCAGGTTCATGGGCAAAAAGGCGATATCGATATCTTTTAACATCATCATTTCCGGAGTGTTTTCCGTATCACCCGCCACATAAACCCGCTTATCTCCGAGTGTGATGACATAGCCGTTACCCATGCCTTTTGGGTGGTAAGGAACCCCTTTGCTCCGCATATGGACAACATTGTATGCCGGCACAGCTTCTATTTTTAAACCTTTTACGACCCTAACATCGCCGTTGTTCATAACAATCCCACCTTTGACCTGGCTTGAGCAGGCCTGGGTTAACACGACATCGGTTTTTTCGGCGCGCAGAACCTCTATGGCTTTCAGATCAAGATGGTCGCCGTGCTCATGGGTTAACAGAATAAGATCGGCTTTCGGCATTTTGGAATAATCGGCCAGCCGGGTCCAAGGATCGACATGGATGATTTTCCCGCCAAGGTTGAGCATTAGCGTCCCATGGCCGATAAACGTGATTTCCAGGTCGTCGGCGGACGTTTTAATGATATCGGTTTCAAACCTTTCTTGAGCGGTTAAAACCATCGGAAAAAGCATCGTAAAGAAGAGGGTGAATAAACATACCTTTTTCACAGGATATCTCATGGACAGATCCTTCTATATTAAAAATGAATTCCGATAAATCGGCTGAGCAACTGAAAACCAAGCCATATTTTGTGATGCGTTTGATTGAATGCTTCGGGTTTGAACGGATGTGCCGACAAAATATCATTGAAAGGTCGTGTCTGTAAATCACAAATATTTTGGCGTTTCATTTTTCCGCTCGCTTCGACCGATTTTTGAAAAAAATATTGACATAACAGCGGCACTAAAATAAAAATGACCAATAAGACCGACTGGTCGGTCTTATTGGTCGAGAGGAACCCGGGTCATGAATGATCTTAAGAAAAAAATCATACACGAATCTTTAAAATTGTTTTCTTTGAAAGGCTTTCTGAGCACTTCAATGCGTCAGATATTAGACGCGGCAGGCACATCAAAGGGCGGTTTTTATAATCATTTTAAGAGCAAAGAGGAGCTCTTTTTCCAGGTTCTGGATGAAGCGCGTAACATTTGGCGCGAAAAGAACCTTTCCGGCCTGGATGAGATTGAAAATCCCATCGGAAAAATTAAAAGATTCCTTGAAAACTTCAGAGACCTGTATCTTAAAGATGCCGAGAATTTCCCCGGAGGGTGTATCTTCATTACATTTTCCGTTGAACTGAGAGACCAGCGCCCCCTTTTATCCAGAGAAGTGAATAAAGGATTTATAGGCCTTAAACACCTGCTCAAGCGGCTTCTGGATGAAGGCAAGGAATCGGGTGGACTGAGTGATGATGTGGATACGAGGGCCATCACCGAAATGCTGTTTGCAGGGATGTTGGGCGCTACGGTAATGTACGGTGTGGATAAGTCTGATGTCAACTTAAATAGATCTATCCACACCCTGATCGACTACCTTGAAAGAATGAAGCCATTAAAGGAGGAAAGCTAAAATGATCGATTTTACATTTACAGAAGAACAGGAAATGTTCAGAAAAGCGGCTCAAGAATTTGCGGAAACACAGGTTGCCCCCAAAATTCCTGAAATGGAAAAAACCGGCAAGGTCAGTCATGACCTTGTCAAAGCCATGGCGGAAGCGGAAATGATGGCATTGACCATTCCGGAAGAATACGGGGGTCTGGGCCTGGGATACACCGCCCGATTCATCGCGCTGGAAGAAATTAGCAAGGTTTCGGTGGCAGCGGGAATGATGCTTCAAGTTTTTGCATTGGGCATCGAGCCCATATTGAAATTCGGTACCGATGCGCAGAAAAAGAAATTTTTACCGGGCCTGGCAACGGGAGAACGGATGGCATCCACCGCTGTCACCGAGGCCACAGGCGGTTCAGATCCCACCGGTATACGCTCAACGTATAAAAAAGACGGCGAGGACTACATTCTCAACGGCCGAAAATGCTTCATAACCAACTCCCATATTGCCGACACAATTACCGTTCTCGCAAAAGACGATGAAAATCCCAAAGCCTTCTCGACCTTCATCATGGAAAAAGGAATGGAAGGGTTCAAGGCCACCCATGAAGAGAACAAAGTCGGCATGCGCGGATGCAATACCGGCGAGTTGGCTTACGAAAATTGCCGGGTTCCCAAAGAAAATCTGGTTGGCGTTGAAGGAAAGGGTTTGGGGGTTGCGCTGGCTGCCATCGGGGATGTCGGCAGAGGCGGCATGGCCGCCTGCTCGCTGGGTCTGCAGGCTGCTTGTCTCGAAGCATCCATTAAGTTTGCCAACGAACGGATTCTTTATGGAAAACCGATCAGCAGGTTACAGACGATCCAAAACAAACTGGCGGACATGAAAATCGATTTGGAAGCAGGCCGCCTGCTGGGTTATAGAGCCGCTTCGATGCAGGACAGGGGCGAGCGATCCAGCAACGAATTTGCTGTAGCGAAGTATTTCACCACAGAGGCCGCTCAAAGGGCGGCCAAAATGGCCGGTGATATACACGGCGGCTATGGGTGCATGGAAGAGTATGCGGTTTCCCGCTATATGCGCGATTCCTTTGTTTTGGGCCCCTCGGCTGGCACATCCGACATTATGAAAGTCATTATCGCCCGTTGGACACTTTCATAAACCTCTCCGGAATTGATGGAGATATTTCCAGAAATTCTTTAATTATCCGATTCGGTATAGGATGTGTTCAATGTTCAAAATCGTTGTTTGTGTCAAAGCGGTACCGGACCCAAAAGAAGCGTGCAACATAAAAATCGATCCGGTCACAAAGACGCTCCTGCGGTGTGATGTTCCGATGGTATTGAATCCGTTGGACAAATATGCACTGGAGGCGGCCCTTCAATTCAAAGAACAGTTTGATGCCCATATTTCAGTGCTCAGTATGGGCCCACCCGAGGCAGGCAACATCGTAAAGGAATGTCTGGCCCTGGGTGCCGATCAAGGTTTTTTGCTTTCCGACCGGGCTTTTGCCGGTGCGGATGCCTTTGCCACGGCCTACACCCTGGCCAAAGGTATTGAAAAAGTCGGCCCGTATGACGTGGTTTTTTGCGGAATGGCCAGCAGCGACGGCAGCACGGAATGGGTCGGACCGGAAATGGCCACCTTCCTGAAAATACCCGTGGTTACACGGATAAAAGAGATTGTGGAATACAATGGTCAATGGTGGACGGTAAAGGCCGAACTTGAAAACGGTTACCGTCTGGTGCGGGTACAAATTCCGGCGGTTTTTACGGTGACCAGAGAGTTGAACACGCCCCGAAGACTCAGCTTTTCTGGAATTATTAAAGCCAGGAAAAAGGAAATTACCCGGTGGGGAATTCAACAACTGGGTGTCTCTGAAGAATCGGTCGGGTTGAAAGGTTCCCCGAGCATGGTATCGACGATTGCAACGATGGATAGCAGACGGAAGGTTGAAATCATCGAGGGTAAACGGGAAGAAAAAGCCGAACAACTGGTCCAGAGACTGGCTAGTGCCGGTGTAATCTAAATCCTAACGTTGCATAAACAACAGGGCAGCACCCTCGACTTTTGCAACATTTGGATAAAGAAAGGATCGATACGCGCAATGGGAAAAACATGCGGACCCGTGTGGGTGATTGCCGAGCAGGTCGACTGCCGGATTCTTGGGGTATCGTTTCAACTCATCGGTCACGGGCGAAAATTGGCAGCCGCGCTGGATACGACGGTGGAAGCCATACTTTTGGGCCATGAGATGGAAGAACACATCCCTCAATTGCTTGCGGCAGGCGGAGACCGCGTCTATCTGGGGAACGATCCGGAGCTGGCCGTTTATCAACCCGAAATTTATACTGAAATTATCGAAAAACTTGCAAAAGAAAAACAGCCTGAAATCATTCTCATCGGTTCCACTTCCATGGGAAGAGAACTGGCGCCGCTCATAGCGGCAAGGCTGGATACGGGATTGACGGCGCACTGTATCGATCTAGTGATAGACGGCAATAAAGTTTTAGAGAGCAGAATACCTGCATACGGTGGACTGCTCTCGATTATCTGTCCGGACAGACGGCCCCAAATGGCAACCATCGCGGCAGGGGTTTTCCGGAACCCCGAACCGGATGAAAACAGGATAGGAGAAATTATCCCCATTGAGGTTCCAAAGGGAATTCCACGGCGGATTCAAACCCTTAAAGTCGTTCGTGAAGAACCCGAAGGTATGGACCTTGGATCGGCACCGATCGTCGTTGCCGGCGGTGCGGGTGCCGGTGATCTGTCGGGATGGCGTAAAATCGCCGATCTCGCAGAAGTGCTGAACGCTGCTTTGGGCGCGACCCGACCGGCCGTTGATGAAGGCTGGGCAGCGCTTGAAACCATGATCGGACAAAGCGGAAAAATGGTAAGTCCGGAACTCTATATCGGCGTGGGCCTGTCGGGGGAATTGCAGCACATGGTCGGCATTTCAGGTGCAAAGGTCATGGTCGCCATCAACAACGATGCCAAATCTCCGGTGTTTGAACAGGTGGATTACGGAATTGTCGACGACTGCCGTGAGTTTGTTCCGGTATTCATCGAAAAAATCAAAGAATACCAGGAGAAACTCAAAACCTGTTGATATCATGGTTCATGAACCCGGATGCATTTGAAGAATCCCGTAAAACCATCGAGGGTGTTTGGGGGACGTTGATGAAAGGTTGACGTATGATCGATCTCTTGCCTTCTGCTTTATTCCGCAGTGTGCTACAGCACTATTTCATCCCCTTCTCTTGCAAGAAAAAGGTCTGCAAAATACCTCCGGCATTCTATTTCCATATTCGATAGAAAGGAATCGTTATGTTCCGGATCGTGATGAAAAAGCGCCAGTTTTTTCACCCCGGCGCGTTCAGCCACCGCTATGGCTTGCTCCCAGCTGCTGTGACCCCACCCGCGCTTCACCTTCAATTCATCCGGGGTATATTGGGCATCATGAATGAGAAGATCGGCATTTTTGGACAGTGCCACCACGTTGGGATCGATTCCATCCGTATGCTCGACATCCGTACAATATACTAAGATTTTTCCGCCTTCCTCAATACGATACCCATATGCATCGCCACGATGGCAGTGCTTGGACGCTGAAAGTTTAATCCCGCTGGGGTGCTCATAGGTGGTGATATCCGGCTGCAGGAAGGTAAAATTCGCACCCATCTCTTCCAAGGGGACCGGAAAGAAATCCTTCTGCATTTGCGTCGAAAAAAGACTCTCAAGGTCTTGGCCCATCCGATCTTTTCCACAGATGGATATGGTGAAGTTCCGCCGAGGATCGTAAGCCGGCTCGAAATATGGAAAACCTTGTATATGATCCCAATGGGTATGGGATAATATGATACTGATATTGCCGAATTGTTCATGAGAATTGCTTAATAGATCATTCCCCAACTTTCGAATACCCGTACCGGCATCCAGAATCGCGACCCGGCCGGTACTAAAAGTGACGAGAATGCACGCGGTGTTTCCGCCAAATTGGGTATAATCCGGACCGGCCACCGGCAGGGTTCCTCTGGTGCCATAGAACGTAACCTTCATCTTACTTCATCCTTTATCATAAAAAAATAGCAGGTTTTTTGACAAATATCCGCCATTATTGAAATGAAATGCCAACGAATCCGACACTACATGCGATGACGCTGATGCGAACGACGAGTTTTCTGTGAATGGTCCGCGGATTCATGGGGTTCATTAATCGTTTGCCTTATTTCAATGGCAGAGAATCGACATGGTCCATTGAACGATGAAATCTTTTCGATTTTAAAACCGTTATGATCTCCCTGCCAAAGGCCGTCTTCTGCCAATTTTTCATTTCGTTGATGGTTCCCATGGATTTTTTATCTTCAGGATTTTTAACGGCAATTGCAGTGATCAGCGCATTATTGCACAGGATTCCGGAATCCATATCCAATGCCCTGGCTTTTGAATCTCTCCAGGATTTAAGGACGGTTATCCGTTCCAATACTTGAGACGGCATTGTCGACACCGTTTTTCGAGGATAAACCGGAAGTTCACGCTCTGTTATTTTTAAAGCGCCGGCCATCACCTTAATCAAATCGTTACCGTGGATGGAAATCTGTCTGCCGCTCAATGCGTTGACGTTTTTTAAGCGACGCAACGTTCCCGGTCTGGCGGTTGCAATCTTCAGAATCGAATCGTTCCCAATAATTTTGAACAACGGCTTATCTTTTTTTTCTGCAACACTTTTTCTATACTGCAACAAGGCTTCGAGTACGGCAAGGCTTCTCGATTTGAGCCGTCCGGCACCTTTGAATTTTAAAAACAGCGGTTCTTCATCGGATAAAATGGGCCGGACTTTGCTTAAATTATGACATTCCTCAAGGACCCAGGACAGCCGGTCTATTTCTTCAAGCTTATCGATCAGTATCTTGGCAAGGGGTAGAAGATAGATCACATCCTTTGATGCATACTCGATCATTTCCTCGGGCAACGGCCTTTTGGACCAGTCTTTCTTCTGGTATTTTTTATCGATATTTACCTCGAAAAACATCTTCAATACCGCTTTCAAACCGGTCTCTTTGATCCCCAGAAACCTGCAGGCGAGCTCTGTATCAAAAAGATTGTTTATCTTAATTTTAAAATCCCGGTAAAGGCTTCGAACATCATAATCAGCACCGTGAAAGACCTTTTTTATATCCGGATTGAAAAAAATGGGTCTAAGGAGAGAAAAATTATTAATCGGTAACGGATCCACCACAACCGATGTTTTTTCTGTGGCCAGTTGAATCAAACAAACCTTTTCTTTGAAATGGTACATGGAATCCGCTTCCAGATCAACGGCGATGACGTTTTCTTTTTCAAGGACGCTGACCGCTTTTTCAAGTCCGGCGGCCGTATCTACGATCTGATAGTTGTTTTTCATTCAAATTTCCCTTGACCCGCAGGGTTATTTTTTCTAATTTGGTTTACTTTATTCGTGAAAAAATGGTTTCTGGTTGTATTTAGATATTGTTTCGAATTTCCGGATGATCCGGGTTAGGTGATAATGTAATGATCAACATAACATTTCCTGATGGTAATATAAAGGGTTTTGAAAATAATCCCACGGGGTTTGATGTGGCCATGAGTATCTCGGAAGGTCTGGCACGAAATTGTGTTGCCATGGAGCTCGATTCAGAGCTTATGGATTTAAACACAAAAATTACCCAAGATTCCCGAGTCAGGCTGATCACGACCAGCGATCCGGAAGCATTGGAGATCCTCCGCCACAGCGCAGCTCATGTCATGGCCCAGGCGATTTTGCATCTTTACAAAGATGCCAAGTTGACCATCGGTCCCGCGGTTGAAAACGGATTTTATTACGACATTGACATGCCGCCCCTTTCAGAAGATGATTTTGCAAAAATTGAAGCTGAAATGAAAAAGGCCATTAAGGCCAAAGTCCCTTTTCGACGGCGTGTTGTCTCAAAATCCGAAGCACTGGAATTTTACAAAGATGAGGCGTATAAACTTGAAATGATTAATGAACTGGAAGATGTGAACATATCCTTTTATGAACACGATGATTTTACGGATTTATGCCGCGGCCCCCATCTTCCGCATGCCGGTTTTATTAAAGCCGTAAAGCTTATGAAAGTATCCGGCGCATACTGGCGTGCCGATCAGACAAAGGCACAGCTTCAGAGAATATACGGCACGGCATTTTTCACCAAGAAAGAACTGGATAAATATCTCTATTTCCTTGAGGAGGCCAAAAAAAGAAATCACCGCAAAATCGGTATGGCCCTCGATCTTTTCAGCTTTCACGATGAAGCACCGGGGATGCCCTTTTTTCATGCCAACGGGATGGTGGTCTGGAACGCCCTTTTGGATTACTGGAGAGAGGAACACCGGGTTGCCGGATATGTGGAGACTAAAACGCCGATTCTACTTCAGCGGTCGCTATGGGAAAAAAGCGGCCACTGGGACAATTATCGGGAAAACATGTATTTCACCACGATCGACGACAATGCGAATGCAATAAAGCCGATGAACTGCCCGGGCGGAATGCTGATGTATAAAACAAAACCCCATTCTTACAAGAATCTTCCGATCCGGGCATCCGAAATCGGGTTGGTTCATCGTCATGAGCTTTCCGGAGTTTTGTCCGGACTTTTCCGTGTCCGGGCGTTTCACCAGGATGATGCGCACATTTTTATGACGCCCGAGCAGATTCAGGATGAAATTCTGGGTGTATTGCGGCTGGAAGAACGCATTTACAAAACCTTTGGCCTCGGATTCAACCTGGAGCTATCCACACGTCCGGAAAAATCCATCGGCACCGATGCCCAGTGGGAAGTGGCCACCAAAGGTCTGGAAGCAGCCCTTGATACTTACGGCAAAGCATACAAGATCAATGAAGGCGACGGCGCTTTCTACGGGCCCAAGATCGACTTCCATATCAAAGATGCCCTGGGCCGGACGTGGCAATGCGGAACGGTTCAACTGGATATGTCGTTGCCTGAAAGATTCGACCTGTTCTATATCGACAAGGATAACGAAAAGCGTCGCCCCATAATGATTCACAGGACGGTCTACGGCTCGATAGAACGATTCTTTGGTATTCTCATCGAACATTTTGCAGGGAAATTTCCCCTTTGGATGGCCCCTGTCCAGGCCGTTATTCTCCCCATTAACGATGATTTTGCGCCCTATGCAAACGATGTAAGAATAAAATTTGAAACCGCCGGGGTTCGCACAGACGTGGACAGCCGAACCGAAAGCCTGAACAAAAAAGTTCGAGATGCACAGCTGGACAATATTCCGCTGATCCTGACGGTGGGCAAAAAAGAAAAAGAATCCGGAAACCTTTCCGTCAGAACCCTTGACGGCAAAGTCAGATTCGGGGTAACCCACCCAGCGTTTTTAGACAAGGTCCTTTCCCACATCAGCCAAAGAAAGCTCGATCTTGAAATCTTCTGACCGGTGGAGTGAATATTTGACATGAAAGATTCCGGTAATATGAATGCGGGAATTACAACCCATGAGATCAAATGGTGCGACCTGCGCTGTGAAGATGCCGACGTTGCAAAACTCGACGCCCTGGACGGGTCCTGCCGCACGTTTCAGTCGCTCTGGTGCAAGAATCTTAAAAAACATGTCACCAAAAACGCGCCCTGTGAAGCGCTGTTCGGGAAAAGACGGCCCACAACCGGGTTTTAAAGCAGGTTTCAGGGATCAGGAATCAGGAAGATTATAAAAAACTCGATTATTGATCCCAAATCAACTCGATCTGCCGGCAAAACAGCCAATATTACGTTGGAAAAATTACACAAATTTATCATTTACTGGTTTCCGATTCTCGTTTACTGTCTTTTGATTTATAGTCAGTCTTCCCATCCCTCTTCCCAAAGTCTGCCGGACTGGCCGTTTATCGATAAGCTACTTCATTTCGCAGGCTATGCCCTTCTCGGCGCCCTTTTTTTAAGGGCTTTCAAAACAACGCCGATAAAACACAATTTAAAGCTTGTCTTGATCCTCAGCGTGCTTCTATCCGCGCTTTACGGAATCAGCGATGAAATCCACCAGTCTTTTGTTCCATTCAGAACCGCTGATGTGATGGATGCTCTGTCAGACATCCTGGGGAGTATCGCAGGGGTTTATCTCTATCAAATAAACATAAGCATCCGTGACGCATAAAGAATTTAGGGGGAAGTTGTATTTTATGACTGCATCAAGTGCATCTTGGTCTGCACCTATTTGACCACCGGATATGATCTTTTTGAGAATTGTCTTTACTCCTTTATTTCGTCTGAATTTTTTTCAGCTTTGCAGAAATCTCCTCATTGGTAATAATACCCTTTTCAACAAGGATTTGAGTAACAGCATCAATATGAGTAGAATGTAAAATTAATAGCTCTTCGATCGCCATCAAAAGTTCTTTAAATTTTCCAAGTTCACTTTTATCAAGTTTTTCTGCCATTTGATGTCCTTTTGAGGATTAAGATATTAATGGTATAATTTAAGGAGGTGGGAGGTCAAAGAACAAGCAAGGCAGGGCCGAACGACCCTGCCCATTTTGTGATCATGCTTTCACGTAAACACCTTTATTCACACTCTTGATCTTGCCCTGTTTCTTCAATTTGAAAACCAGATTTGCAATCTTTTTTTGATTGTAACCTGTCTTTTCCATAAGTGCTGCGGTACCAAAACCTTTCTTTGATCTTTTGATAATTGTAAAGACTGTATCAGCAGCAGTTGCCGGTGCAACTTTCTTAGATGCGGCCTTTTTAGGTGCTGCCTTCTTTGCAGCAACCTTCTTTACAGCAGTCTTCTTCACAGCCTTTGCCTTAACAGCTTTAGGTTTTGGTTTCTTTGTGGGTTCGGTCTGCTCACCAATCTGTTCCTGCAACTTGTCAACTTTCTGAGCTAATCCATTGAGAGCTTTCGATATGGCTTCCAGATTCTTTTTCAGCTTCTTCATTTTAGTTTATCCCTCCTTTTTATATTTTTGAGATTTGTTTTACCTTCTTTCCTCATCTACGAGTCTTGCTTCCATTCCACCCTTAATATATATTGCCTTTTCTCTGTTTATTCCAACCATGGCTTTGGAATCCGAAGTTTTATAAACCTTCCCGCAAGTGATTTTTTTTACCCGAAGATGTGTAAATACATACTGTAGCATCTAATGCAAATCCGGTTTTGGTTCCGCCATCAATGAAAACGAATCTTCCATTTTTATGAATTCTCTGAACCTGTGCTGCTGTAACAATGCCTTTAACAGATGTTAAAGTTATCAGCATAATTGCCAGTGCAACGAGAAATGTTTTTATCCTATGCATATAATCCTTCAAATAGTTAAGGAAAGAATCCTTATTGCTTGGGATTCTTTGCCGAGCCCTGCAACTTCTTAAGACAGGTTTTATCTTCCCGAACAACAGCACAGATCTTTGGGTTATAAAACTCTCTACAATTATCGTGATTATACAACGGGCATTCTGAATGTTTCTTTGACATCGCCGTTCCTTGGCTTTTTTTCGTACTGTTGAGAAATATCCTGATGCATTCTTTAAATATTAAATATATCAAAAGCATATACGATTAAAGAATGAATGTCAATTCAAACAAAACGCTCCATCTCAACCAAAAGGCCAAGATAACAGGTTTTGAGTTGATGATTTCAAACTGAATGTAATGTCGAAATTGCGGACGTTATGTCACTTATCTAACAGTCTTACTTACAAAGCACATCTTACCATATTTTTACAGCCACATTGTCAGCGCTTCGGGCATGGAGAGTGATGGCATCATTCTGGCAGGTTGCGCGGCATACCCCACAACCGTAACATTGGCGGACGTCTATCTCCACTTTCTTATTCGCCGCGGAATATCGGATTGCCCCGAAATGGCATTGCCGCATGCAATTTCGGCACCCATTGCAAGCGTCGAAATCGACCCGTCCGACATACTCGCCTCGAAACATTATCTGGTAGTAGCTGCGTGAATAGGAAATTCGATACGCGATGCAATCCTGGTCACAGTTACATACCGCACCAATATACGGGGTTTTGAACGTCCAGATGGAGTGAAACAGGCCTGCTTTATCCAGGTTGCGGATCGATTCTATTGCCTCGGAAGATGTGATGACCTCGAGGCTGAAAGAGTCGTCAACTTCAGCAGCCAGCTGTGGGTCTGCCGTCAAAGCGTAGCAGTATCGCGCGTTCTTCTGCCCGGCAGTCACCCGGCGGCATGGACACGACAGTCGATAAATTCCATCCATCTGGACAAGAATTTGCTCCATATCTTCCAAAGGGACGATTTGCCCGAAGTGATCCCGCTTCTGTGATCGTGTGAGCAAAAGTTTTCCTATATTGCGAAATGGCGTACGGGAGAGCTTCTCCAGTTGGGTTAGGCTTCGGGGAACTCGTTCTTCAAAAGTATTTACGAAATAACTCATATACCCAATGCGGTCCTGCTGGTGGAGTAGCTCCCGTGAGTAGTTTTCCATTGCAAGATACCACTTCTTACCATCACCGTGTTTTACACAAAATTCGCACATATTGAGTGACTCCTTTAACTACAACAACTTCAAGA
>JAQBBE010000295.1:0-4348 GCA_032126435.1 Desulfobacterales bacterium | reverse complement strand
TCATACAATTCCTCCTTTTTATTCAATTAAGTCTTCCATGGTCAGTTCATGGTTGATATCAATACAGCCGATGACGCTTTGGGCCCCGGGACACAATTTCAAATAGACTTCCAGCGCATCTTTTGCCTCTGTCCTCTTTTCTTTGGGCAAATTAAGCCAGTAACTGACGTTAATGCGCGTAATTTTCAATACACCGTCGACGTCTTCGATGTCGCCGGTTACGATGGCTTTAAACAGATCTCGAAAGGTCCGAATCTTTTTGCCGGCCAGCACCGCGGCCAGTGTGCCCATCATTCAGCCGCCCACAGCACCGACAATATGATCTAACGTTGCCGCATGCTCTTCTTCCGGATCAACTTTATAGAAATTTTTGATTCCGCCGTGGACCCCGTAATAGACCGGTTCTGCAAAACCCTTGATCACGGCTTTCCGGGTAGGCCCCATTTCTCTCGTGATCGTAATATGTGATGTGTGAACAATTTTACCCATAATCTCCTCCTTGATTATCAGTTTAAGTCAAATTATCACCCCGCACAGCTGGTGAATTATGTTAATGATTTTTAAGGATATTCTTATTATGAAACCATCATATGGGGCGATGGTTCATGTCGATTCATCAATGAATCGGCATGCCCATGATCGGCCACAGAACATAAACTGCAAAACCGATCACTGCGATCAGCAAGATACTGGCCGGTATTCCGTATAGAAAGAATTCAGCGGGTGTAAATTGTCCGGATTCATATGCAATTGCATTTGGAGCAGCACCGACAAGCAAGAGAAACGGCATTCCTGCCGTGACCAAGGATGTAAAAAGGACGACATCCGGTGCTACGTTTAGATAAGAAGCCAGCACCAAGGCAACCGGCAGGGAGATCGCAATGGCTGCTACGTTCATTAAAAAATTGGTCATGATCATAACGAAAAATGCAATGCCCATAATAAAGAAGAAACCGCTTGAAGAATGGAATATCATCAGCCATTTTACCGCAAGCCACTTGGCCGCACCTGTTTGCCAGAGGCAAAAACCCATACTCATGGCACCTGCAAAGAGCAGGATGATATTCCATGGTATTTCTTCAAGATCATCGATATCCAGGATGCCTGTGATAAAAAAAAGAATCGTTGATGTTAAGATAATGGCGGTTTTATCGAGAATCTTTAATGCCGGGAAAAAGGAACTCAGAGACATTGCCAGAATACAGGCAAAGATGATGACCATGGCGATTATTTCTTTTCCGGTAACCGGTCCCAGGTTTTTATTGAGCTGAACGGCCCTTTCTCTTAACCCTGGAATAGCGCTCTTTTCAGGCTTGAAGAAAATCATAAAAAATATCCACAATAAAAAAACCATCAGCCACCCTATGGGGAGCATGTAATAACTTAATTGGAAAAATGTGATATCCTGGCCAATGACGTCATTATAAAAACCGATGGCAACCGCACCGCGTGCAGCTCCTAACAGCGTTACAATGCTCCCTGCCCCGGCGACATAAGCCATGCCCATAAAGAGCCCCTTGCCAAACTTCGTTGGTTGATCTTCTTCTCCATAAAGTCCGTAAATAGAAACAAGGAGCGGATATATGGTTGCCGCTACAGCTGTATGGGCCATAATGTGAGTCAAAGCAGCGGTCAATACAAAACAGCCGAGATAAATCATGCTGGTTTTTTCACCGACGATCATCAGCATTTTATAGGCCATCCGTTTGGTAAGTCCTGTTTTTGTAAAAACCATGCCGATGACGATGGAGGCGAAAATAAACATGACCGAGGGGTCCATAAAGTCCGTGAACGCCGCCTTGGCCGGACGGATCAGGAAATAGACCTGAAGGACGCCGATGGCAAGGCTGGTGACGCCGACGGGTACGACTTCCAAAACCCACCAGATGGTGGCAAACAGAGATATCGCCAGAGCGCCTTTTCCCTCTCTGCTCAGTACAAAATGTTTTCCGGCCGGATCGATGGCATCCGACCACGGCGGTGCATAATACACCAGTGCAAAGAGCAATATACCGGCAACAAGAAAAATAAATTGTTTTACGTTATAATGACCGTTGCCAATCTTAAATTCAAAATCTCCTGCCATAGATTAATTCCAAAAACTTTCACTCACAGAACGCATTAAGAAGATACGTGCCGGACAGTTAGAGTTCACAAGCGGAAAGTGTTTGTACAACCTCTTTGAACATCTCTGTTTGTCTTAGAATCCCCACAATTTTTTTGCCCCGGGTTACCAGTAAAGACTGATGATGCTCCAAAGCCAGCTGATGTATGGCTTCACTCAGGGATGCGTCTTCTGGAACATACTCTCCTTCGGCTGGAGCGCAGACTAGTATTTTGACTTTAAGCCGGCCCGCAGCTCTACAGATATCAATCAAAGGTTTGTCCCAAAATCCCCATTGATTCAGCATCGGTTTTAAATACTGAGAACTGACACCAAACCTGGATAGGGTTTTGGAATCATGGATCTGGCGTCCTTTGGGTTCCAATGCTCTGAGGACATCCAGCTGGCTAATTTTGCCGACAATTTCTCCATTTTCATCAGATATAAGAAGGATTCTATGGGGATATATTCCCTGTTCATACGCTTTTTGAGCTTTGTCAAGGGCAAGGGCGGCCTCATATAAATTGGATTCAATGGAAATGGTCTCATATTCTGATGTGGGGTTCATTAAATCTTTTACAATTTTATTTTTCATGTTGCGTCTTCCGCGGAAGGTTTATTCATACTTTTCCAGAAAACGGACCATAGATTCTTTAATCCGTTTACCGACCTCAGACGATAGTTGAATTGAAAGGTTCGAGTCTTCGCTGCTTTCGGAATACAGATGCCTTTTTTCGAAAGTGATCGATGATTTTGTGTTTAAGAATACCGGTAAACCAAGTTTTTATGGCTGAACGGTTTCGATATTTTTATTCAGCCTAAATTTTCAATGCGTTGATTGTCATGAAAATTTAGGTCCAGTATGGATTGATGAGGTCTTCAAATATGACCATAGCCGCTTCAGCACCGTGTCCGGCGGCCGTTACGATTTGCTTGTATCCACCCGACACATCTCCGGCCGTATAAATTCCCGGGATATTTGTCCTGTAATTATCGTGCTTTATAAAACCTTCATCCGTAAGTTCGATCCCAATTTTTTTTGTCAGATCGACAGCAGGATCATACCCAATGGCAATAAAGACGCCATTAACGGATCGAGGATAAGATTCTTCAGTTTTGTTGTTGTAAAGCAGGACTTCTTCTACGTTATGTTTCCCCCTGATTTCCTTGACTTCAGTATTAAAAAGTATCGGAATATTATTTTGTATCAGGTTTTTCACTAGAAAATCCTGAGCTTTTAGATTATCACTCCTGTGAACCAGGGTAACATCCACACCGATATGATGCATATGAAGTGCTTCTGTAACGGCACTGTTGCCACCGCCGACGATGATGGCTTTTTTCCCCTTAAAAAGCGGGCCGTCACAGGTACTGCAATAACTGACGCCATGCCCTGAAAGGCGTGATTCGCCAGGGACGCCAAGATTTCTGTGCGTCGCCCCGGTAGCCATCAATACGGCCTTGGTGATAAACTTTCTCCGGCTGGTCTGAACGGTTATGGGGTCTCCGGGAATTATCCCAACAACCCCTTCACCTGGATAAATCTGCACATATTCAAGTGCATGGGTGACCATAATATCCACCAGCGTCTTCCCGCCGATCTGTTTGAGGCCCGGATAATTTTCAACAACCGGCGTTGTCGCCACCTGTCCGCCAAGGACCCCTTTTTCCACGACCACCGTTTTAAGACCGCTTCGTGCTGCGTATATCCCGGCTGTCAGTCCCGCCGGACCGCCGCCGACAATGACAAGGTCTGTTTCAACCTTCTCTGCATCACTTTCAGGGATAAATACCGTCTGCTGATCCATTTTTTCCAGAGAAAGCATAAAGAGCTCTTCGGTCTGTGCACCCTGTGCAATCAGGACATCATTTGCATATGTTTGGGGAACAGACTGGGCTGAATATTGGGTGGCAAGCTCAGGATTGGCCTGAATATCGATGATTTCGAGGGAAATTAAATCGGGTTTTTCAACAGCTGCTTTTAAGGCGTTCAGCGCCTGCTGAGGGCAATAGGGGCAGGATGCGCTCACAAACACCTTGATATTCCTGGGTGTGTCTATTCTTTTAACTACCTGGAGTGATTGTTCTTTGAGATTGCTCTTCTGAAGACCGATGAGGATGAGCGCTTCCAGAAAGATACGCCCCTCTTCACCGAGGGGTGCTCCCAGCCACCGGATATTATATCGGTCCGGATCGAAAACCAGAGTGGGCGAATATTCAACGTTCCATTTTTTTGCGGATTCA
>JAQBBE010000294.1:0-14651 GCA_032126435.1 Desulfobacterales bacterium | reverse complement strand
GATCTCCTTTTTTAGGGTCGTTAGAATGTCGAATTCAGGCCCCAGTTTTTCAATTAATAATCGATATGTTCCTACGACCTTTTTAGAGGCCGGCCCTACCGTTAAAACCTCCGACAATATCTCCACAAGGGGAACCGTGTTATAAAACGGATGGTGTCTGTCGGGTTTTTCTCCTTTCTTTCGATCCGATAACTCCTCGACCCGGTATAACACCCCCAGAGTCAGCGATTTTCCACAAACCGGACAGATACCGCCCTGCTTACGCGTCTGTTTAGGCCAATTGCGAACGTTACATTTTCGATGTCCATCAAGATGATATTTTCCTTCTTCGGGATAAAACTCAAAGGTACCCAAAAACTTCTCAGGGTCCCCGCTCTTCATGGCAGATCTTATGGCTGCGTAAGAGAGTTCCGTATCAAAAAGATTGGCCTCGCGTCCTAGTTTCATGGGGGAGTGAGCATCAGAATTTGATACCAGTGTCAGTCCATCCAATGCAGATACCCGCCAGTTCATCGAAGGGTCCGACGAAAGACCGGTTTCAACTGCAAAGATGTAATCGGTAAGATCTTCAAAACATTCTTTAAGGGAATCAAACCCGGATTTTGAACCCAGCAATGAAAACCAGGGTGTCCAGATATGAGCCGGGATGAGAAATGCCCGATCAGAAGTCTCAAGAAGAATTTCAAGAAGATCTCTGGCATCAAGCCCGAGTATCGGTCGCCCGTCTGATTTAATATTTCCAATCTTATCCAATCTTAAATTAAATTTTTCAACTTTTTTAAGATCAGATAAAAATACAAGATTATGATTTTTCCGGGTTTTATTGTTTTTTTTATAAATATTACTGATTTCAGAAACCAGTATAAAACGGACTTTTCTTCGGCATGAGGTTGGAACTTCTTGATCACAGATGTTTGATATTTCTTTTTTTAATTTAAACATTCCCGGCTCTGCCGGCACCAGTTTTTCTTTGATTTCGGCAAACCATCCTGGATGTGTAAAATCTCCGGTTCCAATTACCGTTATACCTTTTAACTGTGCAGCGATGTACAGGTTTTCAAGGTCAATATTCTTCGCTGTTGCTCTTGAAAAACGGGAATGAACATGGAAATCAGCAATAAATTTCATAGAATTTTCTTCGGGAGATATTTCAAATCAATAGAACAACTTAAATCCTGTAATTATTGTAAAATGTCTGGTAAAAACACTTGTAACATTTTTATAAACAGTATATATATTTATATCAAACAAAATTAAACACTATATATGGTGTTTTTTGAAATTCAACAGTTAGCTCATTCCCGGAAAGCGTGTTTAAGAGAAGCTAAAATCCCGACTTTCGGGGCTGTAGAGAGCTTTAATTATTTTTTTTATTTTTTCCCTCAATCGCTCATTTTAATCACCGAAAAATACGGATATTCGTGTTTATATTGTTTCAATAAATAACGACTTATTAACAATTAATTTTAGTGTGTTAATAAGTCATCATTTTTAATCATTTTTTATACTCTTATTTCAATCAATTAATTACTATTATTCAAATAGGTTAAAAAGTTTTTATAGTTATCAACAACCATTACTCTTTATATACATACATATATAAAATTATAAGGAACAGATTATGAAGTTTAAAATTAAAAAGGAAGACATTCTTGATGTATTGTCCAAGGTTCAAGGGATCACCGGACGAAAAAGCAATCTGGCTATTACCTCTAATATTCTTATTAAAACAACGGATAATGGTATAAAATTGGTGGTAACGGATCTTGAAACCGGTTTCGAAGGAATATATCCAGCGGACATTGAATCTCAAGGCACCATAACGATAAATTCAAGAAAGTTTTATGAAATCGTTAAAGAATTTCCGAGCAACGAAATAAAGGTCGATGAAGTTGAAAATTATTGGATCAAAATAGGCAATAAAAATGTTGAGTATAATATTGTTGGAATGAATCCCGATGATTTTCCTGAAACTCCAGATATAGAAGATGTTGATTTTTTTGATATCGATTCCGAAATTTTTAAAGACATGATCGAAAAAACGATCATTATTTCCGGTGCTCCTGATGAAAAAAGAACCCATATCACCGGAATATATTTTGAAATACCGCACCCAAAGAAAGAAAACATCTTCAGAATGGTTTCAACAGACGGCAACCGTCTTTCAAAAGTGGATTGTATTTATGAAAAAGATTTAAAACTGCCGAAAAAACCCGGTATACTTGTTCCAAAAAAAGGAATGAGTGAAGTTATAAAATTTTTAGATTCCACCGGAACCGTTCAAATTGGTATCAAAAACAATAATTTTATTATAAAGAAAGACCTCGAAACCATTATAATTCGGCTTCTCGAAGGGAATTTTCCAGAATATGGGGATATTATAAAAAGGGGATCGTCCCATGCGATCCATCTGGATCGAAAAATGTTTATATCCATGCTGAAAAGAATGTCTATTTTGTCTTCAGAAGATTACAAAGGCGTTATTTTTAATTTTAAAGAAAATAACCTTTCCATAACCACAACAAATCCGGATTTGGGTGAATCCAAAGAAGATATGGTTATCGACTATAAGGGAGAGCCCATTGAAGTTGCTTTTAATCCCAGATACATTGTGGAAACCATGAGCGTTATTGATTCTGAAAAAATTATTGTTAATATAATCGATAGTGAAAAACCCTGTTTACTCGAAGGAGCGAATGACGACACCTATTTAAGTGTAATCATGCCGATGAGAATATGAAAAAAGAAGAAAACACATACAGCGCCGACAATATAAAAGTTCTCGAAGGACTTGAAGCGGTCCGAAAAAGACCGTCCATGTACATAGGGAACATTGGTATTGAGGGGCTTCACCATCTGGTTTACGAAGTTGTGGATAACAGTATTGATGAAGCTATGGCCGGTTGCTGTGACCTTATAAACGTTATAATACATACGGACAATAGCGTAAGTGTCGAAGATAATGGCCGGGGAATCCCCGTGGGGATACAAAAATCCGAGAAGGTGCCTGCTGTTGAAGTTGTCATGACCAAACTTCATTCAGGAGGAAAATTCGATAATGATTCTTATAAAGTTTCCGGCGGACTTCACGGTGTAGGGGTGTCGGTGGTCAATGCGCTTTCAAAATTTATGGAAGTCGAAATTTATACCGATGGAAAAATTTATTATCAAACATATGAAAAAGGAAAAAAAACCAGAGATATCAGTATCATCGGAAAAACCAATAAACGGGGCACAAAAATACATTTTGTTCCTGACACGGAAATTTTAGAAACAGACAATTTTAGTTATGATATTCTAATTCGAAGATTAAGAGAGCTTGCTTTTTTAAACAAAGAGGTCCGATTAACCATCGAAGATGAACGATCCGATAACAAAGATGAATTCTATTATAAAGGCGGCCTGATATCATTTGTGGAGTATCTAAATAAAATAAATGTGCCACTCCATAAACCCATTTTCATAGAAGGCATAAAAAATGATGTTCAAATAGAAGTTGCCATTCAATACAACGATACATTCAAGGAAAAAATATTTTCGTTTGCCAACAATATCAATACGGTTGAAGGGGGTTTTCATCTCATCGGTTTCAAGGCGGGATTAACGCGAACCGTCAATCAATATTTAACAAACGGTAACCTTCCCAAAAACCTTCAAGCCAAGATTAGCGGTGAAGACATTAGAGAGGGTTTAACAGCGGTTATAAGTATTAGAATAAAGTCTCCGCAGTTTGAGGGTCAAACAAAGACAAAACTTGGAAACAGTGAATTAAAAGGGTTGGTTGAGTCTCTGGTAAACGAGAAATTAAGTATGTTTCTTGAGGAGAATCCATCCGTAGCTAAAAAGATAGTTGCTAAAGCTGTGGATGCTTCCAGGGCCAGGGATGCAGCAAAAAGAGCACGGGATATCGCAAGAAAACAGGGCGCTCTTATCGATTCAACACTTCCGGGCAAACTTGCCGAATGCCAGGCTTCAGATCCTTCCGAAAGAGAAATTTTTATCGTGGAAGGTGATTCTGCCGGGGGCAGTGCTAAACAGGGGAGAGACAGAAAATTTCAGGCAATACTGCCATTAAAGGGCAAAATATTAAATGTTGAGAAAGCTAGATTTGATAAAATTCTGCGAAGCGAAGAGATTAAAAATATCATTACAGCCCTGGGAACCGGTGTGGGTGAAGAAGAATACGATATTGAAAAAATAAGGTATCACAAAACAATTATCATGACAGATGCTGATGTTGACGGATCTCACATTCGAACGCTTCTGTTAACCTTCTTTTACAGACATATGCCCGAGATGGTCGAAAAAGGGTATCTATACATTGCTCAACCCCCCCTGTTTAGAGTCGGCAAAGGAAAGAATGAAATTTATTTAAAACATGAAAATCAATTGAACGATCACATTTTAAAAAGAGCATGCGATAAAAAAAATATAAAGTTTGGAGAAGAAGAAAAGATACTATCCGAACACAATCTCTATCTTTTCATGGCGAATCTTTCTGAATATTTTTTGATAATTTCGAAATTGAAAAGACGAGGAATTACCGGCGATCTTATCGAATTGTTAATTAAGGAAGAGGTTGAAAGTAAAAAATTTCTACAAGACCGACAAAAAATGACGCAGTTAAAAAAGACACTTATTGAAAAAAATTATCATGTCGGTGAATTAACATGGAATTCGGAACGGGATGTTTATGAAATTACGGTTACCCCGTCGTTTGGCCAAAAGGGACTATTGTCGGGAAAAATGCCAAACATAAAGGCGAAACCCATAAAAATTGGCAGAAGCCTTATTTATTCCGGAGATTTTCAGAAAAGCCTGTTGCTGAGTAAAAATATCTTCAAATACGATAATCCCCCGTTTTTCGTTTTTAACAAGGACGATGAGAACAATTCCATTCGCATTGATGATAAAAAAGACCTTCTTTCTTTTTTTATGGAGGAAGGGAAAAAAGGTCTCGGCATTCAGAGATACAAAGGTCTGGGTGAAATGAATCCAATCCAACTATGGGAAACCACAATGAATCCGGACAAGAGAACCCTCTTGCAGGTAAAGGTCGAGGATGTGGTTGAAGCCGACGAAATTTTTACCGTTCTTATGGGCGAGGCTGTCGAACCCAGAAGAGACTTTATCATCAGCAATGCCCTTGAGGTGAACATACTGGATATATAGGCACTTAAACGAAATTTCCACCGAGCTGTAACAGCGAGTGCATTTTCCATTAAACATTCAATAAACCGAAACTATACAATAAATATGGATATTCACAAGGTTAAAGCAAGGGATTTGCCGGATCTCTGGTTTCAGGCGGTTCATGACATTCTTGACCGTGGCCGGCGGTTTAAAATAGATCGGGGAAGTTACGCCGGCCAGACAAGACTCGAATATGATTATTTTACCGGACACGTTCGGCATCCAGGAACTCAGCCGCTGTTACCCGACATACCGGCATCCTGCGGGATTCCAAATCCTGTGGAAGAAGCCTATATTTATGGCGGTGAAGGCTATGAAAGATCGTACATCGAGTATCTGATGACCGGCCAAAAAGAAACTGGAGAATCATATACTTATGGTGAGCGATTGACCCGAGCGCCGCTTACCGGGGATCAACTGGCATGGTGGGAAGCGGGCAAAACGGAAATTATCGACAAACGGGAGATCGACGGCAAAGCGGTTTTTGAAGAAGACGGACAAATCTACCTAAATCAGATCGAGTGGGTCATTCAGACCTATCGGGAGCATGGCAGCCGCAACAATCAGATGGTGCTTCAGGTGGCACACCCAACGGATCTTACGCTGCTGGACCCGCCGTGTTTGCGTTCAATCGACACGCGAATACAAGATGAAACCCTTCATTTTATTGTCTATTTTCGTTCATGGGATCTTTGGGGGGGAATGCCGGCAAATCTCGCGGCGATCCAGAATCTTAAAGATTACATGGCCGGGGAGATCGGCGTAAAAGACGGCGAGATGATCGTTGAAAGCAAAGGGCTTCATCTATACGGCTATGCTGAGCAGTTGGCGAAGTTAAGATGTTTGAAAGCTTAAGATCACCGGCATAACCTTAAATCAGAATTCTATGGTGCTGGGCGTTCTCGGGAAAGGAATGACATCCCTGATGTTTCTGATTCCTGTCATCAACATAATCAACCGTTCGAACCCGAGACCAAAACCACTGTGTTCAACGGATCCAAAACGCCGGGAATCTAAATACCACCAGTAGTTCTCTTTTGGCATTCCCATTTCATCCATCCGGTTTTCGAGAACCTCCAACCGTTCTTCACGCTGGCTCCCGCCGATAATTTCCCCAATTCTCGGTACAAGAACATCCATCGCCGCCGCCGTCTGGTTGTCATCATTCAACCGCATGTAAAAAGGCTTTATTTTTTTTGGGTAATTAAAGACAATTAGGGGTTTTTTAAAGTGGTCTTCTGTAAGATAACGTTCATGTTCGGTTTGCAGGTCTTTTCCAAAATCGATATCGTGTTCAAATTTTTTTCCGGATTTTTTTAATATTTCTACAGCGGATGCATATGTGATGCGTTTAAAATCAGAGGTGGCCACGTTATTTAACGTTTTTATCAGCGTTTTATCCACAAATTTTGCAAAAAGTTCTATATCTTCCGTGCATTCTTCGAGTATAAAGGATGTTAAATGTTTTATCATCTCTTCTGCAAGATCCATATTGCCCTCCAGATCACAGAACGCCATTTCTGGTTCAACCATCCAAAATTCGGCAACATGTCGACGGGTATGTGAATTTTCGGCACGAAAAGTGGGACCAAAGGTATAAACATCTCCCAAGGCAAGGGCGAACATCTCGGCAGATAACTGGCCGGACACGGTTAAATTTGCTTCTTTAGCAAAAAAGTCTTTGGAATAATCAATTTTGCCTTCTTTTCGGGGCGGATCATCCGGATCTATGGTTGTTACACGAAACAGCTCTCCGGCGCCTTCGCAATCCGAACCGGTTATGATCGGTGAGTGGATATATCTAAACCCCTTGTCTCTGAAGAATTTATGAATGGCATATGACAACTCGGATCTTATCCGAAATGCAGCGCCGTATTTGTTGGTCCGGGGTCTTAAATGCGCGATGTTTCTTAAAAATTCATCCGTGTGACGTTTTTTCTGTAACGGATAATTTTCGGGGGCAACATTTAAGATTTCCACACTTTCCGCAACTACTTCCCATTTCTGTCCAGGACCTTTAGACGCTTCCAATTTTCCGCGGATCGCAACCGCCGAACCGGTGGAAATCCTGATGATGTCTTTGTAATTGTCTATGGTGTTGTTAACAATGATCTGTATGTTTTTTAGGCAGGATCCATCGTTGACCTCAATAAATGAAAAATCTTTTGAATCACGTTTGGTTCTGACCCACCCCTTTACAAGAACTTCATCGACGGGGCGTTCTGATTTTAATAATTTTGTTATTTTTGTCCGTTTCATAATAAATCTCCAGTGTCAGACCGGGTTGATAGTTTAAGGGCGCTAGGGTTTTACCGTTATATTATACAGCTGATCTTCGCGCTCCAAAACCATGACCAGCGACTTTTTTTGGCGGTATTTTATGATGGCCTTTTTAAAATCGTCAATATTTTTAACGGATATATCATCGAGTTGCCGAATCACATCTCCGGGCCTGACGCCGATACGCGCCAGATAAGATTGGTGATTAAGATCTGAAATCACAACGCCCTCTTTCGCGTAAGTATTAAAGATTTTACGGTTTTTGGCAGAAAGTTTATCCACGGAAATTCCCAGAAGGCTTTGGGCCAATTCCAGAGCCAATTCTTTGGGGAATACCGATGATTTTACAGAAAAAGACTCGATTTTACCATTTCTGAGTATGTTTATATCGATGATTTCTCCGGCTGGAAAACTGCTCATGGACCTCTCAAAATCCATTTTAGAATGAATGTTTCGTGACCCTATGGATACGATAATATCACCCCCGCGAACACCGAACTTAAAGGCAGGTCCGGTATTTTCAACTTTTTTCACCAGAACGCCTTTGATGGTCGGTGCTTTCAAATAGTTGGCCAGCTCTGTATCCAGATCCTGTACAGTAATACCGATCCATGCCGGTATAACCTCTCCGTATCTTATAAGGTCGGCAACAATCCTTTTGGCTTTGTTGATGGGTATGGCAAAACCGATGCCTTGGGCTTTGGCAAATATGGCGGTGTTTATACCGATGAGCTCTCCATTTATATTGAGGAGCGGCCCGCCGCTGTTACCCGGGTTAATGGAGGCATCGGTTTGGATAAAATCGTGATACACCATGTCGTCAGTCCGTACACTTCGGTTTATGGCACTGATAACACCGGTGGTTACCGTATTTGAAAAACCAAAGGGGTTGCCGATGGCGATAACCGTTTCGCCGATCATCAGGTCATCGGAGTCTCCCATTTCAATTGCCGGCAGAATTTTCTTGGCGGAAATGCGCAGAACCGCCAGATCAGAATCGGGATCTGCACCCACAATCTGTGCCGTGAATTCACGCTCATCTTTCAGACCTACGGTAATGGTCGAACCTTTTACGATGACATGTTTGTTGGTTAGGATAAACCCCCTTTTGCCATCAATGATAACTCCGGATCCCAGGCTGGTTCGTTGATATCTTTGTTCAAACCCTGGATCAAAAAAATCTCTGAAAAAAGATTCAAAAGACGGATCCATGCCAAATCCATAAAATGGATTTGCACGCTTGCGAACCTGGAATTCGGAGCTTATGTTTACCACCACAGGACTGACTTTTTGAACCGCTTTTACAATTGCGCTTTCACGCAGGTTTTCAGCGCAAAGGTTGTCCGGTGCTTTAAAAACAAGCGTGATAAAAAAGATAAAAATGGAAACTACTGAAATTACAAGTTTGTTATTGTTTTGGGGTTTTATTTCTGGCATTTTAGGTTCCGGTATAATAAGATAAAAAATTAAGAATCTGTTGATTATATTTTTTATCCCCCGTCCGCTTGCCGGAGTTAGGCGGAGAGCCCGTCTCTAGGGGCGGCGGGGAGGTTCAAAAAAAACAGCACATTCAGAAAATCTGGCTTCAACGTCTAAAACTTGTGAGTACCGATGTGTAAAAAAATTAACCGGGGTTCGTTCCACTTTCTTCCAGGGTCACTTGAAGCGGCACGAAACCCGAGAAGATCTATATCATGAGCATTACATCCATTCAAGATATCTTGCCACTAGTAGAGCAACCCAGCCGATATTTAGGCTCGGAGATAAATACGGTCAAAAAGGATCCAAGCCGGGTAAAACTCGCCTTTGCTCTCGTATTTCCAGATCTTTACGAGATCGGGACATCCCATTTTGGGATTCAGATACTTTACAATATCCTGAACAGCCACCCAGAGATCGCCGCTGAAAGGGTGTTTGCACCTGCACTCGATATGGAAGCATACCTTCGGTCGTCAGGAACACCCATTGCGTCACTGGAATCTAAAAAACCGCTCGATCAATTTGGTATTATCGGCTTCAGCCTTCTCTACGAGCTGAACTATACCAACGTACTTACCGTATTAGAACTGGCCAACATCCCGTTTTTTTCTCGACAACGAAATAATTCTTACCCGCTGATTATCGCCGGTGGTCCTTGTACGTGTAATCCCGAACCGATGGCGGATTTTTTTGACGCCATGGTCGTGGGGGACGGCGAAAATGTAATTATGGAACTGTCCCAAACCTGGCTTGAATGGCAGTCGGCAGGAAAGGGTGATAAAGAAGCCCTTTTGAAAAAATGGTCCAAGATAGAAGGGGTGTATATTCCTGAATTTTTTACGCCTAAATTTGACCGTCATGGTTTCCAGACCCTTGTTCCGAAATTTCAAGATTATCATATGATTAAACGAGCAATTGTTGATGATCTTAACACGGCGCAGTTTCCCCATGCACCGGTAGTTCCTTACGGCAAACCGGTTCATGATCGGCTTCGGCTTGAAGTATCCAGGGGCTGCACCAGGGGCTGCCGCTTCTGCCAGGCCGGGATAATATATCGACCGGTTCGTGAACGCTCGCCAGAGACCCTGCTCTGTCTGTCAGATTTTTTGGTGGCTTCAACAGGCTACGAGGATATCTCGCTTTTATCTTTAAGTACGGGGGATTATAGCTGTCTTATACCGCTAATGGAAAATCTCACGTCACGGTATGCATCGCAGCGGATTGCGGTTTCCTTTCCATCTCTGAGGGCCGATACATTACCACCAGAACTCATGAATCTTGTAAAAAAGGTCAGAAAAACAGGCTTTACGTTAGCGCCGGAAGCCGGAAGTCAGCGGCTTCGCGATGTTATCAATAAAAATATAACCGAAAAAGATATTATAGAAACCGTTAAAGATGCATTTCATCTGGGCTGGCAGGTGGTTAAGCTCTATTTTATGATCGGTCTCCCAACCGAAACGGACGACGACGTGCAGGCCATCATTGATCTTGTAAAAAAATTGAAAAATATTTGTTTACCCAACAGGCGCAAAGCCAAGATCAATGTAAGTGTCGCAACGTTTATTCCAAAGTCCCATACGCCGTTTCAGTGGTCTTCCCAGATGGCTTTGGCTGAATCGAAACAGAAAATTGGCATGTTGAAGAAACAACTAAAAATACCGGGTGTTCAATTTAAATGGCAGAACCCTGAAGCCAGTTTGATCGAAGGGATTTGGGCACGGGGCGATCGGCGTCTTTGCCGCCTGTTGCTTGCTGCATATAAGAAAGGATGTAAATTTGACGGATGGAGCGACCATTTTAAATATCGATTGTGGGAAGAGGCTTTTTCCGATGAAGGGATTGATAGCGATTTTTTTATTACCCGTGTTCGGCCCGCCACAGAGCCGTTGCCCTGGGACCATATCGATACGATGGTTTCAAAAGATTTCTTAATCAACGAATGGGATAACGCCACAAAAGGTGAACACACGGCGGATTGTCGCAACGGTGATTGTAACCATTGCGGGGTTTGTGATTTTGAGGTTGTTGAACCAAAAATCTTTGCCGACCATAAAGACAGGGTTCCAAAGAACATTCCTGCAGACCGTAATAAGGATACATTTTACAAAAAATTCAAGGTGTCATTTTCCAAGCTGGATCAGGCAAAGTATTTTGGACATCTTGAACTGGTTAAAATCATAATCCGGGCTATTCGACGTGCTCGAATACCGGTCAAGTTTTCCGAAGGTTTTCATCCAAAGCCGGTAATATCCTTTGAAGATCCGCTTCCCATCGGTTTGGAGAGCCTGAATGAAAATTTTTTTGTATCCGTGAACGGAAACATTCAACCCCACACCATTATAGAGGGATTAAACCAGCAGTTGCCTAATGGCCTGCGAATTATAGACTGTCAGCTTGCACCGAGGAAGGCTTCCCGCAACAATTTTTCACCGGCGACATATTTGGTAACGAAAAAGAATGGTTCCTTTAATGAAGAAAATGTGGCATCTTTTGTTAAAAATTCTGAATTCATCGTTACCCGAACCGACCGAAAGGGAAAAACCAGACAGTTAGACCTAAAAGAGATGGTAATAAAGATAACGATGCTTTCGTCCAACAGGCTAAAGATGACGCTGAGATCAGAACCGGGCAACACAGTGAGACCTTTTGAGGTTCTTGAACATATTTTTGAATTGAGCAAAGAAGATATAAAACGGGCCGCCATCGTAAAAATCTGACCTTACAAAATTGATGGTCTCGCAAAAAGTCTGTTTTGCTCGCTTCGTGACCATTTGGAGGCGTTTCAAGCGGTGCTGCTAAATCACGCCAGAGGCGGATAAATTTCAAGAACTCGTCGCAAGCGCCTCAAACAGCCTGAAATTTTTAACGCATCGCCGTTTGAAACACTGGATCCCCAAATAATCGGATATCGCCCACAAAAGACTTTTTACGAGTTTGTCAAAATTGGGTTGCAGAACTGTATGGCATGGAAACTTCTTTTTCAAAGGGGCGAAGCCGGATTATAACGATATGTAAATACAGGACAAACAATGAATAGAAAAATTATTATAAATTCGGCTGAACATGAAACAAGAGTGGCGCTTCTTGAGGATGGGAACATCGCTGAGCTTTTCATCGAGCGGGGAGATGCTTCAGACATTGCCGGAAATATCTATAAGGGAAGGGTGCAACGGGTTCTGCCGGGAATGCAGGCTGCTTTTGTAGATATAGGACTCAAACAGGCCGCTTTTATCTATGTAAATGATGTGTTTGGCGGAAACTATAATGAAATTGAAAGCTTCCTGATTAAAAGGAACGGTGACGAAACGGATGCCCTGGATATCGATATTGTCGATTCGTTTTCGCCGTTGATACGTCGCGAAAGACATATCGAGGAGCTTATCACCGAAGGTCAGGAAATAATGGCCCAGGCTGCCAAAGCGCCATTGGGGTCAAAGGGGGCTCGGCTGACAACCCACATATCCCTTCCCGGCCGACTTCTTGTTCTGATGCCCACATCAGAACATATTGGAATATCCAGGCGTATAGAAGATGAGGCTGAAAGGCATCGGTTAAAGGAGATCATAGAATCGATACGGGAAGATAATTTCGGTTACATTGTTCGAACTGCAGCCGAAGGTGCCCAAAAAGAAAAACTCGAGTATGAGATGGGGTTTCTAAAAAAATTGTGGGAGAGCATACAAAAAAAGTATTCAAAAGCTCCGGCACCCTCTCTGTTGCACAAAGAGGTCGCGGTCAGCCTTCGTGCAGTTCGGGATCTGTTGGTCGATGAAGCTGAGAAACTGATCATAGATTCCCGTTTGGGGTATGAGTCTATTTTAAATTTTCTCGATACGTTCAAGCCGAGCCTCAAAGATTCAGTAGAACTGTATGAGGGTTTGGAACCGATTTTTGATGCGTATAATTTAGAAGGGGATATTTCCCGTGCTTTAAAAAAGAAAGTATGGTTGAAATCCGGTGGTTATATCGTAATCGAGCATACGGAAGCACTCATGGCAATCGATGTAAACACCGGCCGGTATGTCGGCAAGCACAATTTGGAAGAAACCATTTTAAAAACCAATCTGGAAGCTGTAAAAGAAATTGCGTATCAAATCCGCCTGAGGGATATCGGGGGTATCATCATCATCGATTTTATCGATATGGAAAAAAAATTGAATCAGGAAAAGGTGTTTAATTCGCTCTCAGGGTTGCTTAAAAAGGACAGGAGCAAAACCCATGTTTTACCCATGTCCGAATTGGGGTTAATGCAGATGACGCGAAAAAGGACCCGACAACCCCTCACCAGGATTCTGTGCGAGCCGTGCTTTTATTGTGATGGAGAGGGGTATCTGATATCCAGGCAGACCATATGTTACAATATATTCAGGGAAATTCTTCGTGAATCAAACGACATGGCGGGGGTCAAGATAAGCCTGAGGGTTAATCCTGAAATTGCCGACCTTCTCCATGGTGGGGAAAGCCAAATTATTGTCGAACTCGAGCGTATTATCGGAAAACAGATTGTCATATACCCCGCGCCCAAGCTGCATATGGAAGAGTTTGATATTTTCGAAATTTATAAAGAATAATACGGCGTTAATCGGATAAAAAGAATTTTTTTCGCGACACCGGGGTTTACATCTTGACAATCCAGAAATCTTATGATTAATTTGTCCGATTAATTTTACAAAATATAATATTTTCAAAGCGAATGCGAAGAAAATTTAGTGTCTAATTAAGGGTTTTGCATTATGAAAAGAACATATCAACCAAGCAGAATAAAGCGCGCCAGAACACATGGGTTTTTGAAGCGGATGTCGACAAAACAGGGCAGAAAGATTATTAACCGGCGCAGATCAAAAGGCAGAAACCGTTTATCGGTATAACCGGTTGGTCAAATAAAATAGATATAGAAAAAACAGCGAATTAAACAGAGGAGTTTCTTTTGCGCTTTTTTTTTACCAAGGCGGACAGAATATTGAAACGCTCCGAGTTTCTCAGGTTGTCTAATTTCGGGAAAAAATTTCAAAACAAACATTTTGTTGCAATATTTTCTCCGGGTCTGTTTCAAAGGAACCGCCTTGGTATTACTGTCGTGAGGAGGGTTGGAAATGCCGCGATACGCAACAGGATTAAGCGACTTACTCGCGAATATTTTCGGCTAAACAGGCACATGATAACAGGTTGTTGGGATATAAATATTATCGCAAAAAAAAAGGCGGCCGAACTATCGACAGGCCAGGCTTATGGATCCCTTCAACACATTTTTACCAACGTTTCCAGGGGCTTATACCATCAATAGAATGTTTGTGATAATCGCTCTGTTTTTTATAAGGGCCTATCAGTTGATCTTGTCTTCAGTTCTGGCTCCTGCGTGCCGTTTCTATCCAACCTGTTCCGAATATGCCTATGAGTCTATTCGGCGTTATGGATTTCTTAAAGGAATTTTCCTTGCTTTAAAGAGAATTTTAAGGTGCCATCCCTTTCATCCGGGAGGAATTGATCTTGTGCCTTAAAGCGCCTTGTTAGATCAGATTCGATATATAAGACACCCTTGGTGGAAATAAATATGTTTTCCCGCCATTTGAAAATCCCGCAAAGATTTTACTCCTCTGGATTCTGACCCATAAGACATCAAAGCATTAACCCGAGCACAACTTTTTTTGTATATTTTATTGAATTTTGGAGAGGATAATGGAACACCTTCGACTATTTAT
>JAQBBE010000293.1:0-4126 GCA_032126435.1 Desulfobacterales bacterium | reverse complement strand
GAGATACCGGCCCCATGGACCGCTTCGACCACCTGGGAAACATCCTTGTACGCCTCGGGCATCTCTTCGGCGAGGGTGGACCTGCCGGTCCATCTGACAAAGATCCCCTTGTCTTCGAGTTCACGATGGATGGCCCGCCCTTTGCTCGCCTTTTTGGCGGCGGTCCTGCTCAAGACCCGTCCGGCACCATGGCAGGTGGAACCAAAGGTCTCTTCCATGGCTTTTTGGGTCCCCAAAAGCACGTACGAAGCCGTCCCCATATCTCCGGGGATAATGACCGGTTGTCCGATGGGTTGGTATTTATTGCAGAGTGCGGTGTGCCCGGCCGGGAAAGACCGTGTGGCCCCTTTTCGGTGCACACAGACCGTCCGGGCTTTTCCCTCGATAACATGAGTTTCTTTTTTGGCAATGTTGTGGCACACATCGTACAACAGATTCATGCCAAGATCCCTGGGACCCATGCCCAGCATCCTCAAAAATACGTCACGACACCGGTGCATTAAAATCTGTCTGTTGGCCCATGCATAGTTTGCGGCACAGGCCATGGCATTGTAGTAGCGCATCCCTTCTTCGGACTGTATCATGGCGCAGGCAAGCTGTCTGTCCGGCAGTTCAAATCCGAGCTTTTTTACATGTTTCGTCATGAAGGCCAGAAAATCGTCGCAAATCTGATATCCCAGACCCCGTGATCCTGAATGGAGCATCAGCGTCACCTGGCCTTCAAAAAGACCGAACACCTTTGCCGCCTCAGGTTCATAGATGGTTTCCACCACGCCGATTTCAACGAAGTGATTCCCGGACCCGAGAGTTCCGAGCTGCTTTCGCCCCCTTTCCAGCGCTCTTGGACTGATGACATCCGGATCGGCGTTCTCCATGCACCCGCCGTCTTCTGTAAAATCTAAATCCGACGTGTCTCCAAGCCCCTGGCTCACCGCCCATCGACTGCCATTTTTGAGGACCTTTTTTACTTCGGGGATGGACAGTTTTATCGGGCCGGTTGATCCAACCCCCGAAGGAATATTCTGAAAAAGTGAATCCACCAGCTCCCTGAGTTTTGGCCGTATATCCTTTTCCATGAGAGACGTGGTGGCGAGACGGACGCCACAGTTGATGTCGTAACCGACCCCGCCCGGAGAGATGACGCCCGAGTCCCAGTCAAATGCGGCAACACCGCCGATGGGGAATCCATACCCCCAGTGCATGTCCGGCATGGCTAAAGATGCCTTTAAAATCCCGGGAAGGGTGGCGACATTGGCCACCTGTTTCAGCGGTTCATTCTGGGAGGAGCCTTCCAGCATGGCCGCAGTTGAATAAACCATCCCCGGTACCCGCATGGCACCTGTTTTGGGAACTTCCCACCGGTATTTGTCTATCTTTTTAATATTTATTGTCATTTTTGGTATCCTATCGATTAATTTAACATTTCGGAATTTCTACAACTCAATGAAAATATAGGATATTTTTTGAGGCTTTAACGCTTACTTTAAACATGGAATAATGGAGTAATGGAATAATGGGTTTGAAAGGATTTTAAGCCGTTTAAATTGGTTTTTTTCCATCCTTATTTCCAATATTCCAACATTCCATTTTTCCATGCTGACGTCATAAACAAGATCCCACTAATATTTTAGTAAAAACTATGAGTTATAGAAAAGCCAGACGTCCTTTCAGATGTCGAAGATGATTCTTGCCGTCCATCCGGAAGGAGTGGGGGTTACCTGAATCTGGTGATAGGTCACCGCCTTAATTTCGGTTTTGATGGCATGGCGATCCGGATCATAGGGGTCAAAAACAACCTGGGCCGAGAGCTTGTTCTCCGAAAGAGACGTGATATTCGCCGATTTTACCAGCCGTTCCTTTCCGTTCCACAAATATAAAATTTCTCTGAGCCAGTTGATCATGAGATCGGACCAGTCATCTCCGGAGACCTCGATATGGCAGGAATCATGACCCGTTAACGAATCGATTTCCGTGATCACATCAAACAGGGCCTCGGCGGCATTGGCAAAAAGGTCTTTTGAGGTCGTGCCCGAAACATGGATCCCGAAATCAGCCGTATGGTCTATTAAGTGATATTTCTCTCTAATCCTGTTCCCCATAACCAAACCATAAAGCTTTTTCGCCCACTATTCAATAACCAAAACTTTTATGCCAGAAATAGAAAGTAGGAATTAGAAAATAGCTAACCGCAAGTGGACGCAAATGTAATTAGAAGATGAGAAGGTCGCGGAAAACAGGAAGTTAAGAAGGTTAGAAGATCAGAAGGTCGGAGACTCTCGTACATGCCAACCTTCTTACCTTCCCACCTTCTTGCTCTTCACCTTCTTATTTTCTTATTTTTCAAAATAGTTGTGTTTATCCGTGGTTTTCTTTATTCTTTTTCCTCTTTCCTATTTTCTAAAATGGACTTTCTCTAAGTCAGGATTTTTTCTAAAGGATTACTTGCCCTGTCCTTTCCGTGCTGTATCCGCCCAGGGCTTGAACCCGATGTTTGAACTCCGGCGTGCGGATGGTTTCCATGAGGATTTGGATATTTTCAGAGTCAAAAAATATTTCGGGAATAACCAGGTCATACTGTTCGGTGACAACAGGGATAAAATCGAGGTTGAGTGCCTTGGCAGCCGCATAAATTCCCAGTGCCACATCCACAGCACCGCTGAGCACGGCCACGGCCACGGCCATGTGGGTGAACTCTTCATTATCATATCCGTTGACTCGAGAGGAGTCGATACCCATCTGTTCCAAGCGGTAATCGAGCAGTATCCGGGTCCCGGAACCGGCCTGCCGGTTGATGAAGGTGATGTCCTTTCGGCTGAGATCCTCGATCCCCCGGATCCGTTTGGGATTTTTGGGCAATACGATGAGGCCCTGGTCCCGCATCACGAGATGCACCAGTTTGATCCGGGTATCCGGCAGATATTTCCGGATATAGGATTGATTGTAGGTTCCGTCCCGGGTGTCGAGGAGATGGGATCCTGCCAAATGGCACACCCCCTTTTTTATGGCCATGAGGCCCCCCATGCTCCCCACATGGCTCGACGAGAGGGTTAGATTTTTGTGCCCGGATCGAATTTGGTCCGACAGAACGTCCAGTGTGTTGTCGTGGCTTCCCACCACAACAATGGTATTGTTTATCGAAGACAAGGGCCGCAAAAGTTCGGCCATTACCGGTTCATGGGGCCGGATCCCTTCCAGGTTTTTGGGGATCCGGATAATGCCGTCCGCTTCGGTCAGGGTGGTGATACAGCCGGCACCTCTGGGAAGAGGGATGGCCACAATTTTACTGCCCACCGCGCCCAGTTTTACCCGGACAAATTCTTCGAGGCCGAGTTTGGAGGCGATTTTTCGGGTGGGCTCGACCTGGACTCTGGGCCGGTCCGGTTCAGGCTGGCCGAGCATTGAGGCAATTAACGGGGCTACAAACTGTTCAAAGGCAACGATGGCCGAAACCGGATACCCGGGGATTCCAAAGATGGGCGTATCCGCGATTTTACCGATTAAAATCGGTTTTCCCGGCATGATGGTAACACCGTGAACCAGCACCTCACCGATTTCATCGATGACGTGTCTCGTATGGTCTTCGGATCCGGCAGAGGATCCGCCCACTATGAGGATTATGTCGAAGCCGCTGTTCACGGCATCCAGAATCGCCGCTTTAATTTTCAAAGGATCATCGGTGAGCATGTCATGGCGGGTAAACGTGCCGCCGCAAGACTCCACAAGTTTTCCGAGGACATAAGAATTGCTTTCAATGACCTGACCCGGCTGAAGATTTTCAACGGGTGTTTTCCGCCAGTCCACGAGTTCGGAGCCTGTTGGAATGATCAATACGTTGGGTTTGGTCTTTACCGGGACCGTAAAGATGCCGCCTGAAATAAGGGCCCCCACGCAATAGGGGGTGATCACATGGTTCTGGGGGAAAAGGAGCTCGGTTGCCACAATATCTTCACCGACCTTTCGAACGTTCTGCCAGGGAAATGCCGGGGCTTCGATTTCAAGCCGGTTTGGGTCGATAACATGAACATGTTCTATCATGATTACCGCATCGGTGTTTTCAGGCATTACATGGCCGGTGTTGACAAAAAAAGCGTCGGTGTCGACCCGCAATTCTTTGGGTTTTGTTTCA
>JAQBBE010000292.1:0-4134 GCA_032126435.1 Desulfobacterales bacterium | reverse complement strand
TCCGAAAAACGTTTCAAGCCTCAAACCACCACCAACCGCCTTGCGGATCTTTGTCGCAAGGGGGATGATCCGCCGGAAGAGGCGTACAATTATTTTTACGGAAGTTGTCCCCTGTTAACAGACAACCTGTGCCCGATTTACCCGGTCAGACCGTTTGGATGCAGATGTTTTGTTTCAAAACACGATTGCAGAAAAGAAGGTTATTCCGAAGTCGACCCGTTTGTGATAACCGTGAACACGCTTTTTTTGCAATTTGTGGAACATGTCGACGCCATGGGTTTTTCCGGTAATTTTGCAGACGTTCTACTGTTATTGGCCTCCAAAAAGAATCGTGATCATTACGCGATGAACACGCTGAAACGCCCGGGGACCGGGTTTATCCCCAATTTTCAGATAACGGTTTTAATGATACCCCCGGAACACCGGATTAAAATAAAACCCCTCCTTGACGCGCTGATGCGTATAAAAGGACAGTAGGCCCTGACGCGGCATGAAAGACGCAATACCCCTGCTTGACAAACAACCCGCTTTTATCTATATTCCTTTTGCCGCAAACGAATGGAGGTTTGAATCATGTTTCAGACGGCCACAGAAGAAAAATATAAAGATGGAGACATCATCTTCGAAGAAGGGAGTTCCGGGGACTGGATCTACGTGATTGAATCGGGTGCGGTGGAGATTTCAAAAATAATGCGCGGAGAGAAGGAAGTTCTGTTGGAGCTGGGACCTGGCGAGATCATCGGAGAACTCGGCTTTATCACCAAAATGCCACGCACCGCTACAGCCACATCAGTCGGTGATACAACCCTCGGAATAATTGACCCGATTTCCTTTGAACAGGAATTCAATCGACTATCCCCCGATTTTCAGGCGGTTCTGATCAGCCTGGCCACACGCCTCAAGGAGACAACCGAGGCCATATACCTCATGAAAAAAATCTCCGGCAATAAACAATAATCTAATTCTTGCCGCCTACAGATCTTTTACACCTATATTCCCGAAATGTATTTTTTCTCGTGTTGACTTGACGACGCCCTTTTGGTATCGCAACGGGGATCAAAAATCCACTTAAAGGAATTATAACTTATGGAAAGAACATTATCTATCATCAAACCCGATGGCGTTGCCCGGGGAATCATCGGCGAGGTTATTAAACGCCTGGAAATCAATAAGCTAAAAATCGTTGCCATGAAAATGTTGAAAATGGATACAGCACAGGCGCAAGGTTTTTATGCGGTGCACAAAGAACGGCCATTTTTTGACAGCCTGACTCATTTCATGACTTCCGGACCGGTGGTGGTCATGGTCCTTGAAGGTGAAAACGCCATCGCCAAATACCGTGAAATTATGGGCGCCACAGATTACAGGGAAGCGGCTGAAGGTACCATTCGAAAAGATTTTGCAACCGATATTGAGAAAAATGTTGTCCACGGTTCAGATTCACCCGAAACCGCTGCATTTGAAATCGGCTACTTCTTCAACAGATTTGAACTCATCGTCTGATGACCGGCAGAGTCAATTTAGATAATATCAGCATCGTGCTGATGCAGCCCCGATATTCCGAGAACATCGGGGCTGCCGCGCGTGCCATGCGCAATATGGGTATCCATCAGCTGGTGATCGTTGATCCCCAGAACTTTGACTTGTTTAATGCCCTGAAACTGGCCACCCATTTTGCTGCAGACATTGTTGAAAAAAGTAGCGTCTGTCAACATTTGAGAGACGCCCTCGCGCCTTTTAACTACGTTGCCGGAGCTACGGCAAGGCTGGGAAAGCAGCGGACGCTTTTCCATACGCCTTCGAACCTGGCGCAAAAGCTAATTCCCATTTCCATTGAGAATCGTATTGCCATACTCTTTGGCCCGGAAGACAAAGGGCTTTCCAACGAAGACCTTCGGTATTGCCAGGCGCTGGTAAATATCCCCACAAGTGAATTTTCTTCTCTAAATCTGGCACAGGCGGTAATGATTATGTGTTATGAGATCTTTATCGCCGGTCTCGAGGCAAACGAACAATTTACGCCGAGGCTAGCCAGCCGGCACGAGCTTGATGGGATGTACGATCAACTCAAAGACATACTGGTCAGGATCAGTTATATTAATGCTGAAAATCCGGATTACTGGATGAACAATTTCCGCCGTTTTTTTACCCGTCTGCGATTACGGGCGAAAGAGGTCAACATAATTCGGGGCCTGTGTAGACAAGTCGATTGGTATGGGAAAAAGCGGTATGAAGATGGAAAGAAAAACAACCCGGATATCTTGTGAATGCCCGGGATTAGGAGTCTTGATTTATGAAACTTGTCAGATTTGGTCAAAAGGGAAATGAAAGACCGGGGCTGTGGAGAGACGGTAAAATCGTCGACCTTAGAAAAATCTTTCCCGACATTCCGGATATCGGCGAAGCATTTTTCAGGGAGAACTGGCTTCAAACAGTTGCCAATGTTAATGACCCCGGCCAAAAAATCCATGCGCGAATCGCGTGTCCGATTCATGCGCCTTCTAAAATCATCTGCCTTGGGAAAAACTATGTCGAGCATGCCAAAGAAGGGGGGTTCGATCAACCGGAAACACCGCTGTTATTCTGTAAAACACCGAATACCTTGAATGGTCCTTTTGACGCCATCATTCTTCCAAAAAGCAGTGGACAGATTGACTGGGAGGTGGAACTGGCGGTGATCATCGGAAAAGAAGGAAAAAGAATACCTAAAGCAGACGCCCTCGATTATGTCGCAGGATATACCGTAATGAATGATGTCTCGGGAAGGGAAGCCCAGTTCTCCGATTCCCAGTGGTTCAGAGGGAAATCCTTTGACGGTTTTGCACCTGTGGGCCCTGTGATGGTGACACCTGACGAGATCGGCGATGTGAACAATTTGAGGCTTACCGCAAAAGTTGACGGGAAAATTATGCAGGATGGGAACACCCGGGATATGATCTTCGACATACCCACCATCATAGAAAATATCAGCGAAGACATCACCCTTATTCCCGGTGATATCATCTCAACCGGAACCCCTGCCGGTGTTGGAATATTCAGAGACCCTCCGGTGGTTTTAAGACCGGGGAACGTGGTTGAGTGCTATATCGAAAACATCGGCACCATCATCAATACTGTGGTCACCGCTTAACAGATTACAGTTGACCCAAAGCTTAAAATCAGTACTTAGAATCCGCGTAATCGACCCAGCCGCCGGTCATTATCAGGGCACGATCAAAGTTTGAAATTGAAAACGGTATCTTTGCGTGCTGACCGTCGGCGGTGATGGTAAATACACTCTTATCCAGATCTGTTTCAAGATAGGTTTCCCTGTGGGCGAAATCTTTGAAGATACCGTCGATGGTCCCGGCCGGAAGTTCCACCGCCATCATCCCGCAATTAAACATATTCTGCCTGAAAATTCTGGCAAAGCTTTCAGCAATGACCAGATGGATGTTGTTGACTTCAATGGCCCATGGCGCATGCTCTCTTGAAGAGCCGCATCCAAAATTCGCCCGAGTTATAATTACATTTTTTCCTTCTATATCGCGTCCGGCGTTGAATCCTTCCAGCCTGATATCCTCTAAAAAATAAGGCTTTAATGCCTGCTTGGAATTTTCTGTAAGGTATTTTGCCGGAATGATCTCGTCGGTATTGATATCGGACTGGTCTAGAAAGAGTACGTTTCCACTAAAATTTTTCATCTTTACCCCTTATAAAGATCGGAATTCGTAATGAAACCTGAAATGGCTGTCGCTGCTGCTGTTGCAGGACTTACCAGGTGCACCATGCCGCCTTTGCCCATACGGCCGTTGAAATTTCTGTTTGTTGTGGATGCGCACACTTCGCCTTCAGCCAAGACGCCGTTGCTCATGCCCAGACAGGCGCCACAGGTGGGATTTGTGACACAGAATCCGGCATCCAGAAATATTTTCAAAACCCCTTCCGCCATGGCCTGGCGGTAAACCTGGGATGTGGCCGGCGATACGATGCCCCGCACGGAATCGCTGATTTTTTTCCCCCTAAGCACCTGTGCTGCAACCCGGAGGTCTTCGATTCGTCCATTGGTGCAGGATCCAATGTAGACCTGATCGACCTTTATGGATTCCATCTCCCGGACGGGCTTGACCTGATCGGGCTTGTATCCATAGGTCA
>JAQBBE010000291.1:0-6701 GCA_032126435.1 Desulfobacterales bacterium | reverse complement strand
ATTTTAAGGCGTTTGTTTTCATGAAAGGTGAAGGCGCCGGGCCATGGGGTGACCCCACGAATGAGCGCTTCCAGGGCGCTGGCCGGCATTTCCCAATTCAAACGGCCGTCGTTTTTTTTAAGAAGGGGTGCGTATGTGGCTCGGGAATGGTCCTGTGGAATAGGATGTATTTTGTCGGTTTTAAAAGAATTAAGGCTTCGGATCAAAAGGTCTGCTCCAAGTTCAGCCAGACGGTCATGAAGGGTCCCTGAAGTGTCGTCCGGCATCATTTCAATTTTTGAAGAAAGGAGGATGTCACCGGTATCCAAACCCTCATCCATTAAAATAATCGTGATTCCTGTCTCTTTTTCTCCGTTTATGATCGCCCATTGGATCGGTGCAGGCCCACGATATTTTGGTAGGAGTGATGCATGAATATTTAGGGTCGCAACTTTGGGTATCGTGAGGATGTTTTTGGGGACTATATGACCAAAAGCAACCACGACAATGAAGTCAGGTTGGTGTTGTGCCATATGGTCTGAGAACTCGGCCGTTCGGATTGACGGCGGCTGAATGACTTCATATCCAAATTTTATCGCAGCCTCTTTAACAGGCGGCGGGAAGACTTTTCGGCCGCGTCCTTTTGGACGGTCTGGCTGGGTGACCACCAACGCCACGTCTTGGCCGTTTTTGTGAAGCGCATTCAGGGCGGGTACTGCGAATTCCGGTGTCCCCATGAAAATTATTTTGGCTGTTTTGTTCATCTGTTTTTTAAGTTCTTTTTTACCTTTCTTTTGTATATTCCTCTTTTTAAAGAGCTGATACGGTCTATAAATAAGATGCCGTTTAAATGGTCAATTTCGTGCTGGAGGACCACAGCCAGCAATCCTTCCGATTCTATACGCAACGGTTTCTCATTTCTGTCAAAACCTTCCACCAGAATAGAAGCCGCTCGTTTGACATCGGCTCTGAAATCAGGGACACTCAAACACCCTTCTTCTTCTGAAATCGTCGTTCCTTCTCTCGATACGATCCTGGGATTAATCAGGACCTGTAAAGATCGTTCCGAGTCTTGGGGTGAGACATCATAAATGAGGAAACTTTGGTTAATGCCTACCTGTATGGCAGCCAGACCGATGCCAGGTGCTTGGTACATGGTGACGGCCATGCGCTCAATCATGTTCTGGAGTTCACCGTCGATGTTTTTTACCGGCTGGGTCGGCTGACTGAGGAATTTGTTCGGATATGTTAGTATTTCTATCGTTGCCATATATAAATTTCTATTTGTTTCCGGTTTGTCCGGGTTAACTGTATTATTTGCTCTGTTTTTCATGTGAAACCTGTAATACATTTACGCTGGTTACCATTGCGGAAATAAGCCCGGCAATAATAACAGGAAATATCTGAATTGCATGATTTGCCAGGGTATAACCGGCGGCCTCTTTTGAAGAAACCCCGAAAAGCAACAGGGCAAAGATCCCGCCTGCCTCCCAAATTCCCCAGTAGCCGGGAACAGAAGGGATGGCAATAAAAAAACAGATTATTATCATTACAGCGGTGATTTCAACAAACGAAAGTTCTATGCCCGGGCAGCCGAGAGCCATTAAATAATATGAAAAGGCCGCAAGACCCCAAATAAAAAAAGATAGACCGATACAGGCACATATCTTTGTGGGATATTTAACCAGTGTAAAACCAGAGGCAAAATTGTCGACAAATCTCACCATGGGTTCGCAAACTCTTTTTAGGATTTTATTTTTAAAATCCGGTCCGGCAAAGAAAAGCATAGACGGAATTTTTATGATTAACCCGTTTATAATGTTTCGGGTTTTGCTGAAGCCAACCAGGGCTATCCCGACAATCAGTACTAAAAGGAGTTTAAACGTCCCTTCACCGGCTGCCACCAGCGTTGCCCTATTGAGATGGTACTCGCCGAAAACAATATCAAGATCGGGATCTATTTGAACCGTGGCGAGCATTGCTGCGAAAAGAACGATCAGTATGCTGACATCAAAAAAACGTTCAGCAGCTACCGTTGCAAGCCCTGTAGAAAATGGAATATTTTCCTTTTTTTGCAAAACGGCAGGCCTCGCCACCTCCCCAACCCTTCCCGGCAGGATGCAGTTGATCATAAAACCGATCATCAGCGGATGGAATGCTCCCCAGAAACTTATTTTGGCGGTCGATTCGAGTATTATCTTCCATCTGTAAGCTCTTAAGGCAAAGCTTATTAAAATCACCAGAACTGACGGTAGTATCCAAAAATAATTGATCGATGCAAGGTAGACTAAAAGCTCATCAAATGGGACATTTCTAAAGGCCAGATAAAGCGCCAGAACAGATACTGCCCCTCCCAAAATCAGGGAAATACGGATGTTTTTTTTCATATGAATATCATTAAAGATCGGAGTTAAGGCCGCGCTCAAAAATAATTCCACATCTTGGTGCCCCGATCCATCCCGCACGGCAACATTGCGCGTCGATTAAATCGTCAGGATATGGGCTCGCCTCGAGCCTTGCCATGGGGGCGTGTCGGTCCTGAAAAATGTAAATTTATTTCTTCGCGAACCTTGAACAAAAGGATCGAGGGTTATTAAGACAGGATTTTGTGTGCCTTTTCGATATCTTTTCTGATCGCATCGGACAGTTCGGTAATCTCCGAAAATTTTATTTCGTCTCTGATGCGCTGTACAAAATTTACACGGATTTTCTGTCCGTATATGTTTTCATTAAAGTCGAGAATATGGACTTCCACGGAGAAGACGCCATCGTCAAAAGTGGGGCTGTAGCCGATATTGGCAACACCCAGGTATTTTTTCTCCATGCAATCTACCGTAACAGCATAGACCCCGTTTTTTGGACACAGTTCATCATGCAACGTAATGTTTGCCGTGGGAAATCCGAGAAGTCTTCCGCCTCTATTGCGTCCGGTGGTCACAACCCCTCTGATCTGGTAATAGCGGCCCAAAAGTTTTTTAGCTCCCGCCACCTCGCCCGCCATGACGAGTTCACGGGTCCGGGTGCTGCTGATTCTGTTCGGCAAGCCCTTTGATGTCTGAACCCAGTCGGCGATGATGACCTCAAATCCGAGATTGTCAGCATAGGTTTGTAAAAGTTCTAAATTCCCCTCACGATTTCTGCCAAATGTATAATCTTTTCCAACAACAATGGCCTTCATGCCGATACATTTTAACAGGAGGTCTTCAATAAATTCTTTCGCCGAAATTGCTGCAAATGCCTTGTTAAATTGGATACATATAAGAACATCTATGCCTGAGTTTTCAATAAGTTCAATTTTCTGTTCGTTCAGAGTTATGAGGGGCAAATGTCCATTTTGTTTTAATACACGAACCGGGTGGGGGTCAAAGGTCATAACGATCGAGGTGCCGCCGATGGTGTCGGCCTTTTCTATCACCTCATGAAAAAGAGCCTGATGTCCAATATGGACACCGTCGAAATTGCCGATGGTAATCACGGCATTTTTATAGGGTTTTTCAATCTTATCGATATTTTCAACGAGTTCCATTATAATTATAATTTTTCCCAGCAGGTAATATGGGTCTTGACAAAATTAAAGAAAGGTTTATATAAAATACCCTTTATATTAAATCAATCCTTTAAACGATATTATTCATGCCGAAGTGGCGGAATTGGTAGACGCGCTAGGTTCAGGGTCTAGTGGGGGTTTCCCTGTGGGAGTTCGAGTCTCCCCTTCGGCACCATAACCAAAAAGGATTTATTGAGCCCTTCTTCTTATATTTGTAAGGAAGGGTTTTTTTTGTCTTAACCAATTGTTATTGAATAAATTTGTTTAGTTCTAATCTAAGCCCCTTTGTACGATTTTCAAGGTGCTAACACATTTTTTTTCTTTATTTTTTTGCTCCTGAAATGCTAAATATTAAAAATATGGCTAAAAAGTTATGAAATTGGAAGGCGGATATGATAAAGCCCTTTAATATTATGAGGATATGGAGGTGACTTCTGAAGTATTCAAATAGTTTCTGGAAATTTTTTGTGTCCGTGAAGCTTACCGTGGTGCTTTTGCTGTCGATTGCCGGCACATCGATTTTGGGAACGATTATTCCCCAGAATGAAGATCCTGCTGCATATTTCAGGGCATACGGAGAATTTGTATACAGACTTTTCGATGTGCTCGGCATTTTTGACATGTATCATTCATGGTGGTTTCAGTTTCTGCTGCTTTTGCTGACCATAAATATTGTTGTATGCTCAATAGACCGTATATCTGCTACGTGGAAAATTGTATTTGTCAAGAATCCTTCGTTCAATCTTTCAAGGTTCAGAAACCTTTCTCAAAAGGAAACGTTTGCCGGCAATCATCCCCCTAAAGAGTTGGAAAAAATATATCAACCGATTATTTCAAAATATTTTGGATATACCCGGGTCGAACAGACCGACCAGGGGTTATGTATCTTTGCCGAAAAATGGCGCTGGACGCGACTGGGGGTTTATGCGGTACATCTGAGTGTCATTTTGTTGTTACTCGGCGGTCTGATGGGATCGCTTTTCGGTCTTGAAGGATTTGTCAATATTCCGGAAGGTGAAAAAATTGACAGCATCCGGATCAGAAACACCGGGAAAATCCACTATCTGGGGTTTGAAATCAAATGCGAAGATTTTAATATCAGTTTTTACGACAACGGCGCGCCCAAGGAATACCGATCGCGTTTAACCATTATTGAAAAAGACACGCCCGTATATCAGAAAGATATCATTGTAAACGACCCGCTTCATTATAGAGGGATTAATATTTTTCAATCCAGCTACGGCAAGATGCCCTCGAATTCCACTTTTAAAAACAAGCCCCCGGCTACTGATCCTTCCGGAGAGATCACATTAAATTTTACCAACCGAAAATCAGGGGCGTCATTCCAGATAAAAACCGCTATGGGTAAGCCGGTGGAACTCTCTGAAGGTTTTGGTAAATTCGTTATCGTGGAATACACAAAAGCGGCTGAATTCCGCGGCCAGAACATTGGGGAAGCCTATAAGGGGATTTTGACTCCAGCTGACGGAAACCCTTTGGACGTCCTATTGCCTTTGCATTTTCCGAATTTTGATCGTATGAGAAAGGGTGCCTTGGTTATTTCTGTGGCAGATCAGGAACCAGAGGCGTTCAGCTTTGGAGAAAGCTCCGATCTGCGGTATTACACCGGTCTCCAGGTGACAAAAGATCCGGGAGTTTTGGTGGTTTATGCAGGATTTATCATGATGATTATCGGGTGTTATATCACTTTTTTCTTGTCTCATCAAAGGGTCTGTATCGAAATAATAAAAGGAAAAGCAAAAAGCAGGGTCATCGTTACGGGTACGGCCAACAAAAACAAAATGGGAATGCAACAAAGGGTCAAAAAACTTTCGGACAAATTGGCCAATTTATGATGGGGTTCATGAAGACGATATAGATCTTAAAGCGTCAATTATCAGGGGATAAACAATGAGCAGTTCAAATTTACTATCGATCACAACATTTATTTATGGAGCGGCGGCATTTTTCTATATTGCCCATCTGGTTTTCAAGAAACCGTTGCTGGGAAGACTGGGCACATGGACCGCTTTATTGGGTGTTGCCGGAAACGCTGCCGGCATTATCATGAGGTGGGTGGAATCTTACCGCTTGGGTATCGGACATGCCCCGCTTTCTAACATGTATGAATCTTTGGTCTTCTTTTCCGGTACCATTATCATTATCTATCTTGTGGTGGAAAGACAGTACAAAAATAGGATTATGGGCGCCTTTGCCACACCCCTAGCATTTCTTGCCATGGCGTATGCTTCCATGTCTCCCAATATAAATGATCGTATTCAGCCCCTTGTTCCGGCATTGAAAAGCAACTGGCTGATTGCCCACGTTATTGCCTGTTTTTTGGGGTATGCCGCCTTTGCAGTCGCCTTTGGCATGAGCCTGATGTATCTTTTCAAGCAAAGAGAAGTCAAGGGCAAGAGCAGTTTGCTCGCTCGTTTTCCTAAATCCCAGGTCTTGGACGAGTTGAATCATCAAATGGTCATGTTCGGTTTTCTCTTTTTGTCCATCGGTATCATCACCGGCGCTGTCTGGGCAAATTCGGCCTGGGGAAGTTACTGGTCATGGGATCCCAAAGAGACCTGGTCTTTGATAACCTGGTTTATTTATGCAACCCTGCTGCATGCCAGGATGGTGCGGGGGTGGTATGGCAAGCGAATCGCTTATCTTTCAATCATTGGATTTGTGGCGGTTTTATTCACATATTTTGGTGTTAATCTTCTGCCCGGCCTTCATAGTTACGGATCAGTATAACCCTAATTGATCGTAAACAAACTGGGAGAAATATTATAAGGGCCTAAACTTTCGCTTAATTAGGGTATAAAAAAGTGAATAGGGGAGTGGACAACCATGAAGATATTTATTACCGGAGGATCCGGTTTTGTCGGCACCCATCTGGGACATGATCTTCTAAATAGAGGGCACCGCGTTATCGTGGTGGGGACATCTTCAGCCCATAAAAATTCCCCGAATGAAAATTTTCGTTACATTTCAGCGGATACGACCTTAAAAGGGCCCTGGCAGGATGCGCTTGAAGATGTTGATGCAATCATCAACCTGGCAGGTAGAAATATTTTCAAACTGTGGAGTGATACGTATAAAAATCAAATATATAATAGCCGTATTTTAACCACTCGAAACTTGGTTGAAGCCGTGCCCCACAGGAAAGGGATCATAC
>JAQBBE010000290.1:0-3551 GCA_032126435.1 Desulfobacterales bacterium | reverse complement strand
AAAGAATGTTTGAACAGATACAGGCCGCTAAAGAAAGATTGAAAGGTTACGCCAATGTTACGCCGGTTATGACGTCCCGGACACTCAACCGCCGGGTCAAGGCAGATGTGTATTTCAAGTGTGAAAATTTTCAGCGGATCGGAGCATTCAAGTTTCGCGGGGCATTCAATGCCATCTCTCAGCTTCCGGAATCGCAAAGGTCCTTGGGTGTTGTGACGTTCTCTTCGGGGAACCATGCCCAGGCGGTTGCGCTGGTGGGTCAGATGCTGAACGTTCAAACCGTAATTGTAATGCCGAACAACGCCCCTGCAACCAAACGTGCGGCGACCGAAGAATACGGGGCGACCGTTGTGGAATACGACCCTGAAGAAACAACGCGTGAAGAAGTGGCAAAAGCACTTGAAATCCAGCACGGTTATACGATGATCCCGCCGTTTGATCATTCGGACGTTATCGCCGGCCAGGGGACTGCGGCTTTGGAACTGTTTGAATCGGTCGGAGATCTCGATATGCTGCTGGTTCCATGCGGCGGCGGCGGGCTGTTGAGCGGTTCGGCGGTCTCGGCCAAAGGAATGTCACCGAACTGCCGGACCATCGGCATCGAACCGGAACTCGCCGACGATGCGACCCGGTCATTTCGAACAAAAAAGCTCCACAGGGTAAAAAATCCCCAGACTATCGCTGACGGAACCCGTACCGCGTCATTGGGCAAGATCACATTTCCGTTGGTGCTGGCCTATGTGGACGATATGAAAACAGTGTCGGAAGAAGCCATTATAGACGCTGTTAAATTTCTGTTTTACCGAATGAAACTGGTGGTTGAGCCGTCCGGTGCACTTGGGCTGGCGGCATTGCTGAGTCGGGCCGTGATTCCGGAAGGCCGGGTCGGAATCATTTTAAGCGGCGGCAACATCGATTCCGCCACCATGACATCCATTTTAAGCGCCTGAACACGGGCTCAAAGCGTCATCTGGTTATAGTTTTCTGGATCGAAAAATCATGACGATGAGCAAAAGGGCAAGGACAGTGGCAATAACATAGCCGGTCAGCCCCAAAATTGCCGTTAGAGAAATTTTCTGCCCGCCGAAAATTTCGGCCGTAAACAAAAACATTTCTTGGGGGGCATTCAAAACCATGGCTCCGGCAAGCAGCGAGGCGGAAATGACCAAACCGACAATCAGCCGGTTAATGCTTTTTACAAACTGGACATTGATTTCCTGAAAACCGTTGTGCTGAAGTTCTATTCGCTGTTTGCCCTTGGCGGTTTGCTTGAGAATATCATGGACGAACTTTGGCATCGATTTCATATGACCGCCCATGGCAAGGGTGTCTTTTCGAAAATTTTTCAAAGCCTTTTTTGTTAGATAGCTTCGTTTGATCAGCGCTTTGGCATACGGTTTGGCCACTTCCAAAATGCTTGCGTCGCTTCCCAGTATCTTTCCGAGGGATTCTGTCTGAATAAATGTCTTCAGCAGCAGCAAAAGATTTCTCGGCAGCCGGATCTTATATTTGTATATCAGCTGAATGACCTGACCATGGACCTCCTTGACCGAAACGGTCTGCAAAGAACGTCCGTAAAAAGGTTCACTGATATCCTTAAGATCTCTGCGGAAGCTTTTGAGATCCATGGTTTCTTCGTCGATCAGATCCGCATCCAACAACCCGTCTATGACCATATCATAATCGTGTTCGGCAAAGCCCAAAAATAGATTCGCGATGTGCTGCATGGTTTCGTCATCGAGATAACCGGTAATGCCAAAATCCACCAGGCTCACACGGCCGTCCAACATGACGATGGTATTGCCGGAATGGGGATCTGCATGAAAAAAACCGAAATCCATCAACTGGCGGGAGAAGGACCGCAACCCGATCATCGCGATTTCTTTTGGATCAATACCATGGTCTCGGATGGCATCCACTTGATCCATTTTTAAACCGGGGATATGTTCCATGGTAAGGACCGATTTTGTGGTGGTGTCCCAATGGACTTTGGGGATATAGATTTCATCGTCCCCTTTGAAGTTAACGGCGAATTTCTCGATACTCCCGGCCTCGATAAACATGTCGAGTTCTTTGAAAATAATCCGCTCGAATTCTTTGACCAGGTTAATGGCGCCGATGACGCGGGCGATTTCAAAAGCCTTTTCAGCCCGTTTTGCAATGGCGTACATCAGGCGGATATCTTTTCGAATCTCCTTGTCAATACCGGGCCGGATGACCTTGACCGCAACCGGTTCTCCGCTGAAAAGTTTGGCCATATGAACCTGTGCTACGGAAGCGGCGGCCATGGATTCCGATGTAAACTCAGCGAAAATTTCTTCCAGTGGACGTCTGAGTTCTTTCTGAATGATATCCCTGATTTTGCTGAAAGGTACCGGCGGCACCTGGTCTTGAAGTTTTGTAAATTCATCGATGTATTCCGTCGGGAAGATGTCGGCCCGGGTGCTCATTAACTGGCCGAGTTTAATAAAACTGGGCCCTAGTTCTTCGAGAGCACGCCGAATACGCTGGGGGGAAGGAAAACCGTTTTTGGCCGTCCATTCCTTTGCTTCTGGATCAACCGGCCGCTTTTTCTTTGCTTTGAAAAGCCTTTCGGTAATATCTCCAAAGCCGTGCTTACCCATGATTCGGATTATTTTCCCGAGTCGCCACAATTCTTTCACACTGTTGTCCCCTGAAAATATAGAAGTTTGAAATTACGACGTTAGATTTCGACAGAAGTTATTGATATAGCAGTATTTTGCCAATATTTTTGATGGGCTTCATGAGACATTCGGGTTAGGCTTCCTCCCGGGAAGTCTCACTGACCTTGGGCCATTTTTTAACGATTTCCTTCAGTTTTTCGGCATCTGCAATGTAACGTTCAAGATAACCGCAATCCGTGCAGACATAATTGTCAAGTGCGGCAATGGAAACGATACTTATGGGTATGCTGTTACTGCCGAACGGACCGCTTTTCGGTAACACCTCAACACCTGAATGGACCTCTACCGACCCGCACCTGGGACATTTTCCTTGTTTCACGTTTACGCCTCCTTGCCCGGAAAAACCGGAAATTCATGCGAAGCATGTTTAACAAAAATTTAATATATCATTGCCCATCCATCCACTTTTAGCAAATATTTATTTCCCCGCCAGATTTTTTTTTGATTTTTTAAAAGGCGTTTCAGAACCTCCCGGCGAGAAGTTTTTGACTTTTTTGTGGAAAACCACCGGTGGATCAGAATCGAATACCTTTGACGACGAAATATATCCCCACTGCGATCATCAGGACTGAGCCGATTTTATAAATCATGTCTCTGGACCGCAACCATCCCATACCGGTAAGCCTGGCAACCATCAGCAGGGCAGGAACTGTTCCGATGCCAAATGCCGCCATCAGTCCCATTCCTGCCAAAACAGCTTTAAAGGAGTTTTGGATCTCCATGCCTGCCCTTGCCGCTGCAACCAAGGCCGTATAAACCGGCCCGCACGGCAATAGGCCGAGCAGCATACCCAAGGGGAGGTAAGCCGCGGTGGAGTGTATGCCGGACAATTTGCGAAAGCCGCGG
>JAQBBE010000289.1:0-6904 GCA_032126435.1 Desulfobacterales bacterium | reverse complement strand
TTCTCTCTACCCGATCAATTTTGGCTGGAACCGTCGTATTTATAAAATTGTCACTCCCGTTTACACGGACAGGGATATAGTTTGATGTTATTCCCTTTAAAAAACCTGTTGATTCGTCTCTTTTGCTTTCAATGAGAATTTTAACCTTTTTTCCTATAAACTTTTTGTAAAAGGCCTGTTTCTTTTGATTGCCGAGGGTGCGCATTTTTTCACACCGGGCCTTGATGGTTCTTGAATCAACCTGTTGAGGATACTGACTTGCCGGTGTCCCTTTTCGAACCGAAAACGGGAAAACATGCAGATAAGTAACGGGCAGTTCTTCGATGAGTGAATAGGTATTCTCAAAAGCTTTTTCGGTTTCACCCGGGAATCCGATCAGCGCATCCACACCGATGGCGGCATCGGGAATCAATGAATTAATTTTGACAATGAGATCCCTGAAAAACGAGCGGGTGTAAGGCCGGTGCATTTTTTTTAGGATAAAATCATCTCCGCTCTGCAAAGGAATGTGAAAATGGTCACAAAAAACGTCCGTTTCCGCCACAAGGGTTAATATATCTTCTGTCAGCTCATGGGGTTCTATGGAACTGAGTCGCACGCGATGGATGGGATTCGATTCATAAATTCGATTTAACAGCCCCGCCAAGTGGTATTTGGGCGAAAGGTCGAGTCCGTAGGCGCCGAGGTGCACGCCGGTTAGAACAACTTCATGGTATCCGGCGTGTTTTAGGTGCCGGATGTTTTCCAATACGTTTTCAGGCGCCATGCTGCGGCTGCGACCGCGTGCATAGGGGACAATGCAGTAGGTGCAGAAGGTGTCACAACCGTCCTGTATCTTTAAAAAGGGACGGGTTCTGTTTCCGAAAACCGTTACCGGGACCTGTTTGAAATCGTGTTCGGATGATATGTTATGCCGGATCAGGGTCGGGCCGGAATAATTTTCTATGGGGGATGACCCAACAATCTCGGGAATTTTATGTTTATCCCCATGACCGATAACGGTGTGAACACCGTCTATTTTCAGAATTTCATCCGGTTCGGTCTGGGCATAACAACCGGTGACGACAATACGTGCCTTTGGATTGGATCGTATGGCCTGCCGCACGGCCTGTCTGGACTGCATGGAGGCTTTCTGTGTGACCGCACATGTATTGATAATACATAGGTCTGCCTTATGTTCACCCGGCGCCGGCACACAGCCCGAATCTTTCAGCTGCCGGGCCATGGCATCCGACTCGTATTGATTGACTTTGCAGCCCAGTGTAGTGATTCTAAATTTGAAGGTGTTGTTAAATTTCATATGTTTTGTATGGGCGCAATCCAGCCACCGCCGAGCACCTCATCATTCCGGTAAAATACAGCACATTGTCCGGGAGTAATCGCCGCCTGGGGTCTTTCAAATCGGACAATCGCTGTTTTTCCGTTAACGGGGAGCAGCTTGGATGCTGCTGGGTTGTGACGGTACCGAAGGCGCGTGTAGACGTTAATCGGGCGACCCGGTGTTTCCTGGATCCAGTTAATATTTTTCACCCTGCATTCCGAAGCGAGCAAATTTTTTTTAAACCCAACCGTTAGGAGGTTTTCTCCGGGGTCCATACGGATCACGTAGTATGGCTCGGAAGCCGGGCAGTTAATTCCCCGCCGCTGGCCGATGGTGAAAAGATGAAGCCCCTTGTGCTCACCCAGGGCGTTGCCGCTGACATCTTTTATCGGACCGGGTGCCGGTTCAAATTCCTGTTGTTGGGCAAGAAACGCGCCATAATTTTTATCCCTGATAAAGCATACATCCTGGCTTTCTTTTCTTTTAATCGGTATGAAGCCCTTGTTCGCGGCCAGCTTGACAACATCGGACTTTGTCATGGTTCCAAGAGGGAAGCAGGCGCCGGCCAGTTGTTGCTGGGTCAAGAGTGCCAGAAAGTAGGACTGGTCCTTTTTCGGGTCGATCCCTTTAAGAAGATAAAACTTTCCTGTGTTGCCCCTGTTTATTCTGGCATAGTGACCGGTGGCGAGGGTTGATGCACCCAGTTTTCGGGCAAAGTCAAAAACAGTTCCGAATTTAATCGACGGATTGCATACCATGCATGGATTGGGGGTTTGACCGGCCCGATAGGTTTGAATGAAATAATCGACAACCTTGTTTTTGAATTCGCTGCTGCAATCTATTATTTTAATTTCGATATCGAGCTGATCCGCAATGTATGAAAGCTTGTGCGAAGCCCGAGATTTTGCCAAAGACGGATTCGCTGTATCCGTGTTCGCACGGGGTGTATTCCGATGGTCATCCGGAGATTGAGTTTCGTGTCCGGTAAGAAAGTGAATTCCGATGATCTTATGTCCCTGTTCCTTTAACAGGTGGGCAGCCATCAGAGAATCTATGCCGCCGCTTAAGGCAATGGCTGTTTGGCGCTTCATTTAAAAAAAAGTTTTATTTGAGGGGCGAACTTCCATAGCCCGGGTGGGGCAGGCGGTAACGCAAAGTTCACAAACGCTGCATTTGGTCTGGTTAAAATCAACATACATTTCAGGTCGTTGAATGGACAGTGCGCCGGTTGGACACACCGATGTGCAGGTGCCGCAGTGGGAGCATCTTTTTCGGATGCGCTTTATTTCCTGGGATGCATTTTGCACCTGAACGCCCCGGTGTTCGAGATATTTTACCCCTTCTTTGAAGTTTTTTCGGGTTCCGGTGAGTTCCAGAACCATGACCCCCTCTTTTCTGGGAAGTATGGACGCATTGAGTATATTGAAAGTAAGGTCGTAATCTTTTACAAGGTAACAAACGATCGGCTTTTCCACTTCGGTCTTTGGAAAGCGGAGAATCAGTATTTTAGAATACACGGCGGCCTCCTCCTATTAGGACTTTATTTTTAATCAAAAACATATTAATTTAATTATAGCTACTTGTCCTGTCAACTGCAACCTGAATTTCCAGTTTGACGGTATCGGAATTTCCTTATTTTGAGCAACCATTTTAGGGAGCCAGTCCATGAACCCTTTTGCCTACCGAACAACAGGACTCGCCATTAAAACACTGGCCGGCCTTTCAAAAGCCCAAATACGGATCCACGGCAAAGAGAATATCCCAGAAGGTTCCGTCATCTTTGTGATCAATCATTTTACCCGGATCGAAACACTTTTTCTGCCCTATCATATCCATCAACTCACCCGTGTTCCGGTCTGGTCCCTTGCCGATTATCAGCTTTTTGAAGGGGGACTGGGTGTATTCCTCGAAAAAGTCGGGGCTGTTTCCACAAAAAATCCCCATAGAGACCTTCTAATTATCAAGAGTCTGCTGACCGGTGAGGCCATGTGGATAATTTTTCCCGAAGGGTGCATGGTCAAAAACAAGAAAATCGTTGAAAAGGGACGGTTTATGATATCGTATGCCGGCGGCAAACACCCGCCTCACACAGGGGCCGCCACACTGGCAATCCGGACGGAATTTTACCGGCAGCGGTTGCGCATCATGTCCCAGGAATTCCCTGAAGAAGCAGCACGGTTGGTGAAACTTTTTCAGATCGATTCACTGGAACCGGTTCTGGAACGCCATACCTATATTGTTCCTGTCAACATTACCTATTATCCCCTCAGAGCACATGAGAATATTCTCAGCAGCCTGGCAGTTCATCTGGCGGATGGTATTCCGGAACGTGCTGTGGAAGAAATTATGACAGAAGGCTCCATGCTGCTATCCGGGGTCGATGTGGACATTCGATTTGGAGAACCGATCGAAATTAAGAAGTTTATGAAACAATCGGCCATCAAACGGGATATTTCTTCAAAACATAGCATCCGCTTTGATGATCCCATCCCTTCAAAGCGCTTAATGCGAAAGGTCGCGCTGAAGATTATGCAGCGCTACATGTCTGCCATTTACAGCATGACCACCGTGAACCATGATCACATTTTCGCATCCATGCTCAAGCTGATTCCTTTCAAAAGAATCGATGCGCATGATCTGAGGCGAAGGGCATTTCTATTGGTTGGGGATAATCTTGAAGAGACCGGAGTATATCTCCACAAAGAACTCCGCTTGGATCAGACACACTTGCTGGTAGACGACCGGCTCAACAAGTTTAAAAACTTTATCAAGGTCGCTGAAGAAAAAGGCATTGTCGTAACGACGGGCGATTCGATGGTAAAGGACACATCAAAATTTATTTCTGCTTTCGATTTTCATCGTATTCGCATCGACAATCCGGTTGCAGTTATCGCAAATGAAGTTGAACCCTTGATAAAGCTGCAGCGAAGGGTAAGGCGTCTGGCCTGGATGCCGGGCTTCTGGTTGAGACGGCGGATTGCCGGGTATCTGATGAAAAAAGCGACGGATGAATTCGAGCGAGACTATGAAAAGTTTTATATAAAAAAAGAATCAAAGGAGAAAGATGTCGGCAAGCCGTTTCTCATTAAGGGAACATCCCGTAATTTGGGGGTGGTTCTTATCCACGGATATATGGCCGCTCCCCTTGAGGTCAGAGAGCTGGCGGACTATCTGGGTCGAAGGGGGCTGTGGGTTTATGCCCCTCGTTTAAGAGGACACGGTACTTCTCCGGATGATTTGGCCATACGATCGTATGCCGATTGGGTGGCTTCCGTCGAAACCGGTTATGCAATTATCAGCAACATATGTGAACAGGTTGTGGTGGGTGGATTTTCGGCCGGAGCCGGAATGGCACTGGATCTGGCGGCAAGAGTGAAAGATATTAAAGGGGTTTTCGCGGTTTGTCCGCCCATGAGACTCAAAGACTTTTCCTCAAAGTTTGTTCCGGCAGTGGATGTGTGGAACAGACTGATGGAGCGGGTTCGCCTTGACGGTGCTAAAAAAGAATTTGTTGAAAACTTTCCTGAAAATCCCCACATCAACTATTTTCGCAATCCGGTTTCCGGGGTGTTGGAACTGGAGCGGTTTATGGAATCTCTTGAAAAAAAATTGCCGGCCATAGACATGCCTGCATTGGTGATCCAATCCCTTGGAGATCCGGTTGTCAAACCCAGCGGATCGAGGAGAGCATTCGACCTGATGGGATCAGAGGATAAAACGTACATCCTTTACAACTATGACCGCCACGGCATTCTTTTAGGCAAGGGCGCAAGCAGAGTCCATAAAGCGATCGGAGATTTTATCGAGAAGTTATACGAATGGGGTTAAACGCCACTCGACATTGAGTGGATTCCCTGAAGCGGCATTGCACCCGGATAAATTTTCACGAGAGCTTCAAATCAGCTTTCTTGGGCGCAACGCTTTGATGATCTTTGAACAAACTCCTTCTTGGGTGAGTTTCGAGCACGCCACCGTGACGTCTGCATACTTCGTATACAAGGGGAAACGTTCATGGAACAGGTCTGCGAAGCTCTGATCCGGACGTTTTGCCAGACCTCTCGTATCAAAATCGATAACTCTCGATTCAAGTGTGGGGAGATCGACGTCAAGAAAGACCATGAGACCGTTTGACTTCAAATGCATCATGGCGGCATGACTGTATGCCGCGCTTCCTCCGGTGGCGATGACGTGATTCCCGCAGTTAAGCCCCAAGAGAACGTCCTCCTCGATCCTGCGCAAAGCCAAATGGGTTTCCATGTCAACGATGTCTTGCAGGGATCTACCGTATAATGTCTGGATCAGAACGTCCGTATCCACGAAGTCGTGTGATGTCATCTTGGCCAAAATGACGCCCACCGTACTCTTGCCCGACCCGGGCATTCCGATGAGAACAATGTTGGATAAGTTCTCAGCCATGACCTTACTTTTCAGCCTTTCGCTTATTCGGCCCCGCAAGCTTGCTTGCGGGAGTTTCATGGTGGGAATCTATTTATAGGCAATGCCCTTAAAAAATGTGTAACAAAAAGTCCCGTCCGATTCTGCAGATCTATACAGATCCGTTATTCCCTTCTCCCATTGCGCTTTATCAATAATTTTAGAATCGATTGCTTGACGGCTGACCCCCTCGACCATGGCAATGAAAGTATTTTTAGTGAAACCTTCAACATACTCAGGCCTGCTCGAGTCAACGTAAACCATCCGAGGAGAAACAGTTACATTTTTGAATCCTGTTTGAGTCAATAAAGGAAACAATTGGCGGCCTATGAGGGAATTGCCCCCCCTTTCGGCCTGAAGATCGATCAGGCATTGTATGGTTCGCCAGGCGTCCTTGCTGTCCGGATGGAAGTAGGTGGAACCGTGGTCGCCCTCAATTAGCGTGATGGTTCCACCGATTTTCAACTTGGCTTTGAGATGAAATAATGCCGCGGATGGATTTTTTAAATGCTCCAGTACGAAGCAGACGAATATATGGTCAAAACTGTTGTCAGGAAAAGGTAAATTAAATATGTCGGCAATCTGGAAAATTGCATTCTCATATCCTGCCGACGCGATGCGTGCTTTTGCGGTTTGAAGAGACGCTTCTGATATGTCTATGCACGTAAAGGTCGTTCCAGGACTATTTTTTACCAAAGAAATCGTTTGGGCGCCAACGCCGCACCCTGCCTCCAATACCGAGGCCCCAGTCGGATACTGGGTGTCATGATGCAGCAGCTCCGTTAAGGTGGTGGCTTGATCTTGGAGCCTTTTATTTTCTCTTTCTGAATATCCATGGACATATTTATGTGTAAAAGCTTCCATCACATTTTCCTTGTGTATTTCTGCATTGTTTTACAACGTCGGCGTTGACGATCCAAAAACACGACACGATTTTTTCAACTTTTTTTGGAGTGCAGCGGATATTCCCGTCTAAAGGACGGGAGTTGCAGAAAAGTTCTATTATAATTTTTTTACGAATAGCACTTTTGGATCACCCGGGCAATTATAATCCAGGGTGACCGAAACATTGAGCAGCTGTCCATTTCCCGGTTCTATCTGAAACCCCATTTTTTTATGAAATTCGATGGATCCTTTGTTTACAGGGGA
>JAQBBE010000288.1:0-5759 GCA_032126435.1 Desulfobacterales bacterium | reverse complement strand
CTGGCGTTTTGCAGGGCCGCCCAACTACAATTTCAAGGAAGGTTTTGGGCCGATGTGTATACATATCAGCGACTCGGTTGTCTCGCCGAAGATGGAATGAGAAAATTGAGCAAGAATAGAGATTTTAATCCCATTTTATGGTTAGTATCGGTTAATATAAGTTTAAAATAATTAATTTAAAAATTATTGACAGAAAATAATATGGAAACTATACCTAAAACCATCTAATTTGAACTGTCATAATCAAAATTCAAGAAAGCAAAACAAAATGAAAAAATTTTTATCAACCAAAGAGGTGGCTCAATTTATAGGGGTAAACGAAAAAATGGTGTATACTCTGGTTGCGGAAAAAGGGCTGCCGGCAACCAAAGTGACGGGAAAGTGGCTTTTCCCGCTTTATCTGGTGGAACAGTGGCTGGAGAATGAAACCATCAACTATCCAAAGCCAACGGTTCCCTTACCCCCTTACCAGGGCCTTCTGATCATCACCGGGAGCAACGATATCCTTCTTGATCGTACGATTTCCCTGTTCAATCGCCTGCATCCCGAGCATTTGGCGGTATTTGGAAACCTGGGAAGCATGGGAGGAATTCGGGCGCTCCGGCGTAATCTCTGCCATATTGCATCGAGCCACCTGCTTCAGGAAAACGGGGAGGACTACAATTTCGGCTTTGCCAGAGAAGAACTGGAACAGTTGCCGGCGGTGGTCAACTTCTGTCAGCGGCAGCAGGGACTTTTGCTGGCAAAAGGAAATCCAAAAGGGATTCGAAAAGTAGCCGATTTAGGAAACCCCGGCATAAAGATCGTCAATCGCCCTCTGGGCACCGGAACCCGGTTGCTCTTTGACGGAGAACTAAAAAAGGCCGGAATCATAGGAGACCAGATCAAAGGGTACCAACTGGAGCTTCAGCGACACTTGGATGTGGGGCTTGAAGTTTTATCCGGCAGGGCGGATGCAGGTCCCGGAATCCAGGCAGTGGCGGGTCTGCTGGATCTTGATTTTATACCCCTGCGCTGGGAACGCTTTGATTTTCTTGTTCTCAAGGATCGGTTTTTCGAAAAAGGCGTACAACTCTTTTTAGGGCTTTTACCTGAAACCGCCTTTCGGAAATTAACTCAAGATCTGAAAGGATATGATATGAGTCTCTGCTCGAAGATGGTTTTTCCCCAGAAATGAGTGTAAAAAAACAAGATGCTATGCCCTTCTCGTTCAAAGCGCCAAGTCACTTTTGTTTAAATGCAGATTAAAATCTTTTTTAATTTGGGATATGTTGAAGGAGGTGTGAATATGGACTGTAAATGGAAAGTTTTGAATAAAAGAATGGGTCCTGCGATTCTGTTTTTCCTTGCCCTTTTGCTACTCCCCTTTACGGCCAAAGGAGAATCAAAGATAATCAAGATGTCCACAACCACAAGCACGGAGAATTCCGGATTGCTGGATGTTTTGCTCCCTGAATTCACAAAAGAGACCGGTATCGAAGTCAAGGTTTTTGCCAAGGGGACCGGGGCCGCTATCCAGGACGGCATAGACGGCAATGTGGATGTGATTCTTGTACATGCCAAAGCACGGGAGGAAAAATTTATCTCCGAAGGTTACGGCGCCTATCGCCTGGGGGTCATGCACAATGACTTCGTGATTCTCGGACCGGCCGATGATCCGGCAGGAATCAAGGGGTCGCCCGATGCAGCCGGTGCATTCAGAAAAATTGCCGCAACAAAAGCAAAATTTATCTCCCGCGGGGATGACAGCGGCACCCATATCAAAGAACAGGCCCTCTGGAAAGACAGCCGAGTGGAGTTAAAAACCGAATCTTCTGAAATTATTAAAAAGGGAAAAAAACTTGCGCTTTCTTTTTCGTATCCCCTGGAAATTGGAAAAAATTATATGTCCATTGGCCAGGGCATGGGAAAGACCCTGACCTTTGCGGAAGAGAAACAGGCGTATACCCTCTCAGACCGGGGGACATTTCTCAAATACAAGTATGGGCGGAAGATTGGCCTTAATCTTGAGACTTTATGTGAAGGGGATCCCAAGCTGTTTAACCCCTATGGCGTGATTCCCGTCAGCCCCAAAAAACATCCCCATGTTAAATTCGAGCTGGCGGACCGGTTCGCCAGATGGTTGGTATCTAAAAACGTCCAGGATCTCATCGCACAATACAAGATTGCCGGAAGGCAGGCCTTTTTCCCGGATGCAATACCGGATTCAAGTTAGTATCTCTGTAGACTTTCAATGAAAAAGAAATGAATATGTTCTATGAATTTTTTAACAGATAGTTTTCTCTCGGCGGTACTCCTGATCTGGACACTGGATCACAATTTATTTGAGATTATCGGCGTCTCCCTGAAGGTGAGCTCCATCTCCACCCTCATTGCGGGTTTGGCGGGCGTTCCTTCAGGATTCTTAATCGCCTTTTCTGAATTTCGAGGAAAGCGACTGGTCATCACCCTGCTCAACACCCTCCTCGCTCTGCCTACGGTGGTTATCGGCTTGTTTGTCTACGCCTTTATTTCCAGAAGAGGTGTTTTCGGCACCTATGACCTTCTCTATACCCAGAAAGCGATTATCATCGGCCAGGTAATCCTTATTATTCCCATCGTCACCACCCTGACCATCTCAGCCGTGAGCCGCATCGACGACCGTTACCGTAAAGCCGCCTTGACCCTTGGCGCGAACCTGATGCAAACCGCCCGGGTCATTATCCGCGAAGCCCGCTTTGCCATCATAGCCGCCATTGTCATGGCTTTCGGAAGGGTCATCGCAGAAGTGGGAATCAGCATGATGCTTGGCGGTAATGCCAAAGGATTCACCCGGACCATGACAACGGCCATGGCATTGGAATATGACAAAGGGGAATTTGTGTTGAGCGTTGCTTTAGGGCTTGTGCTCCTTGGTGTGAGTTTTGCCGTCAATATCTTTTGCAATTATTTTCAGGGCAAGGGGCGAGGAAATAACTAGTATGCTTTACCAGCTTAAGAACATTATCAAGGCTTACGACGGACGGGCAGTTTTAGATCTAAAGCACCTTTCTCTTCAAAAAGGTAAGGTGATCGGGCTCCTTGGCCCCAACGGTTCAGGAAAAACGACACTCCTTGAAATTCTGGCTTTTCTTTTGCCTCCAACCTCCGGTGAAATTTGGTTCAAGCAGGAGAAAGTCAATTCAAATATGGGCAGACTGATGAAACTGAGGCGCAAGGTGGTTCTTGTTCAGCAACACCCCATCCTCTTTACCACGACGGTTTATAAAAATATAGATTTTCCGCTCAAGATCAGAAATACGCCCAAAATAAGAAGAGGCGAAATAGTTAATGAATTGCTGGAGCTGGTCGGCATGGCATCGTTCAGGGATACAGGAGCACACACCCTTTCCGGCGGTCAAACTCAGCGGGTGGCCATCGCGCGCGCACTGGCCTGTTCCCCGGAAGTCGTTCTTCTAGATGAGCCCATGAGCAGCGTCGATGTTGAAAATCAGATTACCATAGAACGCATCATCCGGGAGATCAATCAGATAAAAGGCATTTCAGTTGTTTTCACCACCCATGATGTGGTTCAAACGTCAAGGTTGGCAGATGACACCATATTTCTCTTTGAGGGGAAGGTTGCAAGATCCACATATGAAAATATCTTTAGTGCCCGCATCGAAACCGGTACTGGAGATCACAAATTTTGTACACTTCCGAACGGGCTTCGATTAAAGGTGCAGTCTGAAAAATCGGGGCCCATGAGAATATCCATTGCCCCCGGTGAGCTGAGACTCAGTCCAAATACGCCCAAGGCGGCAGAAAATACCGTAAAGGGAAAAATCATTCAACTCAACGAAGAGCGAATCCATGTACGCGCTCTCGTAGATGCCGGAGTGCCGCTGAATGTTTTAATTCCCAAAGAATCGTTCAACCGCCATGACATGGGGATTGGCGATGACGTCTGGGTGACCTGCCCTGTTGAGAGCATCGATATCTTTTAGCCTAAAGTGGGCCTATAATAAATTAAAAAAGGGCTCCTTTCACCAAAGTGAACCTCCCCGTCTAAAAAGAGGGGCCGTTGCCGGCCCCTCAAAGAAGGTCTCCTCGAAAGTTCATAGAAGCTGTTTATTACTTGGAGACGGTGACCGTTTTCGATGTGGAATCGGCGGCCCCGCCGTCATCGGTAACCGTGAGGGTAATGGTGTAGGTCCCCGGTATCCGATACCGGTGCCTGGGATTCTGTGGAGTATTGGTTGTGCCGTCGCCAAAATCCCAGATCCATGACACAATGCTTCCGTCGCTATCGATGCTGCCGTCGGTGAACGTCACCTTTAATCCGATGCTCTCAAGGCTGTAATCGGCGGCAGGCGGATTATTGGTCGGAGCCGGAGGTTCATTTATGGTGGGAGCAACGTAAACCGAACAATCGGCTGAGCTTTGAAGCCCGCCGGAATCAGCTACTGTCAATTTGAAGGTCAAATTACTGCCATTCTGATCTGTTTCAGGCGAAGTAAAGGTCGTTACCTCTGATGTGGGGTCAGACAAGGTAACCGGATCACCGTCCATCTGAGTCCAATGATATGAAACAATTCCATCATCGGCATCAATGGAACCAGACCCGTCCAATGTAACCGTCGCACCCGGATTGACCTCCAGGTATTCTTCAGCAACGACGGCTGTGGGCGGTTCGTTTTGCCAGCTGATATTAACGATGCATGAGCTGGTGTCTTGAAGCCCTCCCATGTCGGTTACCGTTAAATTGAAGGTCAGTGAAGCCCCTTCAGGTCCCACATTCGGTGCCGTAAGGGTGGGCTGAGAAGAAGCCGGATCTGAAAGGATGACCGCCGGACCGCTGATCTGGACCCACGAATAAGCGGCAATGCCGTCATCGATATCTAGTGATGAAGTTCCGTCCAGGACAACAACACCCCCCTCACCCACCGTCCGGTCGGTGCCGGCGTCGGCTTCAGGCGGCTCGTTCAGCCAGGCAACATTCACGACACACGAATCCGTGTTCTCGAGTCCGCTGGGATCGACAACGGTTAGTTCAAAGGTCAAAGAAACACCCGCTGTCCCAACATCAGGGGCCGTAAACGTCGGCTGCCGGCCGCTGGGGTCGGAAAGGGCTACCGGAAATCCCCCGGTTTGGGTCCAATGATACGCGGCAATGCCGTCATCCGGGTCTGTGGAATTGGCGCCGTTCAGGGTAACGCTTCGGCCTTCATCAACGGTCTGATCCGGTCCGGCATTTGCCATGGGCGGCTGGTTGTCGGGAATTACCGTCGGTATGTGACACACCTCGACAGAGTCCCCGCTCTCAAACCCCTCGCTATCGAACGCTCTTGCGACAAAGCAATATTTCTTATTTTCATCCAGTTCATATATGGTACAATAGTTGTCTGTTCCCGACCAGGATGCGTTGGTATAATCATAGGATTTCCCATCCTCGCGGCAGAATACTTCATAGCCGGCCAAATCGGTTTCGCTGTTCGGAGTCCACTCCAGCACCACCTCCGTCGACGCAGAAGCATCATACGCGGGGAGTAAAATTAAGGTCGATTTGAGAGCACAAGCCAAAAAATAATACCAAATTTGAATGAATATTTACTGATTTTCCCGAACATGATAGACGTCTCCTCCACGATAAGTCACATTTCTTACCCTTCAATGTTAAGATACTTGCTCACGCCATGCTGAGAAATGCCCAGCATTTTGGCGACAGCCGACGTGTTTCCGACAGCCCGTTTCATTGCCTCGGCCGCAAGGAGATGCACCAATTGCTCTATAGAGGGCAG
>JAQBBE010000287.1:0-14310 GCA_032126435.1 Desulfobacterales bacterium | reverse complement strand
CTTGTGTGGTTTTGGCACGCTTTTTGAGAGGAATAAAACCAAACAAACGGATTGATAAACATCCCATATTGAAGCTCCCTGCAGCAAACCGAGAGGAATGCCCTCGATGTTGCAGTTCAGTCTGAATATTTCGTAAAGAATATCGGTTTAATTCTGTCAGTTGCGTTCTTTTCGTGTCTTCATTTCTATGTGGATGTCGTGATTCTTATCCGATTTAACGTCTCTAAAATCTACAACCATTTGATATTTAATCCATCTGCTTATAAGCTGTTGGGGGAATAAAAAGCAGAATATTACCGGTCCAATAAGCGTTCATAAATCCACATTTTTTATTAATCGACCAATTTCCATGATAACCCATTTATCCAAAGTTCCATATTTCCATGGGTCCAACTGGGCAATGCCCCTGAGTTCACAATTCACTCGCGGTATAGAAACGCCATGATCACGAAAGGAGAGATTACCATGAAGCTAAACTTAAGCGCTTTTCTGCAATGGCGGTTTAACATTTTTTTGTGCAGGATGCTGGGGTGGAGAATAACTTTCTTTTACATCAGAATGCTGGGGAAATTATACTTTTTCTTTAACACCAAAGAAAAATGGAAAATCAGAAAGGGGGTTAACACGGTTTTTACCGGTCACAAAGACAGATCTGAAATAAGAACCATTACCAAGAACATTTTTCAGGGGATATTCTCTCATTACTTTGAAAAATTTTTTAACGCCTATTCCACTGCCGGAACATTGCGAAATTTCGTTATGAACCATATGGAAAGTGAAGGCTTGGACGCCATCAAACACGGGCTTGCAAAGGGTAAAGGAATACTTTTTATCACAGGACATTTCGGCGGCGTTGAGTTCATTCCGGCGTTTCTCGGTGCGAACAATTTTCCGGTATCGATCGTCGCAAAATTCAAATCAAAGGATTTGCGAAATGCTTCGGTTCAACAGGCAAGCAATTTTTTGACAAAAATCATCGACGCAGAGCAGACACCCAATATAATACGGGCAATTTTTGATGACCTCAAAGCCAATCGAATTGTAATAACCCAGTGCGACGAAATTGATGAATGGAAACCGAGTCGTTACGACAAGCTATTTTTTCTGGGCAAACAGGTCTGTTTGGACAAAACCGTTAACATCTTATCAAAAAGGTGCGCTGCCACCGTTGTCTTCGGTGTTATGCACAGAGATGATAATCATCGATATAAATTTATTGCAACTTCATGGGAAGAAATCGCAAAACAGTATCAGCGATCCATAAATATGTCCGTTGGGGCGGTGGTGTTAAAATTTATGGAACATTATATATACAAATATCCCGAAGGATGGTATCAGTGGAAAAAATATCCCGCACTAGATATGTTTACAACTTCCGGCATCGAGGTTGAAGTGACGTCATCGATTCCTTTACTGGAACCTGCCATGAGGAAAGCTGCATGACAAAATATTAATGTCTTCTTTACAAATAATAAATACATAGCCTATTTTTATCGATTCGTTAAAATTTGAATGAGTGATATCTGTAAGACAGCTTGAATAGAAATGAAAATAGTACTTATTAATATCTCAGGCCGACTCTCTTCTGACGGCTCCCGCCTTATTTCTGCGTTGCTGAAACGCGCTGGACACCATGTGACATGTGTATTTTTATCTAGGACAGAACCGCTTGACTATAAACCCGATGAGCTTGAGCCGTTAAGTGAAATACTAAAAGAAGGCGAACTCGTTATGGTTGCCGTCCACAGCAGCTATGCAATTAGGGCGATACAGGTGACCGAGTTCGTTCACCGGAAATTTCCTGGGATAAAAGTAATTTGGGGTGGCCCTCACTGCATTTCTGTGCCTGAACTTGGCCTTCGTTACGCCGATGGCATCTGTTTTTCGGAGGGCGACCAGGTCGTTGTTGATTTTGTTAACAAGATAGAGGCGGGTGAAAATTATTTAAATACGCCCAATATGGCTTTTAAGGTGAACGGGTTAAACAAGGTGAACAAGGCCTTAGCACCGTTCGCCGACCTCGACAGCCTTCCTTACTATGACTACAATTTAGACGATCAATTCCTGCTGGACCAAAGTCTTTTTCAAATGACAAAGGCACTGCTAAAGGAACGTCTCGCAGGTTACCCTTATCCAGTACCCACTCTATTTTTCCTGACATCTCGGGGTTGCCCTCATAATTGCTCTTATTGTAATAACTCCCGTTATATTAATTTATTCGGCCGTAATACAATGCGATTTTACAGCATCGACCGCATCGTCGAGGAACTCGAATATACACTGGCTCGTCTTAATTTTATTGAAGTCGTTGTTTTTGGTGATGATGACTTTTTCATGCGCTCCAAAAAACAGTTGGAGCATTTAGCCGACACATATAAAAAGAGAATAGGACTCCCCTTTGGAATTGCTGTGAGCGCAAATACCTATCGCAAAGAAAAGGTCGAAATCCTTTTGGATTCCGGGTTGAAAGTCATTCAGTTGGGCGTACAGTCAGGAAGCCAGCGGACGCTTGATGAAGTGTATAATCGCAAGATTAAGATATCAAAGACCAAAGATGTTGTTCAGCAGATGGCGTCATACCATAAGACACATGGTCTTGATGTTCTTCTCGATTTTATTATTGATAATCCTTACGAAACCCGAGATGATATTATTCAAACGTATAAATTCATTCTTGATTTGCCGTTGCATGTTAGGATCAATATATTTTTTCTGGCTTTCTTTCCAGGCACTCCAATCTATAATAAAGCTCTAATGGATGGTATCATTAAGCCTTTTAATGAAAAAGAATTTAGATTCTATACAAGAAGCCACGTAAAATACCAAAGAAACTATGAGACATTTCTAATTTTGTTGGCAAGATTTCTCAGGCGCCACAGGCGGCTGTGGCGACATTTTACAAAATATCCTCTGCGTGTCCTGGGAAGATATCCCGTAAGATGTATTGCATCCATCTTCCCCGAGTCATTCTATTTTATGATGAGCAAACGTGTTCAATAAACATTTAAGCAAATGGAACAAGAAACAAGCTGCATAAATTCCAGGGTTATTCTGGATTATATCAAGGAACATAATAATGGTGATCTTTCCGATTTATTGAAGAACCTTGACCCTAGAATCGATCTCCTCCCTGATCCAGAAGGCTTTTTGGAAGACCCAAATAACTGGATCTCCTGCACCGTGGTTTCCAAATTATTTAAACGGGCAAAATTGATTTTTAATGACGAATGGGTTCCTTACAAAATCGCTCAATATGCTGTTGAGAAGACCGATCTGGGTTTCAAGAGCTTAATTGTAAAAGTTTTCGGATCGCATAATAGAGCGCTTAAAAATGCTCAAAGGATAAATACCAAATGGAACAAAAGCAAGGAAGTGGAACTGGTAAAAATAAATAGAAACGATGCCATCATTAGGTTGCACTGGAATCCCCGGATGGATGTATCTAAAGATATATGTTTGTACAATCAAGGTGCTTACACGTTTATACCGACGACATGGGGAGGAAAGCCCCTTTCCCTTAAGGAAGAGAAATGTTACTTTGAAGGCTCCCCATACTGTGAATACCATTTAAAATGGATTACAAAGAACAGATTCCAGGAGATTTTTTCACGGTTTTTCACTCCAAAATCCGTTTTAATGAAAACAATAAAGGAAATTGAGAATGACAAGAAGATTATTGAGCAAAAATACGGAGAAGTCTATCAACTGAATGTAGAACTGAATCAAAAAATCAAGCAAATAGTGGCCATACAGGAGACCGGAAAGGCGATTCTCTCTGTACTCGATCTGAAACAACTTTTGACTGTTATAATGAACATTCTTTCAAATGTCTGCAAGATCCACCGTGCCATAATCATGCTCGTCAATGAAAACGAAAGGCAGCTTGAATATATCTACGGTACAGATTATAGTGGTAAGGTCCCGAAGGAGGTTAAGAATTACACAGTTTCTTTGGATCGTTTGAGTAACATCCTGGCAAGGGTAACCAATACGGGTCGGTCGGAGTATGTGCCTGAGGTAAATAGTTCGATCCTTAGAAAAGAAAATATTATGTTGACCCATGTCAAACCGACTTCGGTATATGTTGTCCCCCTTATTACCCGTTCCAAGGTAATCGGGGTCATTGCCACGGATGCCATCGATGGGAGAGGCGTCCCCCAGGAAACTCGGGAAACACTGGAGGTCTTCGCACCGCATATCGCCATAGCCATAGAGAACGCAAGACTTTACAGCAGACTCCAAAAACAGATGGCGGAACTGAAAAAATCTCAAGCGCTTTTGAGTCGCTCCGAAAAATTCTCTTTTTTGGGCAACCTGGCGGCAAGACTGGCCCATGAAATAAAGAATCCCATGACCGCCATCGGAACGTTCATCCAGATGATGCCGCAAAAATACGATGATCAAGAATTCCGGGAAAACTTCCATATGATTGCACTGGAAGAAACCGGTCGGATCAACAACCTCATTACGGAACTCTTGGATCTTGTCAAGAAAAGGGAATCGCACTTCGAGTTTAATAGCCTTCATGACCTCATCGAGAAAATGATTCTCCTGGTTTCACCCCAGAGCAATGCCAAAAGAATTGACGTTTCTCGTCGATTCGATCCCAACATCGGACAGGTGTGGATGGATAGTGAAAAGATAAAAGAGGTGATTCTGAATCTGCTCTCCAATGCGGTTGATTTTACCCCCGAGGGCGGAAAGATCGAGTTTACCACAAAAAACTGTATCAAAAAGGGATGCCCGGACACCATTTGCATCGAAATCAAAGATAACGGCCTCGGGATTCCTCAATCCATGATTGACAATGTATTCGATCCGTATTTTACCACAAAACACAAGAGCAGTATTCATAATGGTACCGGTCTGGGTCTGTTTATCGCCCATCAGAATATGCAGGATCATGATGGGATCATAGAGGTAAAAAGCAAGGTCAATAAAGGAACCGTATTTACCCTGACGTTGCCCGTCGACAATTCCAATCAATCATTACCCTCCATTGACGCAAGGACGGAATCGTGCGAATAGACAAGGTCATAATACATCGGGTAACGCTCCCTTTTTTATCTGATTTTTCTCATTCTTTAAGAAAAAGATCCTATGTCAATAATATCATTGTCGAGGTCGTGGCCGAAAAGGATGGAATTAGAGGATACGGTGAAGGTGCCCCCAGATCTTACGTAACTGGGGAATCCCAGGAAAGTGCCGCCAAAAGCATATACGGTTTCACACAAAGAGATAATTTCCCAACCGAATTAAAAGACATTTCCAAGATATGGGATTTCGTCGACAGCCTTTCCGGCCAAAAGGTTCACAATGCTGCAATTTGTGCCCTTGAAACAGCGCTTCTGGATGCTTTCGGCAAAAGCGAAAACAAAAATATAACCGAATATTTTCCCAAAGATTTTTATACGGACCATGTTTATTATGGAGGCGCAATTCCGCTCGCCGGCAAACAAAGAATCATGGAATTATGTCGATTGATTAAGAAAATGAAAATAAATAAGTTGCGGATGAAACTGGGAAAAAATTTCGAACAGAATAAAGAAATGCTCGATACAGTTCACACAGTGTTTGGAGGAAACCATGATCTTAGGGTGGACATTAATTGTGCCTGGGACAGTAAACTTGCCTTTGAGCACCTACCATTGATTAAAAACTACAAAATCAAGGTTGTCGAACAGCCGATGATGCCGAACGAACCGGACCTTGCGAATTTTGCCGCTCTTATGCAAACCGAAGGTGTGATCCTGATGGCCGACGAATCGGCATGCTCTTTGGGCGATATGGAAAAGATCGCTAAAGAGGGCTATTACAAGATGATCAACGTAAGATTGTCCAAATGCGGCGGATTCAGAAATTCACTCAAGATAATTGACTACCTGCGGACCAACGGCATTCTTTTCCAAATCGGATGTCAACTGGGAGAATCCGGCATTCTTTCTGCTGCAGGCAGGGCGCTGTGTCTTCTCTGTGGGGATGCCGTATACTATGATGGTTCCTATGATGAATTCATGTTAAAGGAAAATACGACATTCGAAAATGTATCTTTTGGGCCGGGCGGTAAGGCGGGTCCTTTGAAAAATCCGGGATTGGGCGTTAAAGTGAGTCCTCAACACTTAAAAAATATATGCAATGATTCCGAAACAATTTCACTATCGAACCTCAAATCTTTTTGAAGGAATACATGCACTCAGACCAAATTTATACTCATTGGAAAAAGGAACATCGACACATACTTGAAAGCTTTAATGATAAAAATATTATTCTGTTGTTTTCAGGTGGAAAGGACTCGTCCGCCGCTATGGATCTTATCTCTACGGCAAAAGAAGAATTCGGATTCGATTTTACGGCGCATACCGGAGCCTTTCCGATTCACAGATATACTGAACAAGAGAAAAAAAAAATAGAATCTTATTGGAGTAAACGGGGTACACGTATTATTTGGCATGATTTGAGAAAGACGGATGACAAACTTGATAATTCAAAGAATCCATGTCTGTTATGTCAAGACTTTAGAAAAAATCTACTCAAGAGCATCCTGACCCGCTCGGTAGAGAACTGGAACAGTCTTGTCCTCATCGTTAGTTACTCTCTTTGGGACATCGTCAGCTATTCCTTAGAGCATTTGCTCAACAACATTTCTTCTAATCCTGATCAGGGAATAGGGATTGAAAAAAATAAAAGATTTAAGGAAACAGCTCAGCGTTTTTACCCGCTTTTAACGATGAAGGAGGGATATCAGGTTTTTAGACCTTTGATTAAATACAACAACGATGACATACTGAAAGTGATTACCCGGGAAAACCTCCCGACACTTTCAATACCATGCAAATTCAAAGATTTCAGGCCAAAGAGGATTCTAGAAAAATACTACGAAAAGATGGGCTTACGCTTTGACTATAATCAACTTATTGATTTTGCAATAAATTCACTTAACCTTCCGAACATTTCTTCTTTCACCTCCATGGAAAAGGAAGATTATCTCGGCAATGTTTTTTGATCTTCCGGATCGGTTGGAAGTTACCGGAACCCATTTCAAATTTCCATATACCGCATGAGAACTTGCCCGAAAAGCCGGGTCCCCACATCCAGAACCCTTTCGTCAATATCGAAATATGGGGAATGTAGACCGTATTGAAAGCCTTTGCGCGGATCGTGACATCCAAGACCGACCAATACACCCCCCCACTTCTGACAAAAGTAGGCAAAATCCTCAGCACCCATTTTGGGGAGCCCGGTGTGGACATCGTCCGTCCCCAGCACATCCCCGGCGCAAGCCAAAGTGTGTTTCACGAGCTTTGGATCATTTACCAGAACAGGATATCCTTGTATCACTTCAAGGGTTGCTGAAATATTGAACGACCGAGCCACACCTTGCACGACATCTTGGAGGCGTTTTATTATTTGTTCACGAATGTCGAGTTTAAGGGTTCGGAGGGTTCCTTCCAATACGGCGTTCTCGGGGATAATGTTTGATGCTGTTCCGGCATGGAAACGGCAGATACTCAGCACAGCACTTTCATGGGGCGGGAGTTCCCGACTGATCAGCGACTGAATTTGTGCAACCAGATGCGCACCGGCAACAATGGGATCTTTACAATGATGCGGATAGGCACCGTGCCCGCCCTTGCCTTTCAAACGGATAATAAGAGCATCTGCGGCCGCATTGCTGACTTCAGGGGCAATTCCGATATGCCCCACAGGAAATTCAGGGTACATGTGTCCGGCAAAAGCGGCTTCAACCGGTTCCGAATCAAAAATACCGCTTTCAAGCATCGCCATGGCGCCTGCCCCACCTTCTTCTGCAGGTTGAAATATAAATATGATTTCACCGGAGCCGTTCTGACGCCATCCGTTTTCAATCAGCCAGCGAATGATGCCCAGTGCAATGGTCATATGCCCGTCATGTCCGCAGGCATGCATGAACCCTTCATTCTGGGATTTGTAAGAAACCGCATTTCCTTGTTCAAGCGGCAGCGCATCCATATCCGCTCGATAAGCGATTACAGGGCCTTTATGCTTTGCACGGAGCTTTGCCACCACACCGGTTCCTCCCACACCCGATTGAAACGGCACCTTAAGCCCTTCTAACACTTCACAAATTTTGGCCGCCGTCTTTTCCTCTTTGTAAGCCGGTTCCGGAAACCGATGAAACCAGCGACGCAAATCAACAAGCCAATTGAAAAAATCCTCCGGCAATTTTTGAGACATTTTATTCCTCCCAATAAGAACCTGTCAGCGGCCGATAAAGAGGCCGATTGCAAGCAAGACAGGGGTTAATATGGTCAAGATAACATTCCGGCCCATATATGGAATCAATGCAGGGATATCATCGGCATATCTGGAAATTCCTCGAACAATGTTAACGCTGAGGGCAATCGTGACAAGGGCCACAAGGCTTTCAGGAGGCAAGATCCTGGCCAACCACCCTAAAACGATGGACATATAAGCGCCTGCAAGGAATAAAGCGTAAACCTTCACGCTCGCCTTTCGCCCGATTACAATGGGCAGATGATTTCTACCGACACCTTTATCGGCCTCAACATCCGGGAACTGATTTAGAAGAAGCAGATCACTCACAAGGAAAAACGGAACCAGGGATGCGATAAAGGCGGTCCAAGAGTAAGATCCTGAAAGTACAAAATCGGTTCCCATTACCATGAGAGGTCCAAAGCCCAGCCCGGGAGCAATCAAGCAGATCAAAGGACTTCTTGTCAGCCATCGGGTATAGACGACAATGTCAATAATACCGATAATCCCCAAGGGTAAAAGCCACAGTCCTTTTATAAACAAAAAGTAAATACCGATAAAAAGTGTCGTCGCCAGTGTAGCAAATGCGGTAATCAGTGCATAATGCGCTTTTTCAGGGTTTTTGGGAAGCGTACCGCTTCCGCCACTGAACGGCGTAGGCCGAGTATTGAAATCGAGTCCGCTATTAAAGTCATAATATTCGTTGAAGGCATTTACGCTGATATGTGACGAAAGAGCGCCGATAAAAGCGAGTGCCAAATAAAGCAGATTTAATTCGATTCCCGACCAGAATGCAGTCGCTGCCCCTACAGCAACACATACCGGCGGCAGTATTAGAAAGGGTATCCGCATGGGACCCAATATGGCCATGGTTTGTGTATTACCCATTCATAAAGTCTCCATCTTTCTTTGAAATACAAGCCAATATCAAAATTCTAAGATCCGAATTTTGAACTTTAAGCATAAATTTCAAAACAAAGAAACTATAACGTTTGCCGGCTCTTAGAAAAAAATTTATTGTGGATGGCATTAACAGCGCAGTGCAAATCTTTGTTGCGCACCAGAAAGTAAAGCGCCACCGGAGAAGGGCCGAATGAAATCATCTCAACATTGACCTGGCATTCGGCCACAGCGGAAAAACATTTTGCTGCAATCCCTTTGCTTTGTAGGAGTCCGCCGCCCACAATACTCACCAGCGCCACATCCTCAATTTTTTCCAGCCGTCGATAAGGTTTAGGATGCATTAACTTCAGGGCGCGGAAGCCGGGCTCAAGATCCTTGAGTGCAAGCAGCAGGCTGATACAGGTTTGAGATGTGACCACAGATTTGATATTGATACCGCTTTCGGCGATCTGCTTGGCCACCAGAGAGAGGATCCCGAGTCGAGCACCGACCCCTGAAGCGTGAACCTTAAGGATGCCGATATCGCCGTCGTGGGCTACACTTTTTATGATGTTTTTTGATTTTCGGCTTCGGCTCGTAATCACGCTCCCGGCGACATCCGGGTTTAAGGTGTTTTTGACGGCAATATTTACACGGCTTCTCCTTAACGGTTCCACCGTCCTCGGGTGAAGAATTTTGGCACCAAAATAGGAAAGTTCAGCGGCTTCATCGTAGGACAGCCTCGGAATAAGCTGTGCCTCCGGAACAAAATCCGGATCAGCGCTCATATAGCCGTCAACATCTTTCCAGACCTCCAGGATTTCCGCCTGCATGGCTGCCGCAACCACAGCCGCAGAATAGTCACTGCCGCCCCTACCGAATGTCGTGATTTCGCCGTCCCCACTGATCCCAAAAAAGCCGGGAATAAAAAGAATTACGTCCCGTTTCATCAAGGGCTTTATGTTCTGCTGGAAATTCTTAGTCGTTTCCACCAAATTGACTGTGGCATCACCGAACTTGCCGTCAGTGATCAAGCCGATTTTATCCGGCATACGGTATGTGGCTTGAATGCTTTGGGAGCGTAGTACACTGGAAAGGAGTACCGCAGAAAATCGTTCACCAAAACTGGAAACAATATCCCGAATTCTTGGTGTAATTTCCCGGGTAAAGCTGAGCCCGTAATAGAGACGCTCGAGCTTGCTTAACGACTTATTAAGATCCCGCCTAAAGTTTTTTAGAATATTACCCTTGGGCATGAGATGGCGGGCAATGAGCATGTGCTTGGTGTTCAGTCGGTCGATAATAGCAGGGATATTCCCCTCATCCTCAAGGGCGGAAGACATGCTGTCGATCAAAAAATCAGTTACCCCGTTCAGTGCAGAAACCACAAAAATATGACCGCGGCCACGGCTTGCAACAAGTTCAAGAATCCGCCCGATATTCTTTCTCCCCTTTAAACAGCCGCCGCCGATTTTAATGACCTTCATGATGTTTCTCCTGTGGTTTATTGAACTGCGACTTAACCTATTCTTGCAAAAAGTTTAAGAATGAATGAGTTGAATAAAAAATGACATCTTTTCCCGGCCATATGGTATAGATCAGAATATAATTGTTGGTGAAATGCCCATGGGTGAATAAAAATGATGAATTCTTTCGGAAACACCACCGCCTTTATTGAACGAATAACCAATGCACTTCATAAAAAAAATCGTCAGGATCCCATTTTTTCAGAAGGGATTAAAGATTCGGCAATATCGTCTGCCGTGCTGTTTTTGCTGGGTCTTTATGACGAAGAAAAACGATCTGCTCCAAAACCCTGTTTGATTTTGAACAAACGGTCCCTTAAGGTAAAACAGCCGGGCGACCTTTGCTGTCCGGGTGGAAGCATATCTTCTCCACTTGATTCCATTCTTGCAAAGCTTTTATACGTACCGGGATCTCCTTTGACACGGTGGTCGCATTGGCCACGGTGGCACAAACACCATTCATACGAGGCCCAAAGTCTGGCATTACTGTTTGCCACCTGTTTAAGAGAAAGTGTTGAAGAAATGCGCTTAAACCCTCTGGGAGTGAGGTTTTTGGGACCTCTTCCGTCACAACAGCTTGTGATGTTTCGGAAGGTGATCTACCCTATGGTTTGCTGGATCGGCCGTCAAAAGCGATTTTTCCCGAACTGGGAGGTGGAAAGGGTCGTTCACATTCCCTTACGGAATCTTTTGAACCCGTCTCATTATGCACGTTATCGATTACATATCGGTAGGTCGAATAAAAACGGCAGCCATCCGAATATGAAAGACTATCCCTGTTTTGTCCATAAGTATCCAGATGGCCATGAAGTGCTTTGGGGTGCAACCTTTCGCATAACAATGGTTTTTCTCGAAATCGTCTTTGGATTCAAACCACCGGCCATTGAATCGCTCCCGGTTGTCTACGGATCTCTGGCTGAAAATTATCTTACCGGAAACGGATAACGCCGAATTGAGTTGCCGATCGAAAAAAATCCTTCAATTTAGATTACCCTCACTGCCCGGCCACATCTTGTCCGCAATGTTTGCAGATTTTTGCTCTTTTCTTTATTATTTCCGCACAAAAAGGACATTCGCGGGTAAAATATCGTCCATGAATCTTCTGCACGGATTCGTCGACTTTTTTCTGAATAATTTCATTGCCGAACCTTACATTCTTGATCGGTTCTATGGCTTCCAGTTCCCCGATGTCACCCACCATTTCCGCCGCTTTTAAACGGACGCGTTGGGGCTCGGTTGCATCAAGAAGCATCCTGACCACCGTGACGCAGTCTTTGGACAAATATGCATCCGTAAGAATAGAAAATCCGCGTTTAATTTTTTCTTTCAACATTTCTTGCTCGACCAGAACCTGTTCGTCGATTATTTGCCCCGTGCCCCCCATGGGGCTGAATACAGGGATGCATTCAAACTGCTGTGTTCCTGGATAGTTCATGCACCGGTATGAAGCATTATGCGCATAATTTTCTTCCAGGTTTTTCCATCCATTGACATACAGCGGACACTCATCATTAAAGCATACAAACAGGTAAGGGGTTCCCCATCCGAGACCGTCGCTGAAGCTAAACGGTGGGACCTCCCATATATTCATTTTCACGCCGCAGTGAGGGCACAGCGTTTTGTCCTGGGAAAGGACCTTTTCTAAAACTTGTTCTTTGGTTTCAAAAGTCATCGATTGTCCTCCAATTTTTTATAAAGATCAACAGAATGCGTTGTTATTTTTACGAATTCTTCAATATTGCTTTCAGAAAAAATTGTGCTGGATTTAACAATAAGCATTGGAGATGCTTTTGCAACATATGAAAGGAAAATCCATCATAGAAGATTTCGCGATATCGGTTCAGAAGAAGGGATGTCCGGTCTCTTTTCAGGACGTCCCCTTTCGTCCCAATCTCTATGATGATAGTATTCCTTCAGCATCACCTCAAGCTCCGTTTCGGTAATGACGTGCCCTGTTTTAAGGATGTCTTCGTGAAAACGTTTTGGAAGCGAATCATCTTCGGGTTTAAGCCCTTCCCGTATGTTAAAGCAACGAATCAGCGTAGATATTTCAGAAGCTTTGTTCTGCAATTGGGCTTTGTTCTGCTTCAAGCCGGTGGTCATTTGGATGATCTGTCCCAACCGTTCCCAGGGATACATATCTCTGTAAAATCGGCATAGAATAAAGGTGTCCATCAGCGTCAGGCGATCTTCAAAATCCACCAGAAGCTCGGCTTTTCCCGTGATGATTTCAGGATCGATCACCCCTTTCAACTCAGGATTATGAAACGTCGCCCTTAAATGACATGCGCCGCGGTCTGCAACGGCAAAAGCAAGCCCGCTGCCTTTGAGTACTCTGGGATCATAACCCGGCGGCTCAAGGCCCTTAACGTGAACAGCTATGTCTTCAAGGTTCCAGGCTTTTGCTGCATATCGAATCCCTCGGGCCAGGATGTCTCCGATGCCCTGCCTTGCTGCAATTTGTTCGAGCAGAGCGGCTATGCCATCGACATCTCCATAATCGATATGAAAATCTATTTTCTTCCGTTTGGCAGCCTCAATGGCAAATCCACACAGATTCCCCGCGGATATTGTATCCATACCGAGACGGTCACAAATATCGTTCAAATAAGCGATCTCCTCGATGCTGTCGATCATGCAAAGACCCCCAAAAGCAAATATCGTCTCGTATTCGGGCCCTTCAATCTTGAGGCCGGCATGGCGCCCGCTTAACACAGTGGTCATCCGACCACATGCGATAAAGCATTTTGAGCAGGCACGCGGCTGAACACGGCACTGGTTGTGCAAGGCTTCTGAACCGATATTTTCCCATTTATCAAAAAAACTTTCAGACCAATATTTTGTGGGAAACGCCATGGCCTGATTGATGGTTTTCACCATCATGGGGGTACCCATGGTCCTGTAAGCCTGAACAACAGGGTTGTTTTTCGATTCTTCAGCAACTGCTTTTGAAAACTGCCGTACATGTTCCTTATGGAAAAGGGAACGCTTTCTATCTCCCTTGAATACGATGGCCTTGAGATTCTTTGATCCCATGACGGTACCGACCCCGGTCCTTCCGGCCGATCGCCAGTAATCGTTCTCGATAAGAGCAAAACGAACAAGGTTCTCTCCTGCCGGACCGATGACAACGGCACCGGATTTTGCTGTTCCTCCGCCGACACTGCCGAATTGTTGATTCACGGTATCTTCGGTCTGATACGTATCCATCCCCCAAATACCTGAAGCATCATTGAATTCGACACCATCAGGTTGTATGACAACAACCGTCGGGCGCTGACTTTTTCCGACAATTACAATGGCGTCAAACCCTGTTGAATCGACGGCTTCCGGTACTTTTCCGCCGGCATAAGATTCAGAAAAAAAACCGGTCTGGGGGGATTTGGCAAAGACGCCATACCGGCTTGATCCCCATATCCGGCTGTTGGTGATGGGCCCGGTTGCAAAAATCAGGCAATTATCCGGTGACAGAGGATCGACACCCGGAGGATTTATGGAATAAAGAAGATATGAAGCCAGACCCTTCCCCCCAAGATATTTCAAAAGAATCTCTTCATTTAGGGTCACCACATCGAATTGATTGTCCGTTAGATTGATTTTCAAAAACCTTCCGTAAAAACCATCCATAAAGGTTCCTCCAGTTAAAGGA
>JAQBBE010000286.1:0-12917 GCA_032126435.1 Desulfobacterales bacterium | reverse complement strand
TTAGATGTAATTAAGCACAGACCGGACGATTTGATCGAAGTTGGTTTTGATATCCGTCGCACCTGAAACGATTTCGCCGTGACCGGGCAACAGCCATTCGATTTCCAGCTGTGTTAGGCTTTTGATGCTTTCTTTAAGCTGTGAACCATTGCCTCCCGGAAGATCCGTACGGCCGACACCGCCTTTAAACAACAGATCACCCGTAAAAAGTATCTTTGTTTCCGGAAAATAAAGGGAGATGGATCCCGGTGAATGCCCCGGGGTGTAAATCACATTCATATTTAAACGATTCACCGAAATGTCACCTTCTGTTAGAAAAAAATCGGGTGCAATTAAATCGACATCTAAACCAATGGCAGCGCGTACATGTTTGTCCATGGTTTTTAAAAAGCTCCATTCTTTAGGGTGGAGGGTTATCAGGGCTTGGGTTTCACTGAACAACTGAACGGCTTCCATGTGATCCGGATGGGCATGGGTGCATATGATCAATCCGATATCTTCGAGGGTTAAATTTAATTTCATTAGTCCTTCGTGGACATGATCAAACAGGTGGCTGTGTCCAGGGTCGATAAGAATACGGGTGGGGCCGTCGATCAAATAGGTGTTGCAGTTGTTGGCGGACATCGATTTCCACATAAATGCATGAATGTTATTTGCGATCTGCAAGAGAACCTCCCTTTTTCAACCCGATTTTCTCATTTTATCTTTTTCCATGCTGAAAAGATGAAATATTCCCAGGAATATTCACCATGTGTGTTCCTTGAAATTCGAGACAGCGGCCGACGTTAAATGCCGTTGGAAGATCTTTTTTCATATTTTCAAACAGGTCCGGGGTGCAAGCAAACAAAAGTTCGTAATCCTCACCTCCGGCAAGGACCATTTCTTCGGGAATCAGCCGGTATTTTTCGCAGAATGATACCAGTGTTGGGTGGAATGCCCTCGACGTCAAATCGATCGATACGGAAATCTCAGATGCTTCTGCGATTCGTTTTGCATCACCTGCCAGGCCGTCGCTGACATCAATAACACAGGTAACCCCGTTTTCTGCCAGTACCTGTGCGGCGTCGAACCGGGCCGAGGGAAATTTGAATTTTGCGATCAATTCGTCGAATGTGTCATCTTTTCTGATCAATGCCTCTAAGCCGGCACGGGAAAGTCCAAGGGGTCCCGTACTATAAAGATTATACCCGGGTAGCGCCGCTGAACGTACCGGGAAGATATCTTCACGCCCCCGGCCTATTGCAAAAAGATCTAAAGTCAGCTCAAACCCGGCGGAAATATTACCGCCGCCCAATGTGCAGTTGTGTTTTGCCAGAGATTTAATAATCCCTTTATAGATATTCTCGACGGTTTGATCTGAAATATAATCCGGAAGTGCGAGATTGACAAAAAGGCTTATCGGCACAGCATACGAAGCCGCGAGATCGCTGAGTGTAACTTCCACGGCTTTGCTGCCCACCTCTTCAGGGGTCTGCCAGTCGAGTCTGAAGTGAACCCCCTCTTTTTGCGTATCTGTTGTGATGACCGGACGGTTTATCGGCATCAGAAGACAGGCATCATCGCCGGGCGGAATTCGAAGATATGAATGGGCCGGTATTTGTTTAATAAGCTTTTTGATCAGTGCGAATTCGTTATTCCACGGCGAAAAAACCGAAGAAGGGGGCTTGCATCCGCAAGCCGATGCGACCTGTAAAGCGTTTTGTAAAGGATTTTCAGCCCGGGTAACCACACTGATGACTGCGATGCCTGAAGCACCCTGTTCGAAACAGGATGCTGCGGTTGTCTGGTCAATACCGCCGATGGCGACCACAGGAACCGGGGATGCCTTTACGACGGCTTTTAGGCCGGAAAGTCCGATAACCTTTTTTACGTCGACTTTTGTCTGGGTGGAGAAAACAGGGCCTGTTCCGATGTAGTCACAAACTGACAGATCTGAAGCGTTCAGTTCATCAAGATTGGATACGGACTTGCCGATAATTGCCTGAGGACCTAAAATGCGTTTCGCCAGAGCAGGATCTTCATCGTCCTGACCGAGGTGGACGCCATCGGCCATAACCGCCTTGGCAAGCAGGATGTTGTCATTGATGATAAAAGGGATGGCGTTACATTTACAGATGTTGTTTATGGCGGCAACTTCTTCGAAAAACCGCGAAGAAAAAGATTTGTTCCGGTATTGAACAATGGTCGCTCCGGCTTTTATGGCAATCCATACCTGCTTCACCGGAGAAAAGCCGGTGACATCTTCATCGGTAATGAAATAAAAACGCAGTGTGCTTTTTAATTGATTAATGTGCATCTATGTTATAGTCCACAAAGCTGATTGAAGATTTATATGTAAATTACCACAAATCAAGATGGTTGCAAACCTTTTTACCCAATATCAGGGATCGGGATGTTTTCTTTGTTGAACCGCTCCATGGATAATGCTTTTATGAACAATACCGGAGTTCTCCATCGATAAAGATATCATGTGTACAGGACTTAATCTCTACGCGCGTAAACAGGAAGTATCGATTGACGTTGATCTTGTTGGCGGCATGATCGCAAAAATACAAAGAGAAAGCGGTGAAATACCCTGGTGCGAAGATGAAAAAACAGACCCGTGGGATCATGTTGAGGCTGCAATGGGGCTCAGCATCGGCGGGTTTTTAAAAGAGGCGCAGAAGGCCTATAAATGGTTGGCCCGAATGCAGCTTGAGGATGGAAGCTGGTATGCCTCGTACATGAATGGTATTCCTAAGGATAAAACACGGGATACGAACCTGTCGTCCTATATTGCTGTGGGTGTTTTTCACTACTATCTTATCACCGGTGATTTAACCTTTCTTGAAGAGATGTGGCCGACCCTAAAATCGGCCATAAACTTCGCTCTCGACATGCAGGCTCCCGGCGGTGAGATCTACTGGGCGATAAGCCCGGCAGGGCGCGTCGATCCCATGGCGCTTTTGACCGGATCCAGCTCTGTCTACATGAGCATCAAATGTGCTCTGGCTGTTGCAGAACAACTCGGGTATACGATGCCGGCATGGATTGAAGGATTATCAAGGTTAAAATATGCGATTCAGTATAAGCCCGATCATTTTAACAGGTCCAAATCCAATTATTCAATGGACTGGTTCTATCCGATACTCTCGGGCGTCATCACCGGCCATAGGGCGCACCGGAGAATCGAAAAGCTCTGGGAAAAATTCGTAATCAACGGTCAAGGGGTTCGGTGTGTATCCAACCGGCCCTGGATAACGGTTGCAGAAACGTGCGAACTGACTCTGGCATTGTCGGCCATGGGCAACCTGAGTCTTTCAGAGACGGTGTTTAACTGGATTCAAAACAGAACCAACAAAGACGGGTCATACTGGTGCGGATTTACGTGTCCGGACATGACCATTTGGCCCAAACATAAAAGCACTTGGACCAATGCCGCGGTCATGATTGCCGCAGATGCCATCTACAATCTTACGCCGGCGTGCCAACTCTTTAGCCACCGGTTCTGGAGCGTTCCAAAGTCTTCTTATTGATAACCGGATAGCCCTAACCCTGAATAAACAACAGGGCCGGCCATTGATGTTCTTCATGAGAAATTCAGGTTAGGTGTCTTCCGGCTCAGCCCACACAATCTCATTTTTATTGATGATGACGACTTTTCCGGATTGTTCATCGTGTTCGGCATCGGACAGAATAAAGTATTGGTCCGGAGAACTTCTAAAATAATCAAACACTCTCGCATACTCGCCGATATTCAATTTTCCGTTAATGATTGTACCGTCTTTTAACTTAACTTTTACCGTCTTAAATTTTTTTACCCAAGCATCGCCTATCGGTTCCATAATACAACCTCCTCATTAATTATCCGGATTTATTAAAAAAAGATGAATATATCTGGGATCAAGGTCTTCGCCGGATACTTCTCCAACCTCGCTTTCGATCTCATTAAAAAGATTTTCCAGGGTTTGGCCCAGTTTCTGAGTGATCTCATAATGTGTGAGCCCCGTCTTATCTGAAAGCCAGTTTAAAAACGATTTTTTCATTGTCAGGCTCGTTTTGCGCGGTTTGTCTTTGCCGGCCCAGAGATCATTAAAAAAGTTTCTGAACGCATCAAAGGGCAGCGGTAAAAGTTCCTCTGACAGGCCCAAACAATTCCGGGCCCAGAGTGTCAGAACAAAATTTTTATAGGTTAGATACCCCTCCGAAACCAGCTCGGGTTCTATGTTCATAAGGGAGAGAATTTCGTCCAAGGCGACAATTTCATTTAATGTATTTTCAGTGTCCTCGATGTCTTGTATGGCGACAAATTCCCTGTAAAGTACACCTGTTTTATAATTGTCATAAAACAGCGGCTTTTTTATCAGAAGCCCTCCCAGTACCCCCATCCGATCTTGGTCCCAGAAGCCCAGAAGCAATCCGTTTCTTTTAAACCAGCTCTTTTTCTGCCATTTTTCGGCATGCCACTTCAGTTCAAGGGCAAGCCCGAATCCCACTTTAAAAATACTTGAAAGGGGGTATTTTTGTACCACTGCGGCACAACGGCCGGCATCGAGATCCCCGTCATCTTCGGTTAGCTTCTCGAGTCCAATATTAATATATCCGCAAGCCTTTTTTACGACACTTTTAAGTTCGTCTTTTTCCCGGATTTTTTTTTGATCCGCAGAAATAATCAGGTTGCACAGAGCGGCAAACTCGATCTGAATTTGCTCCAGAACATCATCGATGTCGATTTTTTTTAATGCGTTCGTAAAATAGTCCTCTTGTTCCAGCAATCCGGCGTGATAGAACGGAACCGGAAAGAACAGGTTTCGTTCAGGCTCTGAATTGATAAATTTTGTGTGCTGTTGTTTAAACTCCTGTACTTTGAGCGGCTGATAAATGCCGACGGCCTCCTCATACGGAAGGAATCCTTTTTCCGCCAGTCTTACATTTTTCAGTCGATAGGCTTCTTCTTCGGTCTCTGCCGGGATAACGCTGCACGTCTCCAGCAGAACCTTATGATATGTGAAGGGATCATAGGTTGAAAGCGTTTTAAAAAAAATTGAAATAAAATCGTCTCGGCGATTTTTTGTCGTCTTTTCCCGATCGCTTAAATCGGATTCCAGGTCAAAGGGTTCGTCGAGAAACTTTACATAAAAAGTGTCGTCGAACGTAAAAAACGCATCATCAAAGTCGGATGGGTCCTCATCGGTTTCTCTGATCTTTATCTCGATATTTTTGAATAAATAGAATTCCATGAACTCGGTCTTCTGATCGAAAAACCATTTTATAAATCGATTCGGATCTATTTTAAACAGCAGGTCAAACCACGTTGTTACAGATGCGAGATCCATTCGATCTTTTTCCCATACCTCGAGATCGACGATATATTCCCATTGCTTGTCGGATGCAAGACGAAGAAGTGGAAGCGCGTCTTCAATTCCGATATCATGGATTAAAAAATAAAAATCTTCTTCTGAAAGTGAATGGACCAGGGCCGCTGATTGCGGGGAGTCGAGAATCGCATCAAGGGCTTTTTCAGGGGACAAAGAAAGGATTTCTTTTCTCTGCCGGGCTAAATTTTTGATTCGCGCGATGATTATTTTATTTTCTTTATTTTCGTTCATCGATGATTACCGGTCCGGCTCCAGGGTGCAAATTTCAGAAGCAGCAGTATCCCTGGAGCAGCGATTAACGTACAGAGTATAAAAAAGGTTTCCCAGCCGAACTTTTTGACCATAAAGCCGGTCGGTGCTGAAGCCATCACCCTGGGAACTCCCATGAGGCTGCTGAGGAGCGCATATTGTGTGGCGGTAAATTTTTTGTTGGTAATACTCGCCATGAAAGCCACAAAAGCCGCGGTTCCCATTCCGCTGCTGAAATTCTCAAAGGCAATGACCGCTGACAGTGCAGGAAGGCTGTTGCCGATTCGCGCCAGTATTGCAAAACCTGCGGTGGATATGGCCTGAAGAAAACCAAAAATCCAGAGACTTCGGTTGATTTCAAGCCTGAGCATCATCATCCCACCGATCAGCGTGCCGCCGACAGTGGCCCAGAATCCGAAAAGTTTTACCACAGCGCCGATTTGGGTTTTTGAAAACCCGATGTCAAGGTAAAACGGCATGGTCATGGCGCTGGCCATTGTGTCGCCGATTTTGTATAAAAGAATAAAGGCCAGTATCCACAGTGCGCCCTGCCGATGGAAGAATTCAATCAAAGGATCAAAGACCGCGTCCTTTATGGTTTTCGGAGTTCCCACATGAATTTCAGGCTCCGGTGCCAGAAAGGTGGTTGCAACCCCCGGCAGCAGGCAGGCCGCCATAATCTGATAGACCATTGAAAACGGCATGTGGTCTGCCATGATCAGGCCGCCGCCGGAAGCCAGGAGCATTCCTACCCGGTATCCGTTGACATACAGCGAAGAGCCCAACCCCAATTCTTCATCCGGAAGATCTTCTCTCCGATACGCATCGACAACAATATCCTGGGAAGCGCTGAAGAAGGTTACCAGAAAAGCGACAAAGGCCACCATCCAAGGGCTCTTTCCCGGATCCGTGAAACCCAGACCCGAGATCGAAAGAATCAAGGCCACTTGAGCGACCAGGAGCCACCCTCTTCTGCGGCCCAGGAAGGGCAGGGTAAAACGATCCAGAACCGGTGCCCAGAGAAACTTCAACGTATAAGGAAGGCCCACCAGGGCCATCATTCCGATTACCGTCAGATCCACCCCTTCTTCTTTCATCCAAGCCTGCAATACGGATATGGTTAGAAGAAGCGGCAGTCCGCAGGCAAAACCCATAAGAAGGGCAACCAGCATGCGGCCGCTGCAAATTACGCTGAGTATGGGTTTAATGTTATAATTCCTCAAGTTGAGACGGTGTTACGACCGGGCCAAATGTATTTCTCAGCGCCGCAAGACCTTTCTTTTGCGCTTTAAGAATTTCGAACAGTTTTTCGGGAATATCGGGTTCTTTTCCATATGCCTCTAACTGCAAGTCTATTCTGGAAACGATATTGTCTATGTACAGAGAAAACTGCTTGACATACAGCTCTTCGGTATATTCTTTGTCGATGATCGTTTTAAACAGATTTTTCAGGTCATCGAAAGTCGGCAGATTTCCTACGGGAGTTTTAATCACTTCGACGTCATTGTGCGCAAGTCTTTCCAGCCAGGCCAACCAGACTTTTACATCTCTTTTTTCTCCGATCAGCTTGTTGGAAGCTCCGCCTCTGGCTTTATCCGTAAGAAAATAATTTAATCCTGCCATTACAGGTTTTTTGTCTTGGGCGATTTTTTCATTTCCAAAGAATTTAAATTGAGCATCCATATACTCTGCCAGGGATCCGGGGATAAAAGGGGCATTGGCCCACGGGGCTCGTTTAACTCCGGTTGCCCCGACTTCAGTGGCCGTTGCCGCGGATACAATGCAGGCACCGATGACAACCCCTTCATCCGAGTTTTGAGCTGCCCAGACCGGCGGCATGGTGTTACTGTCCCTGCCGCTGTATGTCACCACTCTTGTTTCAACGCCGTTGGGCTCTTCCGACATCGGCGAATAATTTGCCAGAGCAGATGAGGCTAAGGTGCATCTTGAATTGGGGTGAGATATGGGGATCTCTTTTCCATCTTTATCGGTCATCCCCCTTTCCCAGTGTCCCTGAAAATTCTTCCCTCTAAGTGGAGGATTTTCTCCATTTCCCGTCCAGTGAGGAACACCGTTTTCATCAATGAGGACATTCGACCATATCACTTCCGTACCCGGTTCTCTGAGAAGTTTCATAAGAAAAGGATCACCTTCCCAGTTTACATCTTCGACAATACCGAAAATACCGCATTCGGGGTTGATTGAACGGATACTCCCGTTTTCGTCAATCCACATTTGAGCAAGGTCGTCGCCTACGAAATGGTTTCCCGCCATGGCGGTGGTCGTTTTGCCGCAACCGCTGGGTGCGGCGCCGGTGCACCAGGTGATACGGCCTCCGTTTCCGTTTACTCCGGTAATGAACATATGTTCCGACAGCTCATTGCCTCTGTTTTCATACACGGCTTTGTCGACGGAAAACCGGTGATTTCCTTTTTTCAGCAGCAACGTATTTCCGGCGTAGGTACAATTAAAACTGTATGTGGTTCGATGACTTCGATCCATGAAGACCCGTGCATTGGGCAGATCTTCGGGTCTGTTCCGCCCTTCACTGTGGATATTGGTGTAAAAATGACCGAGTCTGTCCACCTCTTTATTAAAATCAGGGAAAGCATTTCTGTAAAGGATTTCAGCACTGTGCGATACATACGCTGAACTGGTGATCTCCAGTGCCGGGTTCGATGCCGGCGAGCCGACGGGCCCCCGCATATAAAATCCGACGATCATGGTTTTGCCGCGCATAATACCGGTCATCTTATCCCGAATATCTATCAGTGCTTTTGCCCGGTCCATTTTGTTGGCAAGAGAACTGATATGTTCCCCTTCATTGGAGATATAATAGGTGCGATCGACAATCCTTCCCTGTTCGTCTTTGAGATCAAAATGGATGGTGTGTCCGTCCATGGGGAGTTTGGCTTCTTCTCCATTTTTTAACGCTATCTCCCTGATATACACTTTATCCGACTCAGATCCGGTATTGATAAAAACAGTTTCCGGTTCACACATGGCTATTGAATTCGCAATTTTAACAGCAACTTCCGGATTTTTTATTTTCTGTATCCTTGATAGATTTTTTTCGTCTAATCTTTTTTCAAAAAGTCGCATCGCTGCTTCAAAAGTTGTGATGTCTCCAATATCGACAACGATATCTATACCCTTCTTTTTTTGGAACATGCAGATTCTCCTTGATATGAGTTACCATTTTCGGTTTTTTTTGCGTTATGTTTGAGGGTCTTCGTGCCTTTGCCGGCTAATATGAACCGATGATAATATCTTTTAATTTTCTTTTCGGCACATGATGGACGCCCTTGCTGTCCCGCCAGTACCGGATCGCGTTGTCACTGCCAACGGCTTCGATCACGATTTCTTCTTTGGGTTTTCCGATTGCAATGACGAGGGGTATTTTAAACCGGGGGTCAATATTGAGTATGTCCCGGAGTTTTTGACGTTTTATCGATGCGATCATACAGCCGGCAAGCCCTTTTTCTCTGGCGCCTAAAAGAATACTCTGGCCCGCGATACCGCAGTCGTATCCAACATAATCATTGGCTTTTTGGGAATCACTAAGAATAATGATATATCCCGAAGGTTTTTCCCCGTCCTCCGGACCCGGCCAGTCCTCGATATAACCGGCCCAGCCCAGACACGGAAAAATCAGAGCATTCTTTTGAGGATCGGCAGAAAGAATATATTTTAATGGCTGTAAATTTGCTGCCGATGCCGAGAGCCTCGCAAGGTCGACGAGTTCTGTTAAGGTTTCCAGATCCACGATGTGTTCCTGGAAAAATCTGCGGCAACTTCTGTTTTTTCTAATCAAATCTGCGATCATAACATTTGACTCCTCATTCTTTTCAATGACTGTTATGTAAAAAAATATGGGGAAAATATAACTATTAAAATTTTAATTTTTTACAAATTTGATGATCTCGTAAAAAGTCATGAATTCAGCTATAGATGGCTAAGTAAAAAGGTTCATATACAAGGCGTAGTATTTTTTCAGGAACGAGGCCATACATGTAGTATGCAGAGTGTCTGAAAAAATACTACAACGCAGTAGATGGGACTTTTTACGACGCCATCAAATTTTATCGATTCTGTTTACACCCATTAAGGGGTTAACCATGTCGTTTCTTGCGCACGGGCATATTTTGACGGATCCAGATTAAGATCTTGTCAAACTCATCTTTGAGTTCGGCAAGTGCTTTTCCCCGGTGACTTATACGGTTTTTTTCTTGTCTGGTTAATTCAGCGAATGTTTTTTTATACGGTGGATAATAGAAAACGGGATCGTATCCGAATCCATTTGAACCGGCAGGCACTTGAGTGATCAGCCCTTCACAGCGCGCTTCATATGTCAGAGCAGGCCCTGTCGGAACGGCAATGGATATGACGCATTCAAAAGCTGCCTTGCGGTTAGACATCCCTTCCATTTCGCTGAGCAACTTTAAATATCTTTGTTCATCGGTTGCGTTTTCCCCTGCATAGCGTGCGGAATGAACACCGGGAGCACCTTTCAAGGCTTCCACCGTCAGTCCCGAATCGTCAGCCAATGCCGGCAGCCCGAGGATTCGGGCTGCGAAACTCGCTTTTTTGTATGCATTTTCCTCAAAGGTGTCGCCGTCTTCTTCCAGGTGAGGAATTGGGCCAAAGTCATCTATATTTTTAATATCAACCGGAAAATCCTTAAAAAGATCTTTGATTTCTTTTGTTTTACCTTTGTTGCGTGTGGCAATAACAAGGATAATTTGATGTTGCATGCGAACCTCGATTCAGGATAAATCCGATTTTACAATATGTTCCATAACCATTTATTTCGTTGCTGTGAAAATTATTAACAAAATTGATACTATAAATCATGGTTAGATATTTGTAAAGTTTTTTCAATTGCTTGTTGGCTCGCAAAAAATTCTTTACACGACCGGCTGTGCTGGTATATTACCTGAACTTTGCGAGCGCCGATTCTTCCGAATCTCCCGCGCTGACAAACACATGAAGTCGTCTATGACCGCTTCGTCCTATCCGTCTTGTACCTTTGCAAGCTCGACGGTTGCAACAATCAGGGTGGGTTCCTAAAAAACCACACGATAACCAAAAGCTAAGATTACGCATTAAAACATAAGGGAAAAACAATGCACAAACTACTTGCCGTGAATCCCGGTCAAAAGATGCTCCTTTTAGGCAACGAAGCTATTGCCAGGGGCGCGATCGAGGCCGGAGTCGCCGTTGCAACAACATATCCGGGAACACCATCTTCGGAGATTTCACTGAATTTTTTTCAGATATCCCAAGAAGGCAACCTTTATTTTGAATACAGCACCAACGAAAAGGTGGCCCTTGAAGTAGCGGCTGCTGCTGCAAATTCCGGAGTTCGCAGCATGTGCGTGATGAAACATGTGGGTATGAATGTGGCTGCCGATGCGCTTATGACACTGGCATATTTGGGTGTTAAAGGAGGTCTGGTGATTCTGACAGCCGACGATCCTTTCATGTTTTCAAGCCAGAACGAACAGGACAACCGTTATTACAGCAAGCTTGCCGGTCTCCCCATGCTGGAGCCGTCTTCCGCACAGGAGGCAAAAGATATGGTGGCTTTTGCATTCGATTTGTCCGAAAAACTTCAGCAGGCGGTTATTTACAGAACCACCACCCGGATCAATCATTCCACCGAGGTCGTGGAACTGGGCGATATACAGACACCCATAACAAAAGGTGATTTTACAAAAGATCCTTTCAATTATGTGACGGTTCCTGCAGTTTCCAGAAATCTCCATGTCAAACTGCTTGAAAAATTAGAAACGGCTGAAACGATTTCCGAAACGTCTGAGTACAATTTTATCACCGGGGACGGCCCATGGGGAATTGTCTGCAATGGTGTGAGTTACAACTATGTTTTTGATGCTGTAAAAGATCTGAATATGGCGCACGACGTTAAAATATTACGCGTCGGATTTTCACACCCCATGCCCCGGGGTTTGATCATAGACTTTTTAAAAGGGTGTGAAAAGGTGCTGGTCGTGGAGGAAGGCGAGCCTTTTATGGAAGAGACCATCAAGGCGTTTGCCCAGGAAGAAGGTTTGACGCTCCCCATAAATGGTAAGGGGAATGACCTTTTCTCACGTCTCTACGAATACAACCCGGCACTGGTCAGACAATGTTTGGCCACATATTTTGACGTGACATGCAAACCGGCGGCAGGTGTCAATCTCTCTGATGTTCCCGAAATCCCCCAGCGCCCGCCCAGCCTCTGTGCCGGGTGTTCTCACAGGGCCACTTTTTATGCGGTTAACAAGGCAACAGAGGGCATGGAAACCATTTGCCCCACGGACATCGGTTGCTATACCCTCGGATTTATGCCGCCGCTTTCCAAGGGAGATTTTTTGATATGTATGGGGTCTTCCGTGGGGACATCCTGCGGTTTTTCAAAGGTAACAGACAAAAAGGTCATCTCTTTTATCGGGGATTCCACTTTTTTTCATTCCGGAATACCCGGGTTGATTAACGCCGTCTTTAACAACCACAATTTTACGCTGGTTATTCTTGACAATGGCATTACTGCCATGACCGGGCATCAGCATCATCCAGGGGTCGATATGAAAGCGCTGAGCATGGAAGGATATGCTCACGTGTCCATCGAAAAAATCGTGAGGGCTGTGGGCGTTCCGCATGTTTCCATCATCCGGCCGTACCGGGTTAAAAAGAGTATTGAATCCATCAAAGAGGCCCTCAATTTTAAAGGTGTTTCGGTGGTTATTTCAAAGGAGGGCTGCACCCTGTTTGCCAAGGCTCTGAAGAAACCCCGGGGAAGATCTTTTTTTGTCAGTGAAAAATGTAAAAACCACCGAAACTGCATCAATGAGCTGGCATGCCCGGCTTTTTTCATCGAGGGTAACCGGGTTAAAATCGATCCTCTCCTGTGTTCGGGCTGTACGGTCTGTGCCCAGATTTGCCCGGAGCATGCTATTTTACCCTTAAAGGATGATGCCTGAATTTCTCATGAAGATTTTATACTATCTTATAAACAATCAGTGTTTTATCCGGTTACCAACGGATTTAACCGGGCAGGTAAACGGAACTGTTTTTTAAAGATTCCACAACGGACGGTAAAAAAATGAATCCAACGAGATTAATCATAGTGGCTGTGGGAGGGCAGGGAAATCTTCTGGCCTCCAAGGTTATCGGAGAATCCGCACTTCTTGCGAATATTCCGGTTCGCATGAGCGAAATACACGGTATGGCCCAGAGGGGCGGCGTGGTTGAAAGCAGCATTGTGTTCGGGACCGTTCGAAGTACCATTATCTCAGACGGCGAGGCTGA
>JAQBBE010000285.1:0-11756 GCA_032126435.1 Desulfobacterales bacterium | reverse complement strand
TTACTTTACCACCTGCGGCTGGATGATGTGGAACTGGCTGGTCAGTTCTCTGGCTGTGGGTGCAACGCTGGTTCTTTATGACGGCAACCCGTTTCATCCGGATCCCGGCGCGCTGTGGAAAATGGCCCAGGATGAAAAAATCACCATTTTCGGAACCAGCGCAGGATACATCGCCGCCCTTCAAAATACCGGTGTGAAGCCCGGAAAGACCTTCGACCTCTCTCCTCTCAAGGCCGTGCTTTCAACCGGATCCCCCCTGTCCATTGAAGGGTTCGAGTATGTTTACAGGGAGGTTAAGGCGGATCTGCAGCTGGCATCCATTGCCGGGGGTACGGATCTCAATGGCTGCTTTGCCCTTGGGAATCCAATGGGGCCGGTCTGGGCCGGTGAACTCCAGTGCAGGGGACTGGCCATGAAAGTTTTGGCCTTTGACGAAAACGGAAAATCGGTAATTAATCAACAGGGTGAACTGGTCTGTGCCGCTCCTTTTCCGTCCATGCCGATCTATTTCTGGAATGATCCGGACAAAAAAAAATACCGTGATGCCTATTTTAATGTGTATCCCAATATCTGGCGGCATGGAGACTATATCGTCATCACCGAAAGAGGGGGCGTCATCATGTTCGGCCGGTCGGACGCCACCTTGAATCCCGGCGGAGTTCGCATCGGAACCGCTGAGATCTATCGCCAGGTGGATCTTTTAGAGGAAATTCAAGACTGCGTTGTTGTGGGGCAAAATTGGAAAAACGATGTCCGTGTTATCCTGTTTGTCAAAATGACCCAAGGGTATGAACTGACCGACGAGATTGTCGCTAAAATAAAAAATACCATTCGCACCAATGCGTCGCCAAGGCATGTTCCGGCATTAATTTTGCCGGTTCCGGATATTCCATACACCCACAATATGAAAAAGGTCGAACTGGCCGTAAAAAAGGTCATTCACAACCAGCCGGTGCTCAACAAAGACTCGCTGAGCAATCCGGACGCCCTCGACTACTATGCTGATTTAAAGGAATTGCAATAGGATCCACCTGGATCTATACTGCCTGAGGATCTGGATCCGATCCGCCCACCCGAAGGTTTTGAAACGGCAATGGGCAGATCCATCCACGGAAACAGACAAAATAACCACCACCAATCATGAAAAAAGGAAAAATCCATCGATGAACACCCATTCTTCTCAAATTAAAAGCGTCTGTGTTTACGGTGTCGGCGGCGTCGGTGGATATATCGGCGGAAAGATGGCCCATACCATCAATAACACACCGGACGTCACCCACAAAATCTATTTCATTGCCAGAGGCGAGCACCTGGATGTGATTCAACGCAAAGGCATCGAAGTTGTTACGCCGGAAAAAACGATGACCGGCGTACCGACGTTGGCAACCGACGATATAAACAAAATTCCCACGCCGGATTTATATCTTCTCTGCGTAAAAAGTTATGATTTAGATGAAGCGGTGGCGTCGATTACACCCAAAGTCCATGAACGAACCCTCATAATGCCGTTGTTGAACGGGGCCGATATTCACGACAGAATTAGAGCCCGTCTGGACACCGGAATTGTTTTACCTGCATGCGTTTACGTTGGCACGCATATCGAAAAACCGGGGGTCATCCGTCAGAGCGGTGGAGATGGTGTGATTCTATCTGGAAAAGATCCAAAGTTTCCCCGATTCACCCCTGAACCTGTAATTGGTTTTTTCAAGGAAATGGGAATTCACTTCCAATGGAACGAGAATCCATTTCCGGCAATATGGGAAAAGTATATATTCATTGCAGCATTTGGTCTAACAACCGCCTGGTCCGGAAAGACCCTGGGGCAAATCATGGAAGACGACAAATCCAAGGCAATGGTTCAATCTATCATGATGGAAATACGCGCCATTGCTCAGAGCAAGGGCATTCGGCTGCCGGAGAATATCATTGAAGCATCCATCAACAAGGCCAATAATTTCCCCTTCGACACAAAGACATCCTACCAAAGAGACGTTGAGACAAAAGGGCGCGTGAATGAAGGCGACATATACGGCGGCACAATTATTAGAATGGGAGAAGCCTTGGGGATTTCAACTCCGGCTACGAAAACGATCTACGCTCAAATTCAGCAGCGTTTGACCGGATGACCCATGGCAGAATCGGACGTGAAAAAGCTCTGCTGCATTCCACTGTTTTACGTCGGTTGGGGTTCAGCCATGGGTGTTGGAAAAAATAATGTCTATTGAAATGTGCTTTTGCGGAAAAGGCAGCGATGAATTTTAGAGATAAGAGAATTCTTGGCAGAACCGGCTTGCAGGTTGCAAGGATCGGCATTTCTTCCAGTTTCGGCGCCCCGGCAGAGGCCTACGAGGAAGCTTTTGATAGGGGGTGTAATTATTTTACCTGGGGCACGTTTGTCAAAGGCCGTTCATCCGAACTAAAAAGATTCTTGAGAAAAATCGTCCAAAACGGCCAAAGGGAAAAAATTGTTTTATCCATGTTCACTTACGCCCATAACACCTATCTGACAAAATCTTTTTTGATTCGAGGATTAAAGGCATTGGGAATTGAATATGCAGACATTCTGATACTGGGCTATTTCCCGAAACATCCGCCGCAACGGGTGATCGACGGCGCTTTGGAACTGAAAGAGAACGGCCTGGTTCGATGGTTGGGCATATCCAGTCACAATCGAACGTTGTTTCCTGAACTTGAACGGGGCGGTCTTTTCGACGTATTCCATATTCGCTACAATGCCGCACATCGGGGCGCAGAAATAGAAGCTTTCCCGTATCTTACGGGCAGTGATCGACCGGGAGTCGTATCGTTTACAGCCACAAGCTGGAAACAGCTGCTGAAAACCAGGAAGATTCCGAAATATGAATCACCGCCGACCCCCATGGACTGTTATCGCTTTGTATTGTCCAATCCCGCTGTAGATGTGTGTATGATGGGGGCAAAAAATATCGAACAGATGAAAGACAACCTAACCGTTCTGGATCAAGGACCGATGAACGCGGAAGAATTGAATCGCATGAGAAAGATCGGCGATGTCCTTCACCGAAAAAAAATTTTTAAAATCCATCGAAATTGAACGAAGATAAACTCGACAGACTGAAATTTTTTTTAGCCGCATCCAGCGGTTTTTTGCTGACCCTTTCCTTTCCAAAGGCCGGCATTTCCTGGCTGGCCTGGTTCGCCGTTGTTCCCCTGCTGGTGGCATTAAGAAATCTTTCTGTAAAAAACGGTTTTATTCTGGGTCTGTGTGCCGGCCTGGTCCATTACATCACGCTGGTCTACTGGCTGGCATATACCATGACAACGTACGGCAATCTTCCTTTTTATGTAAGCGTGCCGGTCTTTCTGCTCTTTTCGGCGTATCTGGCCATTTACCCTGCAATATTTTCAATGGCCCTAACCTGTCTGTGCCCGAGGCCCTTGTTCCTTGTCTTCATGCCGCCGCTGGTATGGGTTTCATTGGAATACATTCGTTCGTTTCTGTTTACGGGTTTCCCATGGGAGATGGTCGGATATACCCAATTTAAGGTTTTGAAAATCATACAGATTTCGGACATATCCGGTGTATACGGCGTATCATTTTGTATTGTCCTTGCCAATGCGTCAATTTTTCTGGCATATCTTTATCTGGCCAAAAAAGACTGGCAGAAGACATCGGTTCAGGCAAAGCTTGCTGCAGGCTCCATGGCAACGTTTGCAGTCATCTTGGGTTTGGTCTGGTTTTATGGAGACCATCGGATACGATCCGTCCGGGAACGGATTTTGAATTCCCCTTCCGCAAAGATTACCGTTGTCCAGGGCAATATCGACCAAGCCCAAAAATGGGACCCCGCGTATCAGCGGTCGTCGACATTGAAATACATCGATCTGTCCCGGATGGCAAAAAAACATGCTCCGGACCTCGTTGTCTGGCCGGAAACCGCCACGCCGTTTTATTTTATGCACAATGCCCAACTGTCGGAGTTGGTTCTCAAGGGGATTCATGAAACCGGGGTCGACGTTCTGTTCGGCAGTCCGTCTCTCGATTTTAAGGACAACCGGGTGGAATACTATAACAGTGCGTATCTCGTCGGCCCGGGGGGAAATATTCAGGGCAAATATGACAAAGCCCACCTCGTGCCCTTTGGAGAATACATCCCCTTCAAAAAATGGCTGCCGTTTCTCGGCAAAATGGTGGAAAACGTCGGGGATTTCCGCGCCGGGAAAAAAGGGCACACACTCCATTGGAAAAATTACAGCATCGGCATACAGATCTGTTATGAGATGATCTTCCCGAATCTTTCCAGACACATGGCCGAAAACAATGCCGCATTGCTGATCAACATCACCAACGACGCCTGGTATGGCAGAACCAGCGCGCCCTATCAACATTTTTCCATGGCCGTTCTCCGGGCCGTGGAAAACAAGCGGTCTGTCATACGCGCTGCCAACACCGGTATCAGCGGGTTCATAGATCCTACCGGCAGGATCATCGCTGCCACCCCCCTGTTTAAGGATGTCGTCATGACCCGCACGGTGCCCATTCTTCAAGAAATGACCGTTTACGCCCGCTTCGGAGATGTGTTTGCAATGGCATGCCTGGTAATTTCGCTGATTGCAGCCGTCTCCACATGTCTTTACCATCTATTCAGGAAATATTCAGGCTAACCCCGATGGACTATTGAAAGATAGAAAAATAAGGATTATAATAAGCTAAATTTTACGGTATATCAAATTCCATCCGGTTGTCGAAAAATGGGATACGGAACCGATGTCGCCGTCTTTTTCAACGTTTTTCACAGGAGGTCACAAATGTCTATTGAACTTAGAGAAAATTTAAAGAATCTTTTTTTGAAATTTGAACAACTTAAAGGTTATCTTTGACATAGCCGGGAAAGAAAAAAGGATTGAGGAGATAGAAGCGCTCATCACCCAAAAAGGATTCTGGGACAACCCGGAAGAGACCACGGGTGTTTTAAAAGAGCGGACATCCCTTTCCGGTGTGCTCGACAAGTTTAAAACCCTTTACAGCGATCTTGAAGAATGTGACATACTGCTCGAACTCGGCATCGAGGAATCCGATACAGATACCGTCCAAGAAGCCTCCCGGCAGCTTCAACGCATTGAACGAAGACTCAAAAAACTCTCCATCGACCTGACACTCAACGGTGAAGACGATCCGAACAACTCCATTGTTTCCATCAATGCGGGCGCCGGTGGAACCGAAGCTCAAGACTGGGCTGAAATGCTCTTTAGGATGTATTCGCGCTGGATCGATCGGAAAGGTTTTAAAATGCATATCATCGATTTCCAGCCCGGAGACGAGGCCGGAATAAAAAGCGTTACGTTCACTGCCAGCGGCGACTACGCTTACGGCTATTTGAAAACTGAAAAAGGCGTCCATCGACTGGTGAGGATTTCACCGTTCAATGCAAGTGGCAAGCGACACACATCCTTTGCCTCTGTGTTTGTCTATCCTGAACTGGACAACGAAATCGTTGTCCAGGTCGATGACAAGGATCTGCGTATCGATGTTTATCGGGCCAGCGGTGCCGGCGGACAGCACGTCAACAAAACCAGCAGCGCCGTCCGTATCACCCATCTGCCCACCGGGATCGTTGCTCAGTGCCAGCAGGAGAAATCCCAGCACAGAAATAAAGAATTGGCAATGAAGGTCCTAAAATCGAGGCTTTACCAGCTTGAAAAGCAAAAGCAGGATGAAAAATATGAGGAAATACATGCAAACAAGGATGAAATCGCCTGGGGCAGTCAAATCCGATCGTATGTTCTGCATCCCTATCAGATGGTCAAGGACCATCGCATCAACTTTGAAGTGGGCAATGTAAACAGTGTTCTCGACGGTACCATCGATCCGTTTATAGAGAGGGTGCTGCTCTCGGACAAATCCTTATAAATCTACAAGCCATCTCAAAAATGCGGATTACGTTCAAGGACAAGGCGCGAGCCGATGAAAAAGCAGAGCATACATGGGAGTATGTGAGCATTTTGAAGAGGCTCGCAACACCGTAATTGGGCGTTAGATGTATTTTTGAGACGGCTTGTAAAAATTTTGTTTAACTTATGAACCCAATCGATATTATTGCAGAATTGTATGAGCCCGGATCCAAAGCATATAATATTCTCATACAACATGGCCAACAGGTGGCAAATAAAGCCATGGCAGTAGCAAAAAGAATTGTATATCTTAAACCGGATCTTGATTTTATAAAAGAAGCGGCCATGCTTCACGACATCGGCATTTTTATGACCAACACCCCGGAACTGGGCTGTACCGGTGAATATCCATATGTCTGCCATGGCTATCTGGGAAGAAAAATTCTTGAAAACAGGCAATTGCCGGCACACGCACTCGTCTGTGAGCGACATGTCGGTGTCGGCATTACATCCGAAGACATACGGCGCAACAATCTCCCGCTGCCCCAACGAGATATGATTCCCATATCCATTGAAGAACAGGCGATCTGCTTTGCAGACAAGTTTTTTTCCAAAAACGGCAATACGGATGTCCATGAAAAATCGGTTGAAGAGATTTTAAAAGCCCTTCGCCCATACGGCCCTGAGAAAGTGGCGTGTTTTCAGTCTTGGGCACGACTGTTCGAAGAATAACCCGGAGAAGACCGATCCGGGTTGTACCGGAAGTGCGAGACCTTTGCAAAACGCCCCTTTTTGCCCAATTTCTGCGTCTATCTCAACATTGTGCACGAAGTGAAGCTTTAGCTTTATCCTCGAAATACTCAGTGTATTCCTGCGGTTAAAAGTTTCGCTTTCCTTGAACTTGAACAAAAATGACCATTTTTCAAAGGTCTCGTGCTTTCATGACGCGCCCTAACCGTCATGAACATGCTTGACAAGATGACCGATTTCAGGAAAAATCAATGCCTTGCAGGCGAGCTTGCAGGCTTTGAGGCTCCCGGGAATGCAAAATAGGATGGTCTCTTCGATGAGGCCGGCCGTGGCACGGGACAACAAGGCAGCGGAATCGATCTCTTCAAAACTGAGCTGAGCAAAAAGGGGCCCAAATGCCGTGAGCTCCTTTCTAAAGATTGGACGAACGGCCTCAATGGTTACATCTTTGCTGCTGATGCCCGTGCCGCCGGTGACAAGGATAACCTGGGCCTTATGATCTCTGATCATTTCATAAACCGTTCGGGTGATGGTTCCGGTCTCGTCGGGAACAACCTGATGCCGTACCACCTCATGCCCTTCCTTTTTGGCCCTTTTTCGGATCCATTGCCCGCTTTTGTCGTCTGCCGGAGAACGGGTGCTTGAAACCGTAAGAATACCGATTTTAACCGTTTTCGGAGCGCCTGCCTTGTGTCTTTTGATACCCATCTTATCTCCATAGATGTTACTCTGATCGCCTGAACGAAAACCGCCTTTTCCGCCGACATCTGCGCCGGCCCCGTGAAATGGACCGCCGGGTTCCGGGGTCAGGCGTAAATTCTAATCCGCAACATACTATCAACATTGCCAAGTTAATATCAAGATTAATATAAAGCCGTCTCCAAAATGCATCCAACGCTCAACAGCTGCGTTCCTTGCCGCCTTGACCTTGAGCGTAATCTACCATCTTTGAGTTCCCTTCATGATATTTCATTGCATCAGATGTCGCGAGCCCATTGAAATGGCTTGATTTTGCCCGATATTTTTCCTATTATATCAAGTTGGATCGTCTTTGGGAGATTTGATGACATGGAAAACAGACGGGACCGTTTCAGAAGGTACCCAAAAAAGATTTGTTAATATGAAAAACCACTGTACCGGCGTGATATTGGCCGGTGGACAAAATTCACGTTTTTTCGGAACCAACAAAGCATTGGTCCGAGTGGGGGGAAAACAGATCCTCGATCATATCCATGACGTCTTTAGGGATCTTTTCGATAAAATTATTTTGGTGACCAACGACCCGCCTCAATACCTCCAATGGGATTTTAATATTGTCACAGATATTTTCCCCATCCGAAGCTCCTTAACAGGGATACACACAGGTCTTTTTTATTCGAGCACCCCGTATGCATTTTTCGCGGCGTGCGACATCCCTTTTCTCAAAAAAGAATTGGTAGAAACCCTTTTGGACGCTATAGAACCGCGTATTGACATTGTTATCCCTGAAACGTCCAAAGGCTTGGAGCCGCTGTGTGCCGTATATTCCAAAAGGTGTTTCAAACCGCTCGAAGCACAGCTTGTTAAAAATGAACTCAAAATTCAACACGTGTTTCAAAAGGTTCGGGTTAAAAGAATTCCTGAAGATATTCTCCGCAAATCTGATCCGGATCTACGCTCTTTTTATAACATTAACACACCGGACGATCTGGCCAAGGCCAAAAATATCGCAACGGGTCCAACCGAGGTAACCCAGTGAATCTTGCCGGCATGGTCGATAAAATCAAGAAACACCCGGATTATCACAAGGCGGGAATGATCCTCTGCCATAACGGCGTTGTCCGCGGCACATCACGCAACGGACGGCAGGTATCGGGCCTGACCATTTCCGTCGATAACAGCAAACTCCAACAGGTCATCGACACCCATAAACAGACCCCGGGAATCATAGAAATACTTGTTGAAATTGCTGAAAACAGGCATTTGGCCGTAGGAGATGACGTCATGCTCCTGGTGGTTGCCGGAGACATTCGGGAAACGGTGATCGCCGTTTTGAATGACACACTCAATGCCATTAAAACAACCGTTACCAGCAAAACAGAGTTTTTTGTGTAATTCCAGAATAGGATTAGACAGGATTTGCAGGATGGAAGAGGTTATGAAGTTTGAAAAAAAATCCTGAAATACTGTTTATAATGAGTTTGCAGCCGAAACTCTAAGCCCTCGTGATCGAGATCCGGAAATTGCCTCATTCCGGACAAAAGCAGATGTGAACCGTCTGGCGGATGAGCTTAAGATTTCCCCGGGAATTGTCGACGGACATTTCCAGCCCCTTACTAACAAATGGAATTACTTCAACGAGCTTAAACGTAAGTTAAGGTAGTGTCAATATCATCAATAGAAACTTACAATTTGGAATCTTCAATAAATAAATCATGGTGTGTTTCTAACGGATTTTAATTAGAGGATGAAAAAATGTATTTAAAAACTTCATGTATACCGCGAGAAAGCGTTTTTAATCGAGATAGACGTGATGTTGTGCTGGATCTTTCAGATTTCCTGGAGTCTAAAATTGATGCCGAAGATTTTTTTGAGGAAAATTTTATAACCTCAGGCATGAAGACCCTTTTGGAAAAAACATTCAGCAGATTGGAAGGATCGATAGATCAAGCCTCTACATTTTTACTTACCCAGGCAATGGGCGGAGGTAAGACCCATAATATGATAGCCCTTGGTTTGCTTGCCCAAGATCCCAAACTTCGCAGGGAAATACTGGGCAAAAACAGTCCTGGAGCAACACTTGGCAATGTAAGAGTAGTTGGTTTCACCGGAAGGCAGTCGGACGCACCTCTTGGAATATGGGGATCAATTGCCGAGCAGTTGGGTAAAAAAGAGGTGTTCAATAATTATTATTCCCCTTTACAGTCCCCTGGTGTAACTGCTTGGATAAACTTGTTAAAAGGTGAGCCTACAGTAATAATGTTGGATGAACTGCCTCCTTATCTGGAATATGCCAAATCCAGAGAGATCGGGAACAGCGATCTTGGGGTAGTTACGACAACAGCTCTTTCAAATCTTTTGATCGCGGTTAATAAAACGGAACTTTCCAATGTCTGCGTCATTATATCCGATCTTACGGCTACATATGAGGGAGGAAGCGCGCAGATAAACAAAACCCTTGAAAATCTCCAGAAAGAGACGAGTCGTTCAGCCCTTAGAATAGAACCGGTTAATACTCATGGCGATGAATTGTATCACATCTTAAGAACCAGGCTTTTCAAGGTTTTACCGGATGAAACAACAATAAAAAAGGTTGCTAATGAATATGCTGTGGCTGTTAAAAATGCAAAAGAGATGGATGTAACCAATGCCTCCCCGGATTCTTATGCGGCGCAAATTATTGAGTCCTATCCTTTTCATTTTGTAATCCGCGACCTTTATGCAAGATTCAAAGAAAACCCCGGGTTTCAGCAGACAAGAGGGCTGATTCGGCTGATGCGCGTTATTGTATCCAGGCTGTATGAAACCGGACGGGCGGATGAAACCATGCTTGTTCATCCGTATGATCTGGATTTAAACAATGAAGAGGTCTTTTCGGAAATAAAAACCATTAACCCGACTTTAAGCGAGGCGGTAACTCACGATATTGCCAAAGGGAGACATTCGGTTGCAGAGGAACTTGATCAGCGACTTGGCTCCGGTACAGACGCCCAGGATGTATCAAAGCTTATTCTTGTGGCATCCCTTGCCAATATTCCCGGCGCCACCCATGGCCTTCGTGAAGGTGATATTATGGGATATCTCTGTGCGCCGGGCCGTGACATCTCCAAAGTAAAAAAGGATATTGTTGATTATCTTCCCACACAGGCATGGTATCTGCACACCAGTTCGGATGGAAGGCTCTTTTATAAAAATACCCAGAATCTGGCAGCCAAACTGCACTCAATGGCTACGTCCTATAACCGGCAATCCTGTCTAAAAGAACTGAGGGGATATCTAAGATCTTTGTTTTCACCTGAACTAAAGGACTGTTATCAGAAGATTGAAATTATTCCTGCTATTGATGAGGTTGATATTGATGCGAATAGAGTCAGCCTCATTATAACAGAACCAACCGGCAACATAGCAGGCGCAACGAAGTTGAGTAAGGACTGGGATAAATTTGCAAATGATATTGAATACAAAAACAGAATTGTTTTTCTAACCGGAAATCATGAAAATATCCTGGACCGTGTTGTGGACCATGCCGCTCAATATCGGGCAATACAGTCCATTATTGATGAATTTGACGCTGAGAGGCTGTCTGATAAAGACCCGCAACGCATTCAGGCTCAAACAAGCCGTGATAAAATCATTCTTAGTTTGCGAAGCTCTATTCAGGAGGCTTTTACAACACTGGTATATCCGTCAAAAAATGGATTTCGCACAACTGACTGCAGACTTCAGTTCACCGATAATCAGTTTGATGGCGAAAAACTCATTCGTGATACCCTTGAAAAGGTTCAGAAATTCACTAACGAAATCACTGGAGACACGTTCAGGAAAAAGTGCGAGGCGCGTCTCTTTGGCGGTCAGCAAAGGTCTCAGTGGTCAGAGATAAAACGGCGGGCAGCCACGCTTACTGCCTGGCAGTTCCATCGACCGGATGCATTGGATACGCTTAAAGAGACATCCATAAGCCAGGATATCTGGAGGGATGAAGGGGGCGTTATTAACAACGGCCCATTTCCGCCGCCAAAAACCGAGGTAAGGGTACAGAAGATATCAAGAAACGATGACACAGGTGAAGCCACACTTAAAATCACTCCTGTGCATGGAGATATTGTATATTACGAGACCGGCGAAGCAGAACCCACAACATCGTCAATGAAGCTTGATTCATTCAATAATTTTAAAGTCAGCGAGCTCAAATGCAAATTCATATGCATTGATTCAACCGGGCAACATGAAAAAGGCAATTCATTGCCGTGGACAAACACAATTACCCTCAAACATCGGGTATTTCAGCAAGGCGACAACTGGATGGTTGAACTTAAGGCCAGCCCTAACGCGGATATCCGGTACACAACAGACGGATCCGACCCCAAAACCATGGGGGCTTCATATAGTGCACCCTTTCCGGCACCTGAATCAAGCCCCTTTGTATTAGCGCTTGC
>JAQBBE010000284.1:0-5278 GCA_032126435.1 Desulfobacterales bacterium | reverse complement strand
GCAGCAAATGGACGAATCAGACGACCATGTCTTCGGGAATGTCAGCGTTGGTGTAAACCTTTTGGACGTCGTCACAATCTTCGAGGGTCTCCATCAATTTGATCATTTGCTCGGCTTCTTTGCCCTTAAGGTCCACGGTTGACTGGGGAAGCATGGTGATTTCCGCGACGATGTAAGGAATCGATTGGTTTTCTATGGCGGTTTTTACCCGCTCAAAATCCTGTGGGTCGGTGATGATTTCGAAGGTGCTCTCATCTTCTCTGACATCTTCGGCGCCGGAATCGATGGCGGTTTCCATCAACAGATCCTCGTCAACGGCATTGTGTTCCACAACAATATACCCCTTTGTTTCGAACATCCAGGCAACGCATCCGTTGGACCCGAGGTTCCCGCCGGCCTTGGTTAAAATATGACGGATATCCGCCACGGCCCGGTTCTTGTTATCCGTCAGCGATTCAATGTAAATGGCCGCACCGCCGGGGCCGTACCCTTCGTAGGCGCTTTCTTCATAATTGACCCCATCGAGCTCACCGGTCCCTTTTTTTATGGCCCGTTCAATGTTGTCTTTGGGCATGTTTTCGTTTTTTCCAGCCTGGATGGCGGCTCGCAGCCTGGGGTTTGCATTGAGGTCCCCGCCGCCCATGCGTGCCGCCACCGTAATTTCTTTGATGAGCTTACTGAAAATCTTACCCCGTTTGGCATCTGTTGCCCCTTTTTTGTGTTTTATGCTAGACCACTTGCTGTGCCCTGACATATCTTCCTCCTACTTTTTCCCGAATCCGATAATATAAATTTCCTTGCTGACCTTTCGGGTGCTTTGCGGTTTAAAAATCTTGTGTCTGTTAAAAACAGCTCTGACCGAATCTGAAAATTCCTTGAAATCTTCTCCCTGGAATATCTTGCAGACAAATGATCCACCGGTTTTCAGGGTGGTTTGAGCAACGGTGAGTGCCATTTGGCACAGGTTAAAAGACCGGGTGCTGTCCACGAGTCTGTTGCCGGTGGTCGATGGGGCCATGTCGCTCATAACAACATCAACGTCTTGACCCAGGGACCTGAAAAACGCATCGTCCATGGAGAGAATGTCGCCGGTATACATTGTTACATGAGACGGGACATGGACCGTAACCGGCACAAGATCGATGCCGATCACTTGTCCCGTGTTTCCGGTCAAATCGGCCGCATAGAGAAGCCATGACCCCGGTGCACAGCCCAGGTCCAGAATTTTATTTCCCTTTTTTATCAGACCATATTTTTTCTGGATTTCCTTGAGTTTATATACAGATCTGGCCGGGAATCCTTCCTTTTTTGCCTGTTGAGAATAGTGATCCTGCCACCGGTTATGTTTTGCGCCGGATCGTTTCATATCAAAACTTGGTGCATGTTTTCTTAAGGTAAATTCGGGTTAGAACAGATTTTCTATGGCTTCCGATACGGTTTTTACGCCGAGGAGCTCCATCCCTTTTATTTTCGTCATTCGTTTCAGATTGCTTTGGGGTACAAGGCACCTATTAAACCCCATTTTTTTTGCTTCGGCAACCCTAATTTCAACATGGCCGATGCCTCTGATTTCCCCGGTCAGACCGACTTCGCCAAATATCAGGGTCCCTTTATGGATGGGCCGGTCCAAAAAGCTCGAGGCAATGGCAGATACAATCCCCATGTCAACGGCAGGTTCAACGATTTTGACGCCGCCGGCGACATTGATAAAGATATCGTGTCCCATTAGATGCAGCCCCAATTTTTTTTCCATCACAGCCACCAGCAAGGCGACCCGGTTTTGATCGATGCCCAGGATGGTTCTCCGAGGGTTGCCGAAACTGGTACTGCTTACAAGGGCCTGCAATTCAACGAGAATCGGCCTTGTTCCCTCCATGCTGGCCGTCACCACCGACCCGGGGGCGTTTTCAGGGCGTTCGGAAAGAAATAGCGCCGAAGGGTTGGCCACTTCATTCAGGCCGGTCTCATTCATTTCAAACACGCCGATTTCATTGGTCGACCCGAATCGATTTTTTACCGCCCTCAGAATCCTGAATATGTGGTTCCGGTCACCTTCAAAGTAAAGAACCGTATCGACCATATGCTCCAGAAGCCGCGGTCCGGCAATGGCGCCGTCCTTGGTGACATGTCCCACCAGAAATATGGGCGTCCCGGTCTTTTTGGCCATGAGCATAAGCTGCATGGCGGATTCCCGTACCTGGGTAACACTCCCGGGAGCGGAGGTCAGTTCCGGGCTGTACATGGTCTGGATGGAATCGATCACCATCACGTCCGGCTGAACAGATTCTGCCATCAGGAGGATCGATTCCATGTCGTTTTCTGAAACCACCAACAAACCGGAGGATACTGCGGACAGCCTTTGGCTGCGCATTCTCATCTGGCGCACCGATTCTTCACCGGAAACATACAATACTTTACGGCCGTTTTCCGCAAGACCGCACAGTGCCTGAAGCATGAGGGTAGATTTGCCGATTCCCGGATCTCCGCCGATGAGGACAAGGGTTCCGGAGACCAGGCCGCCGCCCAAGACGCGGTCGAATTCTCTGATTCCGGTTAAAAGGCGATCTTCCGGCTCCAGCTCAACGGCGTCGATGGGGAGCGGTTTTGGCTGTGAAGCGGATAAACTCCGCCGTCCCCGTTGACCGGGTTTTCCGGACTGGATTTCTTCCACAAACGACTGCCATTCCCCGCAATCCGGACATTTACCCATCCATTTGGGCGTTTGATATCCGCATGCCTGACATGAAAATACTGTTTTTGGAGTTTTTTTCACGATACTGAACTAAATTGCCTTAATTGTTTGGTGGCTCAACACCTGTAGCGGCCTTGCCGCGTTTTATAAAATCGTACAAGCGCTTTTATTTTGTTTGAAACGGTTTCTTGTGATTGACAATTTGATTCATACCATGCCATTTAAATCGGATCAACCTGTGTTCTGTTTCACCCGTATGATGACCGTATGATCGATTACCACTTACATACCCTGTTTTGCAACCATGCCTTGGGCAGTATGGAAAGTTATATCCGAAATGCCATCAATTTGGGCCTTGAGGAGATATGTTTTCTGGATCATCTGACAATTCAGAAGACAGAAAAAGGGCTTTCCATGTCACCGGCGGAGATTCCTTACTATTTTCAAGCCGTCCAGGTTTTAAAGCAAAAATATAGACATGCCATACGCATAAAGGCCGGTCTTGAGATCGATTTTAACCCGGATCATACCGGCCTTTTTCAGGAAGTTGCCGGGACCTATGCATTTGATGTTATCGCAACCTCGTTACATTTTTTAGGCGGTCTGGACGTCGTCAGCCACCGTTCAGCCTGGGGCCATGGGAAAGAGGATAGCGATTATGTCTATGACCTTTATTTCGAACAGCTTGAAAAGATGCTGGATTATAAATATTTCGATGTGATATGTCATATCGATCTCGTAAAAAAATTCGGTCGAAAACCTTCGAGGTCTTTTGAACGGGCGATCGATGAAATACTGTCAAAAATAAAAGAAAAAAATCTGACCGTGGAGGTCAATACCAGCGGATACAACCACCCGGTCGGAAACGCTTACCCCTCCCCGGATATTTTAAGGAAATGCCATGAAAAAGGGATCGGTATCACTCTGGGTTCAGATGCCCACAAACCGGCAGAGGTGGGTCAGCACTACGAACGGGCATTGCCCATGATCCTGTCCGCAGGGTATAGGGATCTGGCGACGTTTACAAAACGGAAGCGTAGTGAGATCCCTATAAAGAAAAGAGAAAACATTCATTACTTGAACGAAGTGACGGATTCAAATGCTTCTAAATAAAATGACATGTGGCAAATACATCGCCTTTTTTTTCAGTTTTCTGATACTTACGGGCATATTTTTGCCTCAAAACGCGGTTGGCGTGGAAAAAAAACACAGCTATTTTGAATCCCTCCAAAACAGGCTGATAAGCGACGGGTTCGATCCGCCCAGGATCATTGAATTGTACAACAGGCCCGAAGTCTATTTTGAGGCCAAAGGGGTTTCCCGTTTTTTGGTCCATCGGGAGTCCCGGCTGAATTATGATCAGTTTGCCGGTAAAAAATCCATCCAGCGTGCATTGAAATATATGGAAACCCACAAGGCGGCGCTGGAAAGGACCGAAAAGGAATACGGTGTCGACAAAGAGATTGTTACGGCCATCCTTCTGGTGGAAACCCGTTTGGGGACCTTTCTCGGGGGGCCGTCCATCTTGAATACGCTCTCCACCCTATCTGCCCTGGCAGACCCGGATGTGCGGGATATGTTTTGGAAGAATGCCTCGAAATCAAAAGAGGTTTCCCGGGAACAGTTCGAAACGTGGGTGGGTAGAAAATCGACCTGGGGCTACAATGAGCTCAAGGCCTTTTTGAAATATACCGCCCAGGTGAATATGGATCCCACTGCCGTTTCCGGATCCTATTCAGGCGCCATGGGCATTGCCCAGTTTATGCCGAGCAACGTTATTATTTTTGCCAGAGACGGTGACGGTGACGGCCGTATCGATGTTTTTAACCATGCAGATGCCATATCCAGTATCGCCAGTTATCTCAAACATTACGGATGGCATCCCGGAATAGACCACAAAAAGGCTTACAAGGTCATTTATCATTACAACCACAGCAGTCAGTATGTTAAGACCATATTAAAAGTTTCGGCACGATTGAAACCCAAAGCGTAAATAAAGATGAAACCCCAATTGAGCGAGAGGATTTAGATGGATATTGCAACGGTAATGGTGTGGATTAAAATAAGTATCGTTTTTTACCTGCTCACGATACTGGCAATCATCGATATTATGCGAAAGGATTTCGGTACCATTGGGAAGAAAGCGCTTTGGGGAATCATTGCCATGGTTCCGTTTGTCGGATGGATAATCTATCTGATATTCGGGTTCAGAAAGGGGAAGAAGCCGGGACGCGATGCGGAATCAGCAAATAATGTTTGACAAATTAGCATTCTTCCTTTAAATTTCTATTTTTTTTGGTCCCATCGTCTAGCGGTTAGGACGCCGGCCTCTCACGCCGGTAGCACGGGTTCGAATCCCGTTGGGACCATTTTTTTCACGTTGCAAGTCCGCGCAGTTACGAAAATTGTTCCCCCGGCGTGGGGCCGCGCGGGGCCCAAGTTGGGGCGAAGGAGGGAGGGGGGTGGGGGAAGGGGCGGGAAGGGGATGGGACGGCGCGGGGGGAAGGGCACCAAGTATTCATCAGCAGCATTGACAATTTTAGTGGTGATAATCATATCGCAACTCACGTGTCCAAAAAAAACGGG
>JAQBBE010000283.1:0-7651 GCA_032126435.1 Desulfobacterales bacterium | reverse complement strand
GCAGTACGCTTTCAGGTCCGTTTTTTCCGGAAATATTTTGTTTGCCCTCCAGCCGAACCAGCATTCTTTCAATCCTGTGTGAAGGACCATCACATTTCCCAGGAGAAAATGAAGCGCAAGACCCACCCCGTTAAAATCTTCGGGAGGGTCGGGTTGAAAAGGAAGTACAATACATTGTGGACGGTCCTTAATTTTTCCGCTTTTACTCATGTTTAATCTTTTATATGTCAACAAATAAATCCTAATAGAGTCTTAACTCAATCAGGGGCATGTATTTCTCGAAAAGGCTATTATCGCTGTTTCACGCTGCCAGAATAGTAAAAAACGCTTTTGCTCTACAAGCATAAATTCCACATCCCATCCTAAAGAGCAAATATCTAATGATTCCATACTGATGTGATACTAATAATGTGTTTGGCGTTCAGTTTCAGCATTTTAATGAAAACCTGATCATCCCCTCAACACTATATCTTGTATAATTTTGTTCCGCCCCAAGCTGGTCTTAAATTCAAGATGTCTTGCCTACACCTTAAATTATCGAAAAATGAAGCTTTCAAACCGAAACCTAACTTTTGTTTCTTGTTAAAAAGCTATTTTTAACCATATCAAATTGTTGTGATATCTTCAATTCCAAGTAGACAGGCGAAGATGTGATATCCATTCCTGATCGCAGCTCTGGCCTTTGCTGTGATCTATTGAGAATATATCCTCTAAAAACCGGCCGTGTCAAAACTTGTGCTTTCTTGCCATAAAGACAACCTGAAACCGAGTCTCGTTTAGTACATATATCGTATTTCTTACAAAAATGCAAAAAAAGGCAAACCCCCAAAAATGGAGCTGCCCCTATTGAAAAACGATATCACAGGTTTTTGAGGCTTCTGATATATACATGTTCATAGCAGCTATACAAACCTCACGAGTAATGCTCATTTATAATTTAGGTTTAAAAGCGTTAGCTATAAAGAATATGATTCCGACACAAAACAACAATACATACAATGGCAAATTAACAATATAGGTAATGGCCTGTTGAATAGTGACCCACGAGATAGCTTCGATCCAATCAAAATTATTTTTCCCGACAAACTCTAAAAGAGTTAAACTCTTCCAATCCATTACATCTCCCTTACCTATCCATGAAGATATGGCTTGAAATAAGAGTATCACTCCACCAAAAAGCCACGCAACGATACCTGCAATTGTTAATTTCGACATATCATTTAAGTCCCTCACTTTCTCCCTGGTTACTCACGGGCAGGGGCCAGGGACGCCCTTTTCAGCCTGCAGCGCCTAGCCCGTGGGTTGATAAAATTTGACATCTTTCTGGAATTGTGATAATGTTGCTTTTGCATTATGGGGTTGGAATGGCCTCCCTCATAATGTCTTCATGTCTTTGTCCCCGTTGGTACTCGGACCTTCGGGGGCTTTCTTTGCCTACTCACCATCCACAACCCTTAAATCCGTCCGTTCCCGGTCCTTGCCCTCGTACTGTTCCAGCCGATACTTTAAACCGCCGATCTGTTCATGCGCTTTCCCGAGTTCGCTGAATAGGTGTTTATACTCCTTCAAAAGTACCGCTAAATCTTCCCCATTCCGGGAACGTTTATCGACACATGCGCTTTCCCATGAATCTTTTTGATTCCGTTCCTGGTGAATGATGAGGCTTTCAATGATATAATCCCGAATTATTCAGCAAGATGAGCAAAAAAAGCCTTGAAAACATGATATCTATTTGATATAATAAGATATATTAACAATACCGGAGGTTGAGGCAATGCTCGGGAATGGTGAAACTCAAAAAGAAGCGATACGACCGGATTTCAACAAGTCCATTTTTATTGATTTTAATGGTGCCAAGATCACGTCGGATGCAGGGTTTCTTCTGATTCGGGAAGTTGACCAGCGATTCGGCATCATCGAAAGCGGGTGCAACCACCTGGTGGACGACAGATCTGCCTCCCACATGAAACATACGTTCGAGCAGATGATAAGGCAACGAGTTTACCAGATAGCGGCAGGATATGAAGACTGCAACGACGCTGATTATCTTCGCATAGACCCTGCAATGCGGCTTGCCCTGGGTAAGTGGCACCAGTTCGGGGCCAGTCAGTCGGTGATGTCGCGGCTTGAGAATGATATTCTCGGGACTGCTTCCGGGCAGGAAGCTCTCAACGCCATGATCACCAGGTCAACGGATGCACTTTTGAAAAGGAAAAACAAGAATCGCCTGATCCTTGATGTGAACTCCACGGAAGACCCAGCGCATGGCAACCAGAAGCAGATGGCTTACAACGGACATTTCGGGAAGAATTGTTTCCATCCGCTTTTCTGTTTCACGAGTGATGGTGACGGTCTGGCAGCAAAACTTCGACCGGGCAATGTGCATTCAGCCAATGGAACTCTCGATCTCATCAAGCCCATCGTCATCAGGTACAGGAAGAAGTTCAAGCTGTTCTGGCTACGGGGTGATTCGGCATTTGCGGACCCGGACACCTACGAATATTGTGAAGCTAACCGGATCACCTATTTCATCCGGTTGCGGGAAAATGCGGTGCTCACGAAGTTGATCAAGCCACACCTACAAAGACCTGTTGGACGCCCACCGAAAAGCGGGGTGCAGCTAAAGTACGTGGACCTGGAATACCAGGCGGGGAGTTGGGAGAGACCCCGGCGGGTGGTCGTGAAGATCGAGTGGCATTTTGGGGAACTGTTTCCCCGGTACTATTTCATCGTGACCAATTCAAAGCTTGTAGCGAGTAAAGTGGTCGCCGTTATTAACGGTGATATCCTACAAATCAAATGTCGAGCGAACTTTTGATGCCTGGCTATTGCCCTGCATATATCAGGTTTATTTGCCCTTTCTTCTTTGATGCCGTGTGCGCGCCAAGAGCTTTCTATGTTTATGTTTTCTCATTTTTTTTCTTCGTTTTTTTACAACACTACCCAACAGATCACCTCCAATCTTTATTTTCTTTTTTAATAAAAAAGTGATAGATACATCATAAATTACACGATGTCCGCATTTTTTTTAATTTTAAACATCATCGGCCATCATACGGCATCGTATCATTGGCCAAGTCGCCACTTTCGATCCCACATCCCACCATGTATTTTATTCGGTCGAATAGGATACTTGTGTTGTTGTAAAAATCTTCGAATATTTCCCAACTGACTACCCTTGGATCAAGACTTTCAACAGCTTTTTTATCTGTGACAATTTCCATGATGTAACCCCCTTTCGTTTTAGGTTGACAAAATATATCCGGTACATATAAATAATAAGACATCGTATATACATTGTCAAGAAAAAGTTGACAAACCAATTATTTTTTTTGTATAAAGGAGTCATGAAAATAATGATTACCATCAAACTTGATCCTAAAATGAAAAAGGGCATTGAAAAGCTAGCAAACGAACAGCTTGTGACTATGTCAACCGTTATCCGTCAAGCCGTTGATAATCATTTGCTCAAACATAACATTGACTGGCGCAAGATACCTGAAGAATAACACTATCCATACTACCCATTCGTTTAAAAATAACCGCCCCGTTATGGTCTGTTTGTGCCTGTTCTGCGGGGTAGTTAAGCCCCTTTCTCATGGTGGTTAGCAGATGCCATTGTCCAAGGGATACAAGCAGAACAATCAATTCTGTTTGCTTTAAACACACTCGAAAAATTAGACGTTGAAATTGTAATCATCATAAGGGGCGGAGGCAGCAAGTCAGATCTTTACTATCTGGACAATGAGGTTATAGCGCGGCGAATTGCATCATATAAATTACCAGTATGGACACTTTACCTCGTGAAAGACTTTTAAGACACTTCATTCAGGCAAGGGATGTTGCATTTTAGGGGTTACCGGAAATCGATGATGGCGAAATGATATCATGCAGGCTGAAGCATACGAAAGATATTCCTGGACCAAAATCGAAAAATGCTGGCGGGAACATAATAGCCGCTATGGTGTAGTTTCGGACAACTGAAGAATACATCCAGTATCCTCGAGTTTTTCAGAGCCTCCGGATGTTATGATTGGGATAATTACCCTGAACTGCCAGTGTATTAAAAAATAAGATATCACAGGTTATTCTGAGCCACCTATTTACTGGATTTGTTGGAGCTATAGAGCCTACGCATAAATTATAAAATAGATTATAAAAACAGCATTTTAGACAATATTACTCTTGATATATTTTGTAAGATGTTATAAAAGATCGTATGTTCTGGCTTCAATTTTCACGATTTTATTCAAAAAAACACATGAAAAATCCCGCCAATTTAAAAGTCTTACAAAATTCACATTTCAAGAGGAAAGAATATTATGCTAAATCGGATCTCGATTTCGACTCATAGTCAATTGCCGTTGATTCATGTTGTCAATGAGGATGACGAACTTCTTTCCAATAATTGTGATGCCCAATGGTATTCAATTCTCAAAGATTTTCCATGGGAAAATTACCGTGAATTGGGCGGCTCATACTATAACGCTTTGTATGATTTCAACATTTCAAAACAACTTAAAGAAGAAGACTCCAAAGAAAATAAAGAGACAAAAGATGCAAGTCGCCAAAGACTCTTATTTAACCGAACAACAATGGACAAATCAAAATCCGTGCTACATGAAATGAATCCTAAGCAGATCGCAGTACCCCTTGTATCGGCTCAATCCGTTTCGCCCGGGGTTGTTCCCAAACGATTGGGCGGAAAGAAACCCAAATGTTTTTTTGCGCTTTTTAAAAGTTTTGTTGGTGCTTGTCTAATGGGATTTGCCCCTGAGCCTGAAGTTGTTCATAATCTTCTGACGTCGAATCTTTCCTTTGCCCGAGTTTGCGGTTTTGTTCCAAATAATATTGACGAACGATATTGGTACAGAAATATTCCGAGTCTGCGTAAAATTGAGCAATTTGATCAAATCATGACTGAGTATGGACTGTGGAGTCGAAACAAATGGGGGGAAGTACGCCGCAATATTGAGCAAGGAATCATCAAGAAAGAAAACGAACTCGTTGGCGACACCACCCATTATTATGCATATTCTGGTTTTGAGACCGTTGCTTATACGGACCCCAAAGGTAAAGAGAAAAAGAAGTCCCAATCCAAAGTTACCAAAAATTGTCGATGTGAAGATAAAGAAAATTGTCCCCATCCATGGGATCTGGCAGATGACGGAGCCGGTACCATCGTAAAATCCAATGGAAAGATGATTTGGGGTCATAAAGCTTCTGTGCTGGGTTTGCCCCGACAGGGGGTTGCCTTGGATGCCACAGCGATAGCCGATGCCGCAACCTTTGACGGTGAAACATTACTTCCTCATGTGGAGATGCTTTTCGAGAATCTGCCCGAAGTTAAGCCGTGGATCGACAGAGTTCTTTATGACAGCGCTTGTGATAATGGGAAGCTGAGAGACACTTTTAAGGATCGGTTCGGAATCGAACTGAAAGCATCTTTCAATCCTCGAAGGACAAAGCCGGTTACAGAGAATCTTCCCCCTGGCATGGCCAAAATCACAGCTTCAGGCAATCTCATATGCGATGGCGGTTTTGAAATGGATTACAAAGGCGCCCGTTTCGATTTTGAAAAGTTCATCTACCAGGCTCCTTTCGATGAGAACAAGGTCAGTGTCTGCTCGGGATGTCTGCATAAATTTTCCTGTTCGCCCAAATCGACAAAGGGCCGGGTTGTCACAATATCATTTGATATGCTACCATCTATTGATTCCGACGATCCACCAATGGCAAAGCGCTTTAAAGCCATTATGATGAGAAGACCGTCTGTAGAACGTATGATAAAGCGATTAAAACGTGATCTCAGTGACGACCGGCTAAGGAAACGCGGCAACGATTCTTTTCAAGCTTACCTCGATAAGACGCTGATCGCATATCACATTTTGCTGAGAAGCTAATTCGGAACGGCAAGCAAATAATCTGAGAAGAACAGCAGAAGTGTTTCTAAAAAAGCATTATTTGCCTCAAATTTTCAAAGAGCTTATAAAAGCACACATGATATACGATGTCATGTGCGCTTGAGCCAAACTTTAGAGGCATGAAAGTTACATATCTGTAATTTTATGGCGCCTCAAGTAAGTTTATGCGTAGGCTCTATTGGCTATTGCCTATCTCATCCAGATGCGAAGCCCGCTCCGAGTTTCCGGTGATTCACCGGACTATCTAAACATGGCGATTTCCTTTCGTGCAGGCAACGGTTTTCTCGTCGGTGGACGTTCTCTTCGGTTTCCGGTCGGGTATCCTTTGCTGATTGCAGGGTTGGATGCCCTTGGCGTGGCCTGTTCTACCACGTTCATTCTGCTAAACGACCTGTCAATCGCCATTGGCCTTTGGTGTTCTGCCATCCTGATGATGCGCGTCTTTGGATACAGGCTTCGGGCAACCCTCGTGATGAGTTGTCTGACCTTGCTATGTTTCGTACTTGTGAAAACCGCAACCCTTATGCTTAGTGACTGTCTATTTTTCGGACTTTCACTCGCGTGTATCACCTTGCTCTCTAATGCCGCGACGGTCGGAAATTGGCGACGCTGGGTCTTTCTGACAACTGGTTTCGGAATGGTTGGCGCAGCAATGCTCGTACGCACAGTGGGAATTACACTACTCCCTGCGGCAGCGACAGCCGCTTGGTTCGCAGGCAGAGACATTTGGCCGAAAGTAGCATTTCGGGGTAAACGTTTCTTGATCGCACTGGTGATCATCGCTGCTGTGACAACTGGAGTTTTTATCATTACCCGAACGGGTTATTTCAACTTGATGGCTGATGTCTATGCGCATGAGCCGTTAGGCAGGATTTTCGCTTACAACCTTTATGACTGGGGAGAACTGCTTTTGAACATCCCTCAACCACATCTGCCGTCTGTGCTGCACCCATTGATCCCGCTTGCGGGAGCCCTGTTTGGCATCGCTTTTGTTTTGGCATTGTGGCAGCGACGACGGCTGGATCCAGTCACTGTTTATGCTTTGTGCTATTTTGGAATCATTGCCGCCTGGCCGTACCGGGACCCTCGATTTTGGCTACCGATGCTACCACTCTTCCTTGCTTACATTGGTCTTATCTTCAAGAAGCTGGAGAGGATTCCTTTCGTACGGATGATGAAGTACGTCTATCTTCTCGGCTTTACTGCTATCGGAATACTGGCCCTTACATACCACACATGGATATCGTGGTCTGGAGATGACTTTCCAAATCGCTACGGACTGCTTGATTACCGGATGTCATACAGAGCCGCATTCGGCGTCAAACCTGTGGATCCGGATCAGATCAATCCTCAAATCGTCCGTCTGCTTAACCGCCTTGAGCCCCGAGCCGGAAACACATTGGAGAATCCGAAAGGCCGATCCCCGCAAACAAAGTAACTCCGGTAATTGGTATAATTTTTATCCCAGTATTCCGAGATGTAGAAACCGCTTATACCTTTTTGTTAGTTATCATTATATTGTATATAATATTTAATAAAAAATTGAAGGTTACTGCAATATCTCTGAAAGTCTTAGGTCGGTTCAATTGGTTGTGATATCATACTCCTAAAATTGAACCATCAAGAAAAAACCGTATTTTCCAGCCTACAAGCCGCTTCCTGGTTTACCGGTTTCATCAAGTGGGCATACACGTTCAAAGTCACAGAAGGGCTTGAATGGCCTAATT
>JAQBBE010000282.1:0-6934 GCA_032126435.1 Desulfobacterales bacterium | reverse complement strand
CCGTAGCGAGACAAAACACCCGTATCGAGAACATCCTGTACTTCTTTGCGTTCCTCGTCACCAAATATTTCAAACCCCGGCATAATACATCTCCTCAATATTAAGATCGTCGTGCAATTCAACGTCTCGAAATTTCTACAACTTAATGAAAATATAGGATGTTTTATGAGACTTAAACGCTTGACCCGAATATGGAATAATGGAAAGTTGGAATGCTGGAAGGTTGGTTTTTAAAAAGATATTATCCGTTTTTGATTTTATCTTCAACACATGTTTTACCATTAACCCAACATTGCATTATTCCAGAACCCATTGTTCCATTATTCCATCATTCCAATTGGGGCAAAGCCCCTAACTTAAATTTGTTGTAACACCCTCATTTTACTTTCGGCCGGTTTTTATAAAATCGACCTCACTCTTTTTTAACTTTAGATGTCAGAATCTGTTTTTTCGCGAAATAATTGCCAAAATAGGCTTTCATTGCAGCCCGTGCGTAATAGCTTGCCCGCAGGCCGATATATTTCTCGTGCGCGACGAGAACGGACAATGCGATCTTGGCCGTTCCCCCTTTTTCCTCTGCAAATCCCACGAACCAGTCATACCGTGCATCGTGCGTGTCGTTATCCATGGAGCCTGTTTTCCCGCCGATATTGAGTTTGGAAAGGATCTTATCTTTCCGGTATCCTCTGAAAGCCTTTTTGGCGGTGCCGGACCTTATGGTTGCGGCCATTAGACCATTGAGGGTCTCAGATGCCTCGGGGGTAATCGCCTGGTTCATTGAAACCGACGTGTTGCGATAAATGACATTATCATTATCGTCGACGATCCGAACGACAATGGCGGGTTCCATCAACCTGCCATTGTTGATGATTGCAGACGCCATCATTGCACCGTGAAGGGGAGAGAGTGTTGTATCCTGGTTGAACCCGCACGCAATTTCCGCCCACTGGTAAGGCGTGTCCGATAGATGGACGGCACTGGGATCAACTTGAATCTCAAAATTGATGTTTCTATTGAAGCCAAAGGCTTCAGCATATTCTTCGAGGGTGGTTTTTCCCAGGTAGTGGACACCGATTTTCCCAAAAACGGGGTTAACGGACTGTGCGAACGAATCCTGAAATGAAATCCGGTTGGTGTAGCTGTTTGTCTGTTTTTTAAGCTGGGATTTGTACAAGGTGTGCTTCATGCCATTGTATTTAAATTCATGGCTCGGACTAAAACCATTTTTTTCAATTGCCGCCGATGCGGTTACGATTTTAAAGATACTCGCTGCAGGGAATCTGCTGTCCACACAAAGGTTGCTGGACGGATCTGTTTTATCGAAACTCACCATGGATAAAACTTTGCCGGTGGTCGGATCCATTGCCACAATTCCAATATACCGAGCGGTGGATGTGTCGAGTTTTTTTTGAATAAAATCCTGAAGGGGAATGTCAAGGCTGGTGTCCACACTGAATCTACGCCCGTTCGAAAAAACATCCATACGTTTATTTTTGAGATTGACCAAGGATGAACCATCGAACAGGTTCTGAACAAGCCTTTTATCGTTTAATCGGACATGATCTAAAGGGGAATCTTTTTTATTTCCATTAAATGGAGAAAAACAATCGGTCATCAAATGAGAAAATGACGTTCCTTCAAGGCCGGTGATCATCCAGTAACCCACAGCAAGGACAAGAAAAAAAAGCGCCGATACCTTAAAGATGTCTGTAACGAGTTTTTTTTTGGCGGCAGACCATTTCAGACCGGACTGATAGTCTCTCCAACTCGGTCTGTTCAGCGTCTCTGTGTCGGTCTTAATGCTGCGGTGAATCATTTTTTAACGGATAACCATATCTTTTGAAATTCTATGCCGCTGAAAGCTGAAAATTTACAGCGAGTTAAGTGCTTTCAGATTTGTGCCGCCCATCATTTAACCCTGCCATTACGACGTTACGGCTCAATCAGAGAAGCGAGCCGGCGCGATCTTCAGCTGATCGGTGTTCCGGGTTTTACTTTTTTATCCAGGGTTGCAATGGTGCAACCCTCCCCTTCAACGGCGGCCAACAACATACCGTTGGACAGTATGCCCATCAATTTCGCAGGTTTTAGATTCGCCACGACAATGACCTGCCGACCCACCATTTCCTCAGGGGAATAGGATCCTGATATGCCGGCCACGATGGTCTTTTTTTCTCCTAGATCCAATTCGAGTTTCAGCATTTTTTTGGCTCTGGGGATCGCTTCGGCATGAATTACCGTGGCAACCCTGAGATCGATTTTATCGAATGTGTCGAGGGTTATTTCGGGCTTAACCGGAGGCATATCAGCACCTGATTCCCTTTTAGTCTGCAATGACGTCCGATCCTCTTGTAAGTCTATTCTTGGAAAAAGTGCAACCGATTTGGGGAGCTTCGTCCCGGGTGCCAGGGATTTCCATGTTTTGAGGATCTCTAAATGATAAAACGGTTTTTCCGGATCCAGACCCAGATGTTTCTGCATGATCTTGGCCGTATCCGGCATCATGGGATAAATGAGTCCGGATATAATCCTTAGCGCTTCAAGAAGGTTATAAATTACAACCTCAAGCTGTTTCCGGCTCGATTTTTTCTTTGCCAGCACCCAGGGTGTCGTCAGATCGATATATTTGTTCATATGGCTGATAAATTCCCAGATGGCTATCAGCGCCTTATGAAAGGCAAATGTTTCCATATGATTTTCGAATTCGAAGATGGCTTTCAGTGCTTCGGATTCCAGGCCCAGCTCCAACTCTCTTTCCACTTTGGCATCGATTTGTGGAACGACTCCGGAGAAGTATTTTTGGGCCATGGCCAGGATCCTGCTGAACAGATTCCCAAGATCGTTGGCAAGATCAGAATTAATGCGTTGAACCAGTGCGGCTTCACTGAAGTTGGAGTCGAGTCCGAAAACCATATCCCGCATGAGAAAAAATCGAAATGCATCGAGGCCGTAAACATTTTTGAGTTGAAGCGGTTCCACCACATTCCCGATACTTTTTGACATTTTACTTTGATCGACATTCCAGTATCCGTGGACATGAAGCTGCTGGTACACCGGAATTCCGGCAGCCTTGAGCATAATGGGCCAATAAATACCGTGGGGCTTTAAGATATCCTTGCCCACAACGTGCTGGGCATTGGGCCAGTACGTCTTAAATAGATGGCCATCAGGGTATCCCAAGGCCGAAACATAGTTCAAGAGGGCATCAAACCATACATAGGTGACATAGTTTTCATCAAAGGGGAGCGTAATGCCCCACTGAAGGCGCGTTTTGGGCCTGGATATGCAAAGATCTTCAAGAGGTTCTTTGAGAAACGACAAAACTTCGTTTTTATAACGCTCGGGAGTTATGAAATCAGGATTGTTTTTTATATGATCGATCAGCCAGTTCTGATACCGGCTCATCTTAAAAAAATAGTTGGATTCTTTGATGATTTCCGGGGCTGTTTCATGGTCCGGGCATTTGCCGTCAACCAGCTCACGCTCTGTGTAGAAACGCTCGCATCCAAAACAGTAAAGTCCTTCATATTCACTAAAATAGATATCCCCTGCGTCGTAGATGTTTTGCATTATTTCTTCGACGATGGACATGTGGGATGCATCCGTGGTGCGGATAAAATAATCGTATTGGATATTCAACTCGGGCCAAAGGGATCTGAACAACCCACTGATCTGGTCAACATAGGTCCGGGGGCTCACCCCCTCCTTTTTGGCAGAGCGCACCACCTTGTCGCCATGCTCGTCCGTACCGGTCAGGAAAAACGTCTCTCGTCCACGCATTGAATGAAACCGACAGGCAACATCTGCCACAATCGTCGTATATGCGTGCCCCAGATGGGGCCGGGCGTTAACATAATATATCGGTGTCGTTATATAAAAAGGTTTAAACATTTCTTTCCTTAATCTTTTCAAAGGTCTCATTCCCGGGTTATCTCATCAATCCCGGCTTCTATCTCCTGTCCGTCTTCTAAACGAACAGCGATGCTATCAAATATCGCGTTATGGCGTATCACTTTCCCCTTCCCGCTTTTGGTCGTTACCGTGACACCGATTTTCGGGAATTTTTTCCTGACTGACTGGTACGTTTCACATTCAAAGGTGAGACAACACATGAGTCGGCCACACTGTCCGGAAATTTTGGTGGGATTCAATGACAATCCTTGATCTTTGGCCATTCGTATGGAAACCGGTCCGAATTTCCCAATAAATGCCGAGCAGCATATTTCACGCCCGCACCTTCCGATACCGCCGCACATCTTCGCTTGGTTTCGTATTCCAACTTGTCTCATCTCTACTCTGACACCGAATTTTTTAACCAGCATCTTTACAAGCTGCCTGAAATCGACACGACCGTCAGATGTGAAAAAAAACGTCAATTTGCCGGCATCAAAGGCGCTTTCAACGGCAAAAAGGTTCATTTTAAGACCCAGTTCCCGAATGCAGCTCAAGCAATAGGTTTGGGCTTCTTTTTCCATTGCCAAATTCTTTTCTTTTTGACAAAAGTCCTCCTGGCTCGCGAGACGGAACACCTTCTTCAGGGGCTTGCCGGATCGGCTTGCTCCAGATCCTTCGTATAGCACCGGCGGCGTGACAACCATTCCCAAACCGAGCCCCTGATCGGTTTCAACAACCACATGATTCCCGCGATTGAGCACAAAGGCACCGCTGTCAAAATCATACACTTTTCCGGCCGGCTTGAATCTTATTCCAACCACTTTTTTCATATATCCAAATTCTTTATTTTTTTCTAAGGGTTTAGCTTTTTGAAATAAACCCGTGTTACGATTTTATGAAACTTTCGAAAGGAAGCTCGCAGGATCTTGAAAGGAAAAGGCTTAAATCCCATATGATCCTGTTTTGGCATCCTTTAGCTTGTGGATCACACTTTTGCAAGTCGCATTATCAATACTTCCAAAGTAAGCCGCAAATTGGTGTTGGCCTGAATATTTTTCTGGGCAGCATGAATGTTGTTAATCTTTGAGAGAATCGAAGCCACGGTCATATTTTGGGACGCCCTTTGAATCTTGCTTCTCAAATCCGTGTTGAGTATTCTCCCGGAATGATATTTCCAGACAACAAGGTCTCTAAACCAGGATTTAAGCACCTCCAGAGAGTCCCCAAGGGCCTCCTTATCCTTGACCAATCTTGCAGCAAATGCCAGGCGTTCAACCATCGGCTTCATGGATAGTGATTGAACCTCATCGATCAACCAGATCCTCCGGTTTATCCAATTTATCGGATTCTTTTTGCGGGTCATTGAAAAGGCCATGGAGACGCTTCCGTTTGCCATGGACGCGATGATCTTTGCATCATCCGGATGCGTTGCTCGTTTTTCGACCAGCAATGCCTCCAGATGCTTTCGGGGAATCGGATTAAACCTGATATGCTGACACCGTGAAACGATCGTAGGGAGAAGATCCGATGTCTGCATGGCAGTAAGTATTAGAATCGTTTTGTCCGGCGGTTCTTCCAGCACCTTCAGGAGGGCGTTGCCTGCCGAAGGATTCATGGCCTGGGCATCGGATATTATGACCACTCGCAGCCTTGCCTCGTAGGGTTTCAGGGCAAGTGTGCTGCAAAGACTTCGTATTTGATCGATTCGGATAAAAGAACCCGACGGTTTAACCAGAATGACATCCGGATGACTGCCGGATTTAATTTTCCGACACGATGGACAACAATCGCCGGACCCCCTTTGGATTGTTTGATCCGGTATCGCACGATGATCGTCCCGGATTTTTGTATCTGCTGAAAGGTCGCCCTTCCTCCGGACCCTACAATTGCAGGCCATAGCGAAAGCCATCGCTGTAATCTTTTTGCCCACACCGTCAGCACCTAAAAAAAGAAGGGCATGCGGGATAGTCTCATTTTGAAGAAGCGTCGTTAAAAGTCTTATGGGCTTTTCTTGACCTACGATCGACTCGAAGCCGATTATCGATTCATAGCCAGACACAAATTTAATAATCTACACGATTTTTCAATTCTTTTCCAGATTTGAAAAACGGTAGTTTTTTAGGCTTAATGATAACCTTTTCACCGGTTTTTGGATTTCTGCCGGTGTAGCTTTTGTAATCTTTAACAAAAAAACTGCACAGGCCTCTAATTTCAACACGTTCTCCCTTTGCCAAGGCTTCGGCCATGTTATCGAAAAATATCTCTACCACCCTTGCGGCCTCTGCTTTGGTAATGTTCGCTTCGGATTTCAAGGCGGAGATAAGCTCCAACTTGTTCATATATCCTCCTTCTGACAATGTCTTTCCATTATTTGATTGTTCGTAATTTTACACCCCGATTCCGTGAAAACCGGATTTCAAATTTTATAAAATGCAACCCTATGGCAAGTCAAGTGGTTATAATCATATTTTAGGCAGTAATTCAATATCCTCTTCATTCACATTCACGCCCGCATATTGTCCCAGCGCCTCAATATTAACGATGACACGCCCTTTTCCCCTGTGCCGTAGGAACGTCCCGACCACGCCGGCAAATGGGCCGTGGACAACGATGACCCGATCCCCTTTTTTAAATCGGGAACCCGTCGTAACAGAATCGTTTCCTTGAACGATGATCTTCAAAGAGTCGACGGTTTCGGAAGGCACCGGAATGGGACCATCTTTGTTGCCCACCAAACGGACAGCGCCGACGGTCTTTACAATTTCAATGTGTTCATGAGGCTCAAGGTTGGTTTTTACAAACAAGTATCCAGGAAACAGAGGAACTCGGATCATCACCTTGCGGTCACGTCGTTTGCTTCTCACCTGGATCTTTGGGAGATAAACCTCCAACGATTTTTTTGTCAGGCCCTCGTTGACCACATTTTCAAACCTGCTTTTGGTATGCAGGACATACCATGAACCATCTATTTTATCTATTGTCATATGTCTTTTCAGATATTCATCAAACTTTTCTCAAAGCTAAGAAAAAGTCTGGAAAT
>JAQBBE010000281.1:0-4986 GCA_032126435.1 Desulfobacterales bacterium | reverse complement strand
CCTTGTAATTAAATAATAAAAGAGGCATATTGGTGCCCTATGATACGATCTTTGAGCCATATGCTCCATTGTTTGCCGATGGTCTGGGCGATAAGATAATCCTTTTTATCCCGATTGCAACCAAGTCTCGATTTTTTTCTCAATCAATTGGGGCGGATATTAAACAGGGCAAACGAATTTGAATCCCAATAGAGAGAGAACGCTCCACGACGGCGCATATCTCTTTCCAACCGACTGAAACTTGTGCTCGAGCACCCGTAAGCCCGAGCCGTTCCAGAGTTATAAAGAACATTTCATCGATAAAATATCCGATGGATGTTTTAAACCATAATTTCATTCGGCTCGGTCTAACGGGTGCTAAAGCCCTTCAGACAGCCAGTCGGTTTCCAATAGAAACACGCCGTCGCTTCGCTGTGCCGAAATCAAATGCGTTTGTCCTGGGATATTAAGCGGTCAGGTTTGCACTTTCTAACAAAGATGTGTTAGAATATGAAAATGTGGGACTTGAATAATGGATACCAATCGTAAAAGCAGAACCCAACTGAAAAATGAAGACAGGGCCTTGCAGATGCTGGGTCAAGAGCTTATGGATTTGTCATCCGAACAGCTTCAAAATATAGATATTTCGGATGAGATCCTGGAGGCTGTCCGATTCGCGCGGAAAATAACGCGTCACGGTGCAAGGCGAAGACAGATTCAACGCATCAGAGCACTCTTGCGGGATGTTGACGTGGAATTCATTCAGAATGCCCTTGAAACCATCAAGCACGGCGATTATCGACAGACCCTTGCCTTTAAAAAGATTGAAAAATGGCGGGATGAACTCAAGGAAGGAAACCAAGCCCTCATCGAGGAGATTCTCAGGATCTGTCCAGATGCAGAACGGCAGCGCCTGACGCAGCTCGCACGAAAGGCAAACAAGGAATATGAAGCAGGAAAGGGCGTAAAATCCTCGAGGATACTTTTTCGTTATCTGAGCCGGATTTCAGATCCTTTGTCCTTTTCGAAATCCGATGAAGAATAAACCCTATTGTCGCATTAAAGGGACAGATCGAACCCGAAAACATGTTGAAGCGTACCGGTAGAAAGCCGCTAAAATATTTGAATTCTTATTTACGATTAGGACTGGATCAGCTATGTCTGCGAAGCATTGTCCGGTGGGTGTTTCAGGGATAAGGTTCATGCAGAAGGTTGCAAAACTTTGATCACACGATCCTCGCTGGCAAGGTCGACCAGTTCCCGATTTTTGGCTTGAGATCTATCCGCATTATGAACCACTTGGCACAGGGGTTTGGCGAAAGTCTTCCGACTCCTTGCTCCAGACGTCGAAACAACGAGACGGCCTGAGGCCAAGCGGAGGATGGAGCCAGGGGGAAACATTCCCATCTTATTGACAAACACTTGGAATAGATCCGGGTCATAGGCCTTGCCGGTATGGGCGGCCATACGTGCCAGAGCGTCAGGATGCGACAGAATGGGCCCCTTGCCTGGTCGAAAACGGGTCAGAATATCGTAGTCGTCTGCGATGTGAATGATCCGGGCAAACAGGCTCGGGCGTCCCTTTGGGCTGTCGTAGGGGCGATGGTGCTCGGCCACAGCCAGCAGACGCCGAACTTTGGCCTCGTGGAAACCCCGCTGCCGCATTAGGGAGTTCAAACCGGCCGTGGTGTGGCGTTCGAACGGCACCCAGTAGCCGCCTTCTTTTAATGAGCAGCCCACATCGTGGAACATGGCTGCTACGCCCAAGTCACTCAAAGTGGCCTTGGAGAAGCCGGCCGCTTCACCGATAAGCAGCGATAGATTGGTGACCATCAACGTATGCCGGGCATAATGGGGTAGCTGCCGGTCGTGATCCCGCGCCAGGTCGGCGACGCTTGCAGACCGGCTGGTGTCGATCATCTCATTTACCAGACGTCGAACTGGAAGAGGGTTTGGAAGGCGGTCCGCGGCCAGGTTGCGATAGGCTTCGGCGATGATGCTCGCGCTTTGTTGATAGACCTCTTTGAATTCCCGATCCATCTTGTGAATCTTCTCTTCCTTCATACGGAAGGAGAAGATTCCCTGAAGCTCTATGGAACTCATCCCCTTTTCGTTTAATTTTCTCTGGAAAGCCATGCGCGGCGATTTCTGGGCCGGTGGCCCCATGATCATTCCAACCAAGAACAGCATTTGTTTTTCGGTGATGACATCGTTGAACGAAATGCCGCCGACCCGGTGCCGACGAAGATCTGCACCGATGGCTTCCACGTGCTCCGAGGCTATCTCAAACCGTATCCGGACATCATTCACATAAACCTGGTCCTCAACACATACGAGGTGTACGGTTCCAAGCAGTTTGCAAAGGCTTCCCAGGACGCTTCGAAAATCCTGGACCGGTTGCTCGAAGGCAACGTTATCCAGGGAATGGATGCGTGTCATACGCAGCAGGCCATAGAGGATCTTGGCAAACTGTTCTCCTTTTTCCCGTACCTGGCGCGAAATCTCCTTGTCCTCTCCAGCACGGGCCTGAGAGAGGGCTGTCCCCAACTGAACTTGTGCATTCCGAATTTCATCAGACATCGCGAACCTCCATACCCAGCCGCCTTTGGAGGACCAGAGACTTCATGCAGTGGCGGTGGAGTTCCTCGCTGGCGTTCTTTGCAGCCAGGCGGATGTATTCCTTGGCCGGGTCACCGGGAATCCGAGAAAGGCCTGTAACCGCCGCCCACTTGAGATTCTGCCGTTTCGGAAGCATCCGTTGAAGGAGTTTTCTGGGCTGGATCCACTCAACGAACTGTTCAAAAGCGCTGTCTTCCCTGATGGCTGCCATGGCCGAACCCAGAGCCTCTACCTCGTGAAGATCCATCTCGTTTCCGGCGGCGTTGTGCTCCAGTCGTCCGGTTATGTTGGAGAATGCCGACGGTTCTTTATTGAGCACCAGCAATTTAAGTGCGTGCATACGCACCTCCATGCTGCTCGATTCCAGCAAATTTATCAGGTACCGGCTGACACGTTTGGAGTAGGGCCCCCGTTCCATGAGCGACAGCGCGACGAGCTGCAATTCCACATCAGCCTCGATCCCCATGTCAATGCCCACGCCAATGCCTCGGTCCAAATCGATGTCCGACACCACCCGGAGGAGGTCGGCCGCTACGGAATCCTCTGACTGATCGATGGTCTTAACCAGGTGGTCCAGTTTATCGGAACCCATCCGTACCAGCAGATTTCGGGTTACCCATCGGGCGGTACGGGTCCGCTCGTTATTCAAAATCTCCAGCAATATGGGAACAGGGTCCTCGGGAACCATCTCCACCAGTTCGATCAGCTGTGGCGGCACCTCCTGCAAACCCGCAGGAAAAGAGCGGATGACACGTAACAGCACATTGACGTCAGAGAAGGCCCGGAGTAACTCCACCCAGTGTTCTTCGTCTCTTTGATTAAACGGGAGGGTTTGAAGAATCTGCATCACTTCCAGAAGGGAAGAAAGCAACCCCTCGGCCGACAGAAAATTTGACACCTCTTGGACCATCGGTATGGCTTCTTCCAGCTTCATGGGCTCGACGGGGTTTGCGGCCGTCTCCAGTATCTCCTTCAAGAGCCCTACGCACTGGGCTGGCAGCGCCAGGTTGGAGACCTCCTCATCCAGCTTTCGCAAGCGCTCCGAATCCATTTCAACGTATCTGAGGGATGCCCGTTCGTTGTACTCGGGCCAAGGTATGTCGAAACCTTCAGGTGCGGCGGCGTATAACGCAAGGGCCGAGTCAGCGGCATCTCCATCTGAATAGATGGTCGTATCCACGTCGAGATCGTCGTCCTCCGGGACAAATCCTTCCAGCGACTCCACCACAATGTGCTTGAATCCGGCCTTCCAGAGCATGACCACAATATCGTCTTCCTGTTGCCGGATTCCACTGTATTGGATGGAAATGATACCCAAAAACTTGGTCAACTCATTCCACTCTACATCCGGGGTGATGGTCACCTTGCGCACCCCATCACGAAAAAGACGAAATGACAGGGAGCGATCCCTGTCCCGATTGAGGTAGACGACCTCTGATCCCATCACCATCTCCCATGGCCGAATATCCAATACCATTTCACCATACTGGTCCAGAAAACCATAAAACTTATCTCGCAGATCTTGCAGAAAAGAGGTGACAGCTTGATTGTCCGGCTCGTAGAGCAAAAAGGATCGTGCAGCCCTGCCAAGGGCTACCAAGGCCCCACTGGCCTTGCGCCCCGAATCGGTCATGCCGACTTCCTCCTCGATCTCTTCGCCGTTAGAGCCGGGGGGTATCGGTTGATTTTTCGTCTGCGGGAAGGCAGCGCCGTTCGGATCGAGTTCTTCACGGGTATCTTTACGATGGGATGCATCTGCCGAACTCAAGATATCGTCGGAGCGAGGGGCCGAAGCATTCGGATCAGAATACGTTTCAGGATCGCTCTCATGGAAGGCATTCTTCAAAGGTATCTTTTCTTCTTTGAAGTTCAATCGGGGACTGTCACCGTTTGTCATGGCAAACACCTTGTACCTTCGCATCATTGAGATGGGTTGTTATTTATTAACCCACTACTCGAAAGGCGTTGAACTGAACCCGCGGTGCCTATATTGTCCGGTATGTGTAATAATGTAAATCTATTAAAATATTTAAATAATACAGAAGATATTGTGTGTCAAGCTAAAATGACCCCATTATATTGTGGCCGGGCCATCGATTTGCGAAACAGGATGATTTCCAAATCGACGGACGGTTGCCCCAATCACTTTTCGATGGGTCTGAACCTCTTTTTGATAAATTTAAAACTCCCTTCAGACGATTCCAATCCCTGATAGAAGGCCGCACCCAGCAGAATTAAACCGAACAGGGCGTGGTTAAAGCCTTCAAATTTTGTCCAGATCACTTCTTCCGCAGCAGTGATGAGCAAAACCCCCACCAGCGGGCCCAGTATACCCCTTGCCGGCACAATCCGGGAAGCCAGCAAGGCTGTGATACTAAGAGTCAGACT
>JAQBBE010000280.1:0-4570 GCA_032126435.1 Desulfobacterales bacterium | reverse complement strand
AATTTCACGGGGCAAGCAGGAAATAGGGAAAAAACTACTGTAAAACGTGAAAACGAGTTGCGGGTTACGGGTTTCGGGTTATTATGATCTATGGTGGCCGTTCCAATTAAATGGTTATCAGAAATTTGGTTATATATATTTTTTAGGCTTTGGGAGATTGACATGTAGTTGTGTTTTTGGGTCATAAGATTAAAATTTTCCTGTTTTCAAGACCGTTGTCATACGTTCGTGCAGAAACGTGCAAAACTTAAAAGGTGCGTTATAGGGGTCGTTGATGTAGAACGTGTACAGCTCCGCTTTCACAATTACATGCGCTCCTTTTCCCAACCTTCCGAAAATACATTTAAAAACGGATGTTTTCATTGAGATGCGCCGTAATTTTCTTCAATCGGATGAGTGCGTTTATGTAATGGAAAATGGTTCAAAAAACAAGATTGTAAAATTAATTTAGCGCAAAGATATGGGAGCAGGGATCGGGGAGCAGGGGCCAGGAATTAGGAAATAGAAATCAGGAATTAGAAACAAGGAATCAGGAGAGAGCCTCCGGACCGGAGGAAAATAATAAAATCATACGTACGTGCAGAACGTGCGTAAATCCTGGTTAAGGACTGTGTGATGAAGACTGAGGAAAGTGGCTCAATACACCTCGTCATGCTTTCCAATATCCACCAGAACAATCAAATCTTTTTCGTTATCCGGTTCTTTTTCAAAGGCAAATACAATACGGCAATCATACTCGACCTGACAGGCCCAAAGTCCAATCAGTTTTCCGTGCAGCTTATGGGTCTTAAGTGCGGGATCAAACGGTTCTCTGGAAAGCTTTTCCAGAACAGAGAATATCTTTTTCTGTAAACCCGTATCTTTCCGTGTCGCTTTCTTAAACCCGCGACGAAATCCGTTTGACCAAGATAACGTGTACATCAATCTCCCAAAAGATCCTTTTTTAAATCTTCGACGGTTCCGAATTTTGCCCGCTTTTCCCTGACCGCCTGCAAAGTTTCCTTTGCATTGGCTGCAATTTCGTCACGTCTGTCTTCGGCAATACGCATTCTAAGTATCTCAAGAAGTTCCTCACGATCATCAAAAGGCAGCGACTCTACGGCATCAATAGCCTTTTGGAAGGGTGTGTTCTGATGAATAATCATTTTTATCCTCTGGAATCCTCTTTTAGCAAATGTTTATTGTATAAAAACAGCCTTGATAATTTTTATGCTATTTTAAACCATCCTATTTGTCAATATTCGAGGGATATATGAAGGAACAAACATGTCGGTTACCCCGCACCCCCCGGACAGATCTTCCGATTCTCGGAATCTTCGACGCAGCGTACGCTACTAACTTACTGGGCTCCTGCCTCAGGTAATGGCGCCAAAGCCCTTTAAGGGATAAGGTGTTATAGGCTCCAAAAGCTCCGGGACATAGGTGAAAAAATAAGTTTCTATTCTTCCACCAAATCCGGGTGATTTTTACAAATCCACTCTTCAACATCTTGGCGGAGATGGCCGGCAAGGTTTACCATCTCATGAGCTTCCTGTTCGGACACCATACCGACATGATCATAACCGCTGATATTCCTTTTCTTTCGAAATTGATCGAACACATTAATCAAGCCGACATCGGCCTTGATCGTATGCGCAAGCGATTGAATAATCCTGTAATGATGAGCCTCTCGCTCCGCACGATAGCCTGAAGCGGCAAGGGCAGCCGTCGCTGTCTGCAAAGCTGCGTTATAGGCGATATTCAGCTGCCAGTCCGGACTTAGCCCTGCTGTTCTGCAATCTGAAAGATCTCGATCTGCGACTCCAAGCAAAGCGGCGATTTCTTGAGAGCTTGTCCGATGTTTTGTCAACCAGCCATTATTCAACCAGTTTTGCAAGCTCATCATCATCTCCAATCAGAAATAATTTAGTGCCTTCCATCGCCTTTTTCAGAAAGTGATGATCTGCCGCCAATTTAGACTGGAACTCTTCCGGAGGATAAATAATAGGATTGACTTCCCGTTGAATCGTCTCCTGTACACGACCCAATACTAAAACAACTTCGGCAAATGTTACATCACCCACAACCATAACGTCAACATCACTACTTGAGCGCTCACCTCCTCGCACCAAGGAACCGAATAAAAATGCCACACGGATACGATCTGCCAGAGGAACCAGGGCTGCCTTGAGTACATCGCCAACACCCACCGTTTTGATCACCAGATTTTTCAACTCGGCATAAACCGGACACTCCGGATTGGCTTGGTAATAAACCTGGCGCCCGCGTTCTTTTCGCCGGATAATACCGGCCGCAGAAAGCTTCTTTAATTCCCTTTGCACAGCACCCAACCCAACTCCGGCTGTGCGAACGATCTGGCGAAGATAGAAGGATTCATCAGAATGGCTGTACAGTAAGGCCAAAACCGCTCGTCGCGTCTTTCCGAAAAGCGTGGCAGATAAGCTGTCTATACTATTTATCGTACTCATTTCGGGTGCGATTGTATCCTATTTGGGTACACCTTGCAACTTATTTTTCCGATTTTGGTGACGGGTTTCCGGAATTTTCCGCGTTTTTGGGGACATTGGTGCAAATTGTGTACAGCTCCGCTTTCACATTTACATAGGAATTATACTACAATGAAACGTTATTGGTTATCAGTTATCAGGAAATAGGGAAAAAACTACTGTAAAACGTGAAAACGAGTTGCGGGTTACGAGTTACGGGTTGCGCGTTACGGGTTATTATGATTTATGTTTGCCGTTCCAATTAAATGGTCCTTTGAAATATAACAGGATAAACAGAGGGCAAAGTGTAAAAAAATGTAAAAGGTGAAACGTTATTGGTGGTCAGTTATTGGTTATCTGGGACCTGGGTTAATATGAAGACTTATGATCGGCCATTGGTTAAATTTTAAGTAAAATTGATAGAATTGTCACCTTGCCTTTTCTGAAAAATTTACAAAAATCATAAAATCGGTAATCCAGCCAGTTTTTCAAAGCTCTCCGAAAGGAGAACTCTGAATTCCTTTCTTTTCGGCATAAAATCCGAAAAAGTCTTGACTATTTCGGAAATAAAAAGGGGGACGGGGTTGAAATTGCGCGTTTCGTTTTTGTTTTTTTTGAACCCCGGTTAAATAGCCCTCCGGGATTGAACTGGGTAAACCGCCCCGGTTAAATACGTCCCAGTACGATCTTCCGGACCTACGGGATAAATTTCACTCCTCCCCGAAGGGTTGTCACAGAAGAAAGTCCCTGTTCTCCTGTGCTTCTATAAATTCCTGCAGAGATGCGACACGAACGCCTTGAAGCGGATACCCCTCTTGTATCGGCGCGATAATCCATGCACGTTCAATACTCAGATCCTTTAGGGCTGTCCAGAATCCCCGCTGGGGTTTCGCCGCAGATGATGATTTGAACTCCACGGCAACCCGAGAACGTCCCTGTTCTAGTATCAGATCGATCTCAGCCCCCCGAACGGTTCGAAAAAAACTGGCCTGAACCGTTCTTTTGCATCTGGCCAGAATGTTTTCCAGACAAAAGCCTTCCCAGGAAGTACCGTAAATTGGATGACCTAAAAGTGAATTGCGGTCCGGGATGTTCAAGAGTGTATGCAACACGCCGCTGTCCCTTATATACAGCTTTGGCGACTTCACCAGCCGCTTTTTGAGATTGGCTGCATAGGGCACGAGGCGTCGTACCATAAAGGCCCCTTCCAGCAGATCGATGTAACTGCGTATGGTTGGACCCTGCACGCCGAGAGCACCTGCAAGAGAGGCCATATTCAGAACTTGCCCGTGAATGTGGGCCAGCATGGTCCAGAACCGCCGGATCCGTTCAGCCGGTATCCGAGACTGCAGCATCGGAATATCGCGCTCCAGAAAATCACGGATAAAATCGAGCCGCCACTCAAAACTGGCGGCTTCGTCCGGCGCAAGCCAACTAAGAGGAAACCCCCCCTTTAGCCAGTATGTTTCAAGGTGCCCATCATCGACCACCTCGTTCAGGAGAAACGGCGTCAGTTCCAGGTATCGAATCCGGCCGGCCAGCGTCTCTGAACTCTGGCGAATCAGTTCTTTCGAGGCCGAACCGAGGATTAGAAATCGACCGGGACGTCTGTCCGCGTCTATGGCGTGTCTCATGACCGGGAACAGTTCCGGCACTCGCTGGATTTCATCTATACAGATCATCCGGCTCGCATTGGCGGCAAACAGGGCTTCCGGATCGGTGAGTCGGGATACATCCGAAGGCCGTTCCAAATCGAGATAAAGGACCTCCGGAAGATTGCCGACCAGATGACGCGCCAAAGTGGTCTTGCCGCATTGCCGGGGACCGAGAATCGCTACGGCCGGGACTTGCCTTAATGCTCTTCGAACATGTCCATCAAGAAAACGGGAAATAATAACAGGCATAATATAAATTAATATTTTATATTTACAACATTGTCAACATGATTATATCCCGTTAAAACGGGATAAACATTTTTGTGATCTTGGCGTCGGGATAGAAATATGGAGCGCTTGACCTTAGGTGTCGGCTTGGCTGTGGAATACGGGACGTTGATGCAAAACGTGCAAAACTTAAAGGGTGAG
>JAQBBE010000279.1:0-4940 GCA_032126435.1 Desulfobacterales bacterium | reverse complement strand
AGAATCCGGTTCCGTGTGGTTTGTGGTTTTTTAGAAGTAATTGAAATCTTTTCGCCCAGAACCTGATTTAAAAGCGTCGATTTCCCCACATTTGGTGCACCGACAATGGCCACGAATCCGGATTTAAATTCCTGTAATTTTTCCTGAATATCTGACATGTAATCCCTTGTAAACCAGAACTTAGGGGCTTCGCCCCAATTGGAATGGTGGAATGCTGGAATAATGGAATAATGGGTTCTGGCATAATGCTATATTGGGTTAATGGTAAAATTTGTGTTGACGATAAAATTAAAATGGCTAATATCCTTTTAAAAACCAATCTTCCAGTATTCCACTCTTCCATTATTCCATTTTTGAGGCAAGCGTTCAAGCCTCGAAAAAGTCCTATTTTTTCAATAAGTTGTAGAATTTCCGAGACGTTAAATCATCGTTTAAGGTAATTGTCATGAAAATATATCGTTATCCTTCAAAATCAGCAGAAAAAAAGATTACATCCATTGTAAACCGCGGCATTGCCTTCAAAAAGAAAGACGTTTCTTTGGTCACCCGTATTCTTGAGGATGTCCGAAAGAATGGCGACAGGGCGCTCATTAAATATACCAACCGGTTTGACGCTCCGGAGTTGACCGTTGCTTTGATGAAGGTATCCCGCCGGGAGTTCGACGATGCGCCAAAGTGCGTAGACCGCTCTTTTGTACGTGCCTTGAATCGAGCCATTACTCAAATTGAATCCTTTCATCAACAGCAACTCGACAAATCATGGATTAACATCAAAAGACCCGGGGCCTTTCTGGGTCAGATGGTAAACCCCGTGGATGCTGCAGGAATTTACGTCCCGGGAGGAAAAGGGGGTAAGACGCCGCTGGTCTCTTCGGTCCTGATGGGCGTTATCCCTGCAAAAATAGCCGGCGTAAAGCATATCGCCATGGTAACACCGCCGACCAAAAACGGCGCTGTAAACCCCCATCTTCTGGTTGCGGCGAAAAAGGTCGGTGTGGATGCGGTGTACAAGGTGGGCAGCGCCTGGGCCATTGCTGCCCTGGCGTATGGTACCGAGACCATCCCAAAAGTCGACGTTATCGTCGGTCCTGGAAACATCTATGTCACCATTGCCAAAAAGATTGTGTCAGGAACCGTAGGCATCGATATGATCGCAGGACCGAGTGAAATTCTGATTATTGCCGACGATACGGCAATTCCGGAATTTTCTGCAGCGGATCTTCTTTCACAGGCAGAGCACGACCCGTTAGCCTCTGCAATCCTGGTTACGGATTCCATGGATACCGCAAATTCGGTTGCCCTTGCCGTGAATGAACAGTTAAAAAATCTTTCGCGCAAAGAGATTGTCGAACAATCCCTCACCAGATTCGGCGCCATAATAGTTGTGTCTGATCTCGATGCTGCGATTGAACTCTCAAACCGAATTGCGCCCGAGCACCTCGAGCTTCAGATCAGAGATCCTCTGACCCGCGTGGGACAGATCCGTAATGCAGGCGCCGTGTTTTTGGGAAACTATACTCCAGAACCTATGGGCGATTATATGGCAGGCCCCAATCACGTACTCCCCACTGCCGGCACGGCTAGATTCTCTTCCGCCCTTTCAGTGGATACTTTTGTTAAAAAAACCAGTCTTATCCGTTATTCCAGAGCGGCCTTTGAGCGTGAAGCCAGGGATGTTATTCGCCTTGCTGAAATCGAAGGTCTTGGCGCACATGCAAATTCAGTAAAAATCAGGCTAAAACAATCTCGAAAATAGTCCGTTCTGAAAATCTCATTGGATGGATAGTTTTTATACACATGTTCGGGTCAAAACAATAAAACTGGATATTTTTTATCCATACTGGTTGAACCGGAGAAAATAATAATTTGAACGATCAATATAGGAAAAATAAGCGTTCAATCAATGTATTCAGAGAATTATGATTCGATAGTATTTCAACAATTTTATTGTGGCATAAAGATTGCTTTTCTCGAATCTATAATTAACTTACCAACATCCTTTTAGGCATTCAGGATGACTGTTATGGTTTTACGCGTTGCTTTTTTTATGGCAAACCTTTTTATAGCTGCCACTAAGTCACGAAGGCACAAAGAAAAATAATTTTTAAATAAATTCTTTGTGGCTTAGTGTCTTTGTGGCTGAACTATTATATTTTTTCTTTCGGATTTGCCGGATTAGAAGGTCAATAAACATAAAGGGAGTCTATTAATGAAATTTATTGCAATCAAACAATTCGTTCCAGAGAGAAAAACCTTCATCTTCGTGACGCTCCTGGCCGCCATGATTCTTGCGTTTTCAGGTTTTTTCCCGGCTTCAGGTATCGCGGCAAAATTCAGCACCACCTTTCTGCCGCCTGAAAGTTTCTCTAACCTGGCTGAAGAGGCCAGCCCGGCGGTGGTCAATATCCGGACCGTCAAGACCATCAAAGGCGGCGGCCGTGTATTTCGTCACTTTAAAAAAGGCCCTTTTGGAGAGGACGACCCCATGCGGGACTTTTTTGACCGATTTTTGGATGAAGACCAGAACCGGGACTTTAAACAGCGGAGCCTGGGTTCCGGGTTCATTATCGATAAAGACGGCTATATCGTAACCAACAATCACGTTATTGATAACGCAGACAAGATTGTGGTCATTTTAAATGACGAAAAAGAGTTCGACGCTACAATTGTAGGGCGTGATAAAAACACAGATCTGGCACTGATCAAAATCGAGACGAAAAATGACCTTCGGGTTTTGAATTTCGGAGATTCCGATACCCTTAAAGTCGGCCAGTGGGTGGTGGCCATCGGAAATCCCTTTGGCCTGGAGCAAACCGTTACGGCAGGGATCGTCAGCGCAAAGGGTCGTGTCATCGGATCAGGGCCTTATGATGATTTTATACAGACCGATGCTTCCATCAATCCTGGAAACAGCGGCGGTCCGTTGATCGATATGGAGGGAAAGGTTGTTGGAATAAACACAGCCATTGTCGCCGGTGGACAGGGAATCGGATTTGCCATTCCGGTAAACCTTGCCAAAAATATTATTGCTCAGCTTAAAAGAAGCGGGGAGGTTACCCGGGGGTGGCTAGGCGTCGGCATTCAGGACATCAGTGAGGAAGTCGCAGAATACTACGGTATAAAAGAAAAAAAAGGCGTTTTGGTAACAGAAGTATTCCCGGGTGATCCTGCCGATTCGGCAGGAATCAAACCCAAAGACGTCATATTGTCCGTAAACGGAGAGAACATCGACAGCGCCCGAGACCTCACCGGCCTGATCGCAGATACCGGTATCGGTGATACGGTTAAAATAAAAGTGCTGCGAGATGGAAAAAGCCGGACATTTGAAATAAAAATTGCCAAAAGAGAAGAGACCAAAATCTCCAGGGAAAGTGCCCCCAAAGAAAAGCAGGCGGAACTTGGAATTCGGGTTGCGGATATTACACCTGAAACAGCGCGTCGCTTCAAGCTAGAGGACACCAACGGTGTCATCGTGGTGGGTATTGATTCGGACAGCAAGGCCGCAGAATCAGGATTAAAGGTCCACGACATTATCAAAGAGGTCAATCACCAGGGCATCACTTCGGTGAAAGATCTTGATAAAGCGATCAGCAAAGTCGAGACGGGTGAAGCCGTCAACCTGTTTGTACGACGAATGAATCGTGGATTTCTGGTAATAAAGATAACAAAGTAAGATCTATGGAATAATGGAATGGTGGAATAATGGGTAAACTTGCCCTTTTTATTTCCCACCATTCCATTATTCCAACATTCCATTTGGCTTTCAAGATGCCTCATCGCTTGAAACGCTGAATCCCTAAATGCTCAAATGTCGCTCACAAAAGACTTTTTTCGGGTTCGTCAATTTTAGGCATTTTAGATCACTTTAGGCATTTTAGGCACTTTCTCGACCTATAGCCGGCCAGGTGTTAAATTAGATAAATTATGCTGATGCTCCTAAACTCATGAACGACTTCCTTATCTGGTGGCAGCATGTGCCCGGAAAAATGAACCCTGTTATCTTTGAAATCGGAGGGTTCAGGCTCCAGTACTACGGACTGATGTATCTCGTCGCTTTTCTGATCAGTTACATGCTGGTGCTCTATCGCATAAAACGCGAAAAAGAATTCACTGTATCCGCAGAAGAGATGCAAAACCTGATGATGTACATGATCATCGGTCTTATTGCCGGAGCACGCCTCGGATACGTTTTGTTTTACAACCTGTCTTACTATCTCAGAAACCCCCTTGAAATATTTCTCCCCTTCAGTTTTTCAAACGGTATTACCATTACCGGCATTTCCGGAATGTCTTTTCACGGGGGACTTATCGGTATTCTTGTTTCAGCCTGGATTTATACCCGCAAAGCCGGTTTGAATTTTTGGGATATGGCGGATTTGTTCGCACCGGTCGTCCCCCTGGGTTATACATTCGGTCGTCTCGGAAATTTTATAAACGGTGAATTATACGGCCGGATAACATCGGCACCCATCGGCATGTATTTTCCCCTTGCGCCCGGATCGAATCTCAGACACCCTTCGCAGCTTTACGAAGCCTTTTTCGAAGGTATTTTCCTTTTCATTGTTTTGTGGAATCTTCGAAAGGTGCAAAAACCCCGTGGGGCAATGCTCGCCTTTTACCTCATCGGTTATGGAATCGTAAGGTTTTTCATCGAATATTTTCGGCAGCCCGACGCCCATATCGGTTTTATATTTTTGTCCTTTTCCATGGGTCAGCTGCTGTGCGGCGTGATGGTGGCCGGCGGGATTGTGTTGTATCTATATCTAAATCAGATTGAAAAAAGACGGACTGTTCTCTCGTAATATGGAAAATCAGAAAAGTGCCTAAAATGAACTAAAGTTTGAAGTGCCTAAAGCCCGCCCTGGTGCGACTTGTAAGTATATTTTGGCTGGCCAACGCATCATTCCAAACCTGACTTTTTTAGGTATAAAGTAGTTGCA
>JAQBBE010000278.1:0-3128 GCA_032126435.1 Desulfobacterales bacterium | reverse complement strand
TCGTCCATTTCCTTGATCATATTGATTTGGGCAAGTTCGATTTCATCCTGTTTTTGCTGAATATCTTTGATCATATAGCTGTATTTCAAGCCGGCCCAATTTGCTACGAAGTTGAAAGCCCACCAGGCGCTATCCTGACTGAAAGCTGTGGTGTCTACGGTATAATAGGGTGCTGCAATGCGTGTAACGCCGACATAGAACGGAACATAGATGGTGCTCATCGGCTCGTCAGGTCCGAACCAGAGCAACCCTCCTATGGGATCCGGCAGCCATCCGCGTGCCTGGCAAACATAGCTGAACCCACAGCGAAAGATGGAAATCGGCCGTTCCCATTCTGATAGCACTATACAGATTTCAGTTCCTATTATTTCCTTGACCGTTCCGGGGAAATTATGTATGTAATCTTTTGAATTTATTTAAATATTTTATGCTCAATCTCAACACACCGAACAGAGGACTGAGCCATGAACGAAACCCGTAAAAGCAAGCAGACATTCGCACCGGCCGACGGCGCCCAGCCCTACGTGCCCAATGTGAGCCCCCAAGCAGATGCATGGTATACGGCCTTTTTCATTGAAAATCACATGGACTATTTCGCTTATCCCGAAAACGTGGCAACTCCCGATCAGGTTCGGTTCATGGTCTACACCGAAAATGAAGATCGATACTATCCATGTTCCGATCGGATGTTTAACGCCATCATGAATCGAAATCAGTCCGATTTTCTCCAAAGCAAATATGCCGAAGTGCTGGACCGGGTTCTGAACCTGATTCATCGGCTGATCGATGATCCGTGGGAAAGGGACTATCTTGACGCCCTGATCCGAATCAAGTTCGAACATGAAACGCGTGATGAAATTATGATTCCGTCGCGACTGGAAAAGCGTTTGATCAAGATATTTCTAAACCGAACCCAAATCGAAGATCCCTATTTCTGCGAAAAGGGGATGCGAAACCTTCGGGCCGCCGGCGCCCTGGGTTCGACGGCCTGTAGAAAAGCTCTGAACAAGTTAGAAACCGAAGAACTCGGTAACACGCATCGATCGCTGACCGAAACTCGGGAAATTCTCCGTTTCATCGAACTGAAACGGCTTCTCGCTTTGACGGTGGAAACGTCGCTCTGGATCGACGACAACTCTGTCAGGCTAACCGAATCAGACTATTGTCGCATTTTAAAGCGCCCGGTGACCGGCGACGGCGCCCATGCCCTGTTCGATTTTTTGGGTATTCGTGGAAAAGAATCCATTGAAAATCCCGGTCTGGTCCCGAAAAAAATTCTGTGGCTGGGCGACGAATCCGGAGAAATTATGGTCGACCTGGTCATCATTCGGCTCCTTGCCCGTCTGGGTCACAAGATCATCCTTTGCTTTAAGGAAGGGCCGGTGTATACCAAGGTCGACTTCGACGACGCCCACAGCGACGAAACTCTGAACAGTCAACTCGAGAAAACCTATTTTATCCGGGAAAGGAGTCTTGGGAAAAATGAGCTCGTTGATATTCTTCGAAGCGACTACAATATTATCGTTATTTCCGACGGCACCCGGGAAAATATCAACCTGCTCCTGGCCTCCACGACCTTTGCCCGTCTTTTCAAAGAGGTCGACGGCGTTATTTCCCGGGGGCCGGACCAGAAGCGACGATTTTTTGGGAGCCACTTTCAGTTCACCCAGAATATTTTTAACATTGCGGCCGGATCGGACGATGCGGTCATGGTCAGCTTTAAATCAAGGCACCCGGAAGTAATCAAATACACATACAAAAATCTGGAAGAAAAGGCCAAGGCGATTATTGAGCAGATGCGCGCCGCCAAACAGAAAGGCATGACGGTGATGTTCTACAGCGGCATCATCGGATCGATTCCCGGAAGACTCCAGACGGCCAAAAAAATCATGTCGGTCTTTGTCGATCACCTGAGACGGGAATATGCCATGACATTTATCATCAACCCTTCTGAGTATTTCGAGAAGGGAATGGATGCGGATGATTTGATGTACATGTGGGAGATTGTCCAGCGAAGCGGATTCATCGACATCTGGCGATTTCAGACCTATGAGGACATCGTTCAGGCCTTCCGGATGATTAAGAGCAAGGTCCCGCCGGAGTGGGTCGGAAAGGACGCCACATTCAGCACCGGATGCACCAAGGAGATGAAGGTCGCTCTGGACGTCCAGAAGAAGCACCCGGAGATGCAGATTGCCGGACCCGCCAAGGAAAAATTCATGCGGCGCAGCGAGTACGGTGTCGGGATGCTCTACGACCAGCGTCTGGCCGATATCTGCCAGGGATAGTCGAATACCGACGATTTAAATTTTGGACCCTCGAACCCTTGAATCCTTAGATTAAATAAACCGATCATTTCCCGGCATATTTTTTGATCTTTTCCAAAATGCCCCGCCACAACGCCTTGATCTCCGCTATGCCCAGAACGTATCCCGCCGACATAAGGATGACAACAAACACCAGGGCGGTCAGAATTGAAACCGCGAGGCTTCCGCCAAACGTGGCCGAATCGAATCCCGACAGGACGGTTCCCTTGAAAAATTCCAGAAACAGGCCCAACGGTAGGCTCAACAGGATCGTTTGCAGATAAAACCGATACACCCTGAGACTATCCTTGTTTTCACTCTTTTTGTTCCAAAGAACGTATAGCAAGGCGACCTGGAAAATGGCTGAAAGTGAAATCGCCAGGGCCACCCCTCTGGCACCCATCTTCAGCATTCCAACCGTGTAAACGGGAATACTCAGAAGCACCGCCGCGGTTCCGTACAATGCGGGGAAGAGTGTGTTCTGCACGGCATAATATCCCCGAACCACAAGGGTCTGAGCAGCAAAGGCGAAAGCGCCGATCATCAAAAAAAACAGCACCTGGGACGTTAATGCCGTTGCGGCGGCATCAAACCGGCCCCGCTGAAACAAGATGACCACCGTTTCCTGTCTGAGGGCTATAATCAAAACGGAAAGCGGAACCACCAGCGCCAGATATCGCAGGGCATCGTTCAGCAGCCGGTTCATTTCACCGATTTTATTCTCTGCCGCCAGACGCGCCATAAACGGAAACGATGCCATCCCCACCGCCTGGCCGAAGAAGCCCACGAGTATAAACATGGTCCTCAGGCCGTAATTGAGGC
>JAQBBE010000277.1:0-9700 GCA_032126435.1 Desulfobacterales bacterium | reverse complement strand
ACCTCTGCACACAACTCCCCAAAGGTGCCGAGATTCTCACAGACATGAATTCCCGCCGACTTCATTGCATCAATTTTCCCCTGAGCGGTTCCGCTGCCGCCACTGACGATGGCGCCGGCATGGCCCATGCGTCTTCCGGGAGGTGCAGTCAGACCGGCAATAAATCCGACCACAGGTTTTGTGACATGCTGTGTAATAAATTCAGATGCTTCCTCTTCGGCAGTTCCGCCGATCTCTCCGACCATAACGATCCCTGTGGTCTCGGAATCTTTTTCAAATGCATCCAGACAGTCGATGAAATTCGTGCCGTTGACCGGATCGCCGCCGATACCGATACAGGTGGTCTGCCCGATGCCCTTAGAAGTTAACTGGTGCACCACCTCGTACGTCAGTGTTCCGGATCTGGAAACAACGCCTATGGGTCCGCCCGGCGTATGGATCGGTCCGGGCATGATCCCGACCTTGCACTGACCCGGCGTAATGATTCCCGGACAATTGGGACCGATGAGTCGGGACCCCGAACCCTCCATGTAATTTTTAACTTTCATCATGTCCATAACCGGGATGCCTTCGGTTATGGCAACGATCAGTTCAACACATGCGTCTGTCGCCTCCATGATGGCATCGGCAGCAAATGCCGGGGGAACAAAAATCATGCTGCAATTGGCCCCGGTGTGTTCGACAGCCTCTCTAACGGTATTAAATACCGGCACATCGTCCATTTTCTGGCCACCCTTGCCCGGTGTTACACCGGCAACCACATTTGTGCCGTATGCAATACACTGACGTGCGTGAAACTGCCCCTCCTTGCCCGTGATTCCCTGAACCAACAAGCGCGTATTATTGTCAATGAATATGCTCATTCTTCATTCCTCGATTTTTATTTTTACATTGAAAACCTGGCCCTCCAGCTCAGGTCAGAGATAGATGGCTCTGCCTTGGAGTTTTGTGTCTAAAAATACAAATTCCAAGCACCAAATTACAAATAAACCCGCCTGCCACACAAGGCACGAGCGGGCAGGTCTCAAATTCCAATATTCAATGACCAAAAACCTTTCGAAACGAAACATTGTTTGGATTTTCGAATTTTAGTCAGCCAACTTCGCCATAGTAGCCATTTGGCTACGACGGCTGAATTGGGATTTGTTTGATGTTTGGGATTTGATGTTTGGGATTTCAATAAGCCACTGAACTTCCAACAAAGCAAATCCCCTCTGGGGATAATTAAAGCCTGGTCCTCCCTCCGGGGCAAAGCCTTTCTGGGGCGGTTCCTGAGCCAGGTTTTTTACTTATCCGCAACAAACTGGGCGACCTTCTCTGCCGCGTCCTTCATGTCGGTGGCAGTAATAAAGCTCAGACCGGAATCCGCCAGAATTTTTCGCCCTTCTTCCACATTCGTCCCTTCCATCCGAACCACCACAGGGACATCGATGCCTATTTTTTCCGCCGCCTTGACCACACCTTCAGCCAACACATCACAGCGCAGTATTCCACCAAAAATGTTGATCAGTATCCCTTTGACGTTTTTATCACCGAGCATGATTCTGAAACCGTTCTCGACCATCTCGGCACTGGCACCGCCACCCACATCGAGGAAGTTTGCCGGCTCGGCGCCGGCAAGCTTGATGATATCCATGGTCGCCATTGCCAGACCTGCGCCGTTCACCATATTCCCCACGTTGCCATCCAGTTTGATGTAGTTGAGATTGAACTTGGAGGCTTCAACCTCCAGAGGGTCTTCTTCGTCAATATCACGGTAATCAAGGATATCCTTATGGCGATACAGGGCATTGTCGTCAAAATCGACTTTAGCATCCAAAGCAATCACCGTCTCCTCTGCCGTCAGCACAAGGGGATTTATCTCTACCAGCGAGCAGTCGTAATCGATAAACAGCCGGTAAAGATTTGTTAGCATTGAAACAAACGGCTTCATTACGTTAGGGGACAGTTTCAGACCGAAGGCCACTTGACGGCAGTGATAGGGCTGGATACCCATCAGGGGATCGATGTACACCTTGATGATCTTTTCAGGAGTTGTCGCAGCCACCGCTTCGATATCCATTCCACCGGCCTCGCTGGCCATGACAACGACCTTTGCGGTTGCTCTGTCCGGAATAATACTCAGATAGAGTTCCTTCGAAATATTCAGTCCCTGCTCCACGAGCACTTTTCTGACTTTCCTCCCTTCAGGACCGGTCTGGTGTGTAACCAGGTTCATTCCGACGATATCGCCGGCGATGCTCCCAACTTCATCCATGGACCCTGCAAGTTTAACACCGCCGCCTTTACCCCGGCCGCCGGCATGGATCTGGGCTTTTACAACGACCGGAAATCGGCCCAGGTTTTTGGCGACCCCGTGGGCTTCTTCCGGTTTGAACGCCACACCGCCCTCCGGAATGGGGATGTTGTATTTTTTGAACAACTCTTTTGCCTGATATTCGTGGATCTTCATGATCCTGAACCTCCTATTTCAAAATCGACGATTGAATAATGACAAAGTAAAAATTTTTGCTTTTACCAGCTTAGCATCATTCAATCTTCAATATTCAATTGTTTCAGCCAATGACACACAGCACATCATCCTTGGCTACGGAATCTCCGCTGGAATAATTAATCGCCTTGATGGTCCCGTTCGCAGGTGCCTGAAGGGCATTTTCCATCTTCATGGCCTCAAGGATGACCACCGTATCCCCTTTGCTGACCGCATCTCCCACCTGCTTTGAATATTTAACGATCATTCCGGGCATCGGCGCTTTCAGGGGTGTGCCTCCAACGTCCGCAGGTGCGGGAGCCGAAGGCGCTGCCGGTTTGGGTGGCGCCGGTGCCGGTGCTGCCGGTTTGGGTGGCGCCGGTTTGGGTGGCGCCGGTGCCGGCGCTGAAACCGAGACAGGTGCAGGCGCTGAAACCGGAACTCCGGCCGGCATTTGCTGGACATAACTGATAATCGGCGATCCACCGGGTTCTTCCACACCGACTTCAAAGTATTCTTCATCCACGAACACGTTGAATGTCCGGAGAGCATCGGTCTTGGGCGGGCCTTTCTTTTCAACTTTTTTAACCAGCCGACCGAGTTTTGCCAGTTTAACCAGCTCTTCTTCTTCTTTGATCTGTTCCAGAGTCCGGGGCCTGACTTCCGGAGGCGGATTTTCCTTGCCGTATTTCCACTTCAGAAACCGTTTCCCTGTAACCGGAAAAATGGCATACAAAACAACATCGTCCAAATCCTGGGCCAGATCCTCGGTATCTTTTTTGGCCTGTTCGAGTTCAGGCTCTAAAATCTCGGCCGGCCTGCAGGTAACCGGTTCTTCTCCCCTTTCATAGCCCTTGAGTGCTTTCTTTTGAACCTCAGGATCTATGGGTACGGCGGTCTTGCCGTATAAACCAAAGCACAGATCTTTGACCTGACCGGTAATCATCTTATATCGCTCATTTTCATCGTCAAAAAGAACGTTGTTGACGGTCTGTATCCCGACGATCTGACTGGTGGGCGTTACCAGAGGAATTTGCCCCAGTTCTTTTCTGACTCTCGGAAGTTCCTTGTAAACCTCATCGATCTTGTGCAAAGCGTCCATTTCCCTTAACTGGTTCACCAGGTTCGAAAGCATCCCGCCCGGCGTCTGGTGCAACAGCACGCTGATATCGATGATGGATACCTTGGAATCGTCCAGCAGATGCTTGTATTTGGGCATCACCTTCTTTTCCAGAATTTCGTTGATTTCCGCCAGTTGTTTGATATCGAATCCTGTGTCGCGGTTGGTTCCCAGAAGTGTCATCACCAGCGGTTCTACAGCTGCATGAGATGTCCGATAGGCATACGGCGACATGCAGGTGTCGATGATATCGACGCCGGCCTCGATGGCCTTCAAATGGCTCATGGGAGACATCCCGGAAGTAAAATGGCTGTGAAGATGAATGGGCGGTTTCACTGTCGCCTTTAAGGCCTTGATAATCTCGTAAGCATCATAAGGCGCAATCAGACCCGCCATGTCCTTGAGACAGATGCTGTCGGCACCCATGGCCTCCAGGTCCTTGGCCTTGTTGACATAGTAATCAATGTTATACACGTCTCCGCCCAGCCGAGGCTCGGTCATGCTATAGCAGATACAGCCCTGGAAATGTTTACCGCATTCCTTGATAACCCGGACCACCGTTTCGAAGTTACGATAGTCGTTCAGGGCATCAAATGTCCTGAATATATCCAGGCCGTTTTCACATGTCCGCTCCACAAATGCCCGGGCAAGATCATCGGCATAATTTCTGTAGCCTACAAGGTTTTGTGCTCTTAAAAGCATGGAAAAGGGCGTCTTGGTCATGTACCGTTTTAATGTCCGGAGCCTTTCCCATGGATCCTCATTTAAAAACCGGTGCATGGTATCAAAGGTGGCGCCGCCCCATGTTTCTACGGCCCAAAACCCGACCTCGTCCATTTTTTCGGCAACCGGAATCATATCTTCGGTCCGCCCCCGGGTGGCAAACAGAGACTGATGGCCGTCGCGCAGGGTCAGGTCCTGTATCTTAACGGGATTTTCAGCCGCCGGCCTGTCCTTGCTGTAATCCATGGTCGTTATTTTCACCTGGTTGTGATCACTCATTTTAAGGTTCTCCTCTTATAAATATTTTTTTTATTCCTATTAAAACGCCGCAACACCACTTTATATAAAATCGTGAAGCGATCTTATTTAAAGGTTCTCATCTGCATCAAATTACGCATCTGCATCTGGGCCTGTCGGCCGCTTGCACCCCAAAGTCTCACCGGTGCGACAGCAGATGGAACCGGAGCCGGCTTAACCCCAGGCGCGGCCATAGACTGAATACAGATCGCTTCTTCTTCCGTTGTGATGTAATTCATCACTCCAGCGATTGCAGCTGCTACTTTCTTATTGTTTTCCATCGTTTCACCACTTAAAATTGACGATTTAACATTAAAAATTGAATATTTGAAGACATGTTCCCAAAATCAAAATCGTCCATCTTCAATATTAAATATTAAATTACATCGGTATATTCCCATGTTTCTTCGGCGGGAGGGTCTCCCTTTTGCTGCACATGATCTCCAACGCATCGATCAGGCGCGGCCTTGTCTCACTCGGAACGATCACAGCATCGACAAAACCCCGGCTGGCAGCACAGTATGGATTTGAAAAGAGTTCCTCGTATTCACTGATCAGCTCCTTGCGCTTTGCCTCGGGATCATCGGCGCCTTTGATTGCCCTCCGATGAATGACATTGCACGCCCCTCCAGCGCCCATTACCGCTATCTCTGAACTGGGCCAGGCAAATGCCATGTCAGCACCTAAATCTTTAGAACACATGGCAAGATAGGATCCCCCGTAATCTTTACGGGTTACCAGAAGTATTTTAGGAACGGTCGCCTCTGAATAGCACCAGAGAAGCTTTGCGCCGTGGCGAATAATTCCACCCCACTCCTGCTGACTCCCGGGAAGGTACCCGGGGACATCCGCTATGGTCAGCATCGGAATATTAAAGGCATCACAAAAACGGATAAAACGGGTGGCCTTGTCCGAAGCATTGATATCCAGACATCCGGCCAGAACCTGAGGCTGATTGGCGATAATCCCGACACTTCTCCCGTTCAGCCGCGCCAGGCAGACGATGATATTCTGGGCAAAGTACTCATGGGGCTCGAAAAAATCACCATTGTCCACAATTAAACGGATGATATCCTTCATATCATAAGATTGGCTGGGATTGTCCGGAATAATGGTGTCTAATGCCGGATCGGTGCGCCGGGGATTGTCACCGGTATCGACCATGGGCGGATCTTCCATGTTGTTTGAGGGCAGATAAGAGAGAAGCTTTTTGATCCGATTGATGGCGTCCTCATCGCTTTCGCAAGCAAAATGCGCCACGCCGCTTTTTTCGTTGTGGGCCATGGCACCGCCGAGTTCCTCAAAGGTGATTTTCTCACCGGTTACGGATTTTATAACATCCGGTCCGGTAATAAACATATAGCTGGTATTTTTAACCATAAAAACCCAGTCCGTCATGGCCGGCGAATAGACCGCTCCCCCGGCTGTCGGCCCCATAATCGCTGAAATCTGGGGAATAACACCCGAAGCCATGGAATTTCGATAAAAAATCTGGCCGTATCCGGAAAGGGAATCAACACCTTCCTGGATCCTGGCCCCACCGGAATCATTCATGCCCACAAACGGAACCCCGGCCTTGAGCGCCATATCCATAATCTTGCAAATCTTTTTTGAGTGCATTTCGCCCAAACTGCCGGCCCTGGACGTAAAATCCTGGGCAAAGGCAAAAATCGGCCGTCCGTCCACAAGACCATGGCCGGTTATCACCCCGTCGGACGGAATATCAATCTTTTCCATGCCAAAATTTACACATCGGTGACTTACAAACATATCGATTTCCCGAAATGTGCCTGAATCAAAAAAGATGTCCAGTCTCTCCCGGGCGGTGAGCTTCCCCTGCTCTTTCTGTTTGGCAACCGCTTTTTCGCCGCCCATCTGCAGGATTTTCGCTTCCCGTTCTTTTAGATCCTTAATTTTATCTTCAATAATACCCATTACCAAATTCCTTTCATCTTTTGATATTGACCTTTAGGTGGTCCGATGCAACATTCGGCATCCGGTCAATAAACCACCGCTTCTAAAAAATCAAATAGGGGATTGCAATGGTCTGCCTTTTTGATAATAAGGTTCTGCTAAGCAACCGGTAGATTTATTCAAAATTTCGCCGTTTAATCATACATATAGATCTCATAGTCGGTTTTCTCTCCGAGCAAATGGTCAATTTTCGCCTGGGTTCCCTGTCTCTCATCGGCAAGCACCCATTTCCTCCAGTCGTCCATGGACTGCCAGGTGCTGACCACCAGGCTCTCCCCGGGACGGTCGATTCTCTTGAAGGTTTCCCCTGAAATGTAACCGGGTTGTTGCATGGCCAGATTTCTTAGTTTCTGAAGAAGAGGCTTTAAGGCTTCAGCCTTGTTTTGGGGAACAATTCGTTTAATGATTATTTTAACTGCCATTTTGCAATCCTCCTTTCCTTGATTATACCATCTCTTTTGATTCTAAACAGAAGGGTTATTGTCAAGCAAAAAAAAGCAAGCGGGCTGCAGCCAATGTGGATGCAGTCTTACCACTCTCTACTTCCTTTATAATCTCTGGAAGCAACTTTTTTACTTCTGGATTTTGATAAAAACGTTCTTTCAACCCTTCTTTTACAAGGGACCACATCCAGTCCACTGCCTGTTTTTTTCGGTTGGCCTGCAGCTCTCCGGTAAGCGTAAGTCTTTTGTGATGCGCCAACACGGACTCCCAAATTTCATCGATGCCGGTCATTTCTATGGCGCTGCAGGTGAACACCGGCGGTGTCCAATTGGGCGAAGAAGGTGCTAAAAAATGAAGCGATGTTTCATACTGTTTTCTAGCCATCTCTGCCCTTTCAACATTGTCGCCGTCTGCTTTGTTAACGGCAACGGCATCCGCCAGTTCAAGAACGCCTTTTTTTATGCCTTGCAGTTCATCGCCGGCGCCTGAAATCATCAGCAGCAGAAAAAAATCGACCATGGAGGCGACGGTGGTTTCAGACTGGCCGACACCCACGGTTTCAACAATCATCACATCAAACCCGGCGGCTTCACAAACAATCATTGTCTCCCGGGTTTTTCTTGCAACACCCCCCAACGTTCCCCCCGAAGGAGACGGCCGGATAAATGCATTTCTATCAATCGACAGCTTCTCCATGCGTGTTTTATCTGCGAGCACACTCCCGCCGCTCCTTTTACTGCTGGGATCGACAGCGAGCACTGCCACGCGATGCCCCTTTTTTACAAGCATGGTGCCGAGGCTTTCGATGAACGTGCTTTTACCTACCCCCGGCACGCCCGTAATCCCAAGGCGTATCGCCTTGCCGGTGTATGGAAGCAGCAGATCGATAATCGTCCGAGCCAGGTCTTGATGCGCAGAAAGAGAACTTTCAATCAAGGTAATGGTCTTTGCAAGCACGCGCCGTTCGCACTTCAGCACCCCTTGGACATAAAATTGGGGATCATCGGATATCATTTTTTGTGCGCAAGAACATTCAAAACCTTGTTTGCCGAATCGGTGACGACGGTTCCAGGCCCGAATATTCCCTTTACTCCGGCTTGATATAGGAAGTCGTAATCCGCCGGGGGAATGACGCCTCCTACAACCACATTAATTTCTTCACCGCCTTTTTCTTTGAGAAATTCGATCAGCTGAGGTACCAGGGTCTTGTGCCCTGCGGCAAGACTCGACACGCCCACAACATGCACATCGTTCTCAACAGCCATCTGGGCTGCTTCTTCCGGTGTCTGGAACATGGGGCCAATGTCCACGTCAAACCCGAGATCAGCGAATGCCGTGGCAATTACCTTTATCCCTCGGTCATGACCGTCCTGTCCCATCTTGGTTACCAATATCCGCGGTCTTCGTCCGTTCTTTTCCTGAAATTCATCTGCTCTTTTACGTATCGCCGCAAATATTTCGCTGTCGGAATATTCTTCGGCATATGCTCCGGATATACACTGGGTTGTGGCCACGAACCGGTTGAAGACCTTTTCCATTGCATCTGAAATTTCGCCGACAGTCGCCCGTGCCCTTACAGCGGGAATACAGGCTTCCAAGAGATTCCCCCCGGAATCGGCGGCACGGGTGATCGCCTCTAAAGCCCTTCGAACTTCATTATCATCCCTTTTTACCTTAATGTTTTTTAATCTTGCGACCTGTGCGTGGCGGACAGCCTCTGAAACCTCGAGAATATTTTTCAGCGGTTCTTCTTCTATTTGATATTTGTTGACACCCACAATGACATCTTTCCCCTGGTCGATGCGGGCCTGTTTTCTGGCTGCCGCTTCTTCTATTCGCATCTTCGGCATGCCGGTTTCAATGGCTTTGGCCATTCCGCCAATTTCCTCGACTTCTTCGATAATTTTTCTGGCGGCTTTAATGATTCCATCGGTCAATGCCTCAACATAATAAGAACCGCCCAATGGATCGATAACGTGACAAATTTGAGACTCTTCCTGAATGACAATCTGGGTATTTCTGGCAATTCTGGCTGAAAAATCGGTGGGAAGACCCACCGCCTCATCAAAGGAATTGGTATGCAGAGACTGGGTTCCGCCCAACGCTGCGGCCAGCGCCTCCAGGGTGGTTCGAATGATATTGTTATACGGGTCTTGGGCGGTCAGGCTCCACCCTGATGTCTGGACATGGGTTCGCAACATGAGCGATTTGGAGTTTTTAGGGTTAAACCGGCTCATGATTTCGTGCCACAAAAAACGGGCAGCTCTCAACATAGCAATTTCCATGAAAAAATTCATCCCAACCCCAAAGAAAAACGAAAGCCTCGGCGCAAATGCATCGATGTCCAGTCCCGCGGCCAGCGCTGCTTTGACATATTCGAGCCCGTCGGCAAGCGTAAATGCCGTTTGAAGAACAGAGTCGGCCCCGGCTTCCATCATGTGATAACCGCTGATGCTCACTGTATTATATTTGGGCATGTGATTTGAGCAGTATCCGATAATATCAGATACGATCCGCATGGACGGTTCAGGTGGATAGATGTAGGTGTTTCGGGTCAGGTATTCCTTTAAAATGTCGTTCTGAATGGTTCCGCCCAGCTGATCCTGCTTTACACCCTGCTCTTCGGCGGCGACGATGTACCCGGCCATAATCGGCAGAACCGCCCCGTTCAT
>JAQBBE010000276.1:0-7933 GCA_032126435.1 Desulfobacterales bacterium | reverse complement strand
TATCAGGCTTGTTGGGTATAGTGTGGGGTATGATATTTTTAGCCAAATAAAAAAGGCTTAGATATTTACTCTAAGCCATTGATATTATTATGGCGGGAGTGACGAGACTTGAACTCGCGACCTCCGGCTTGACAGGCCGGCGCTCTAACCAATCTGAGCTACACCCCCGATTGAATTGACAAACTAAACTTACCTATTGAGAATTATTTTAATTGATACAATCCTCAATAGTCAAGCGAAAGGTTAGGCGGAATATGACTTGAACTTGCGGTCTTCCCGTCGTGTCAGACGGGACGCTCTAACCAATCTGAGCTGCGCCTCCAATGGTATTGATGATTTAAAATTGACCATTGAAAGTTGATTCGTGGTTGTTCAATTTCCAATGGTCAATCAAAATGGTAGGCGGAACAGGGCTTGAACCTGTGACCCTCGGCTTGTAAGGCCGATGCTCTCCCAACTGAGCTACCCGCCCGTATTTTTTACACGGCTTGTAGGGTTTACTTGAAAAAAAAGTACTGCTAACAATTAAATAACATTAAGTCAAGGCTAAATTGACAACCGTATCAAAAGACTTTTACGATGTAACCAGCGAATCTTGCGGGAAATGTTGTTTTTCCCCTGACCGGCGAATTTAAATTATGCCGTTGTTTCGCTGTTCTGACAAGAAGGAAATTTTCATACGATCAAATCAGGGCGGACCGCTGATCCGGATCGATGTCTTCGGTCATCATATCAAATGGGATATCCTGTCCCTTAAAAAGCGCGTCTCCCTTTTCCAGAATCAGAGCATGAGGCAGAACTTCATCCATATGCTCCACCAAAACAATTTCAATTGCTTTTAAAACTGTAGCGGGGATATCCTTTAAATCCTTCTCATTTTCTTTGGGAATGATGACCTTTTTGACGCCGCCCCTGTGGGCGGCCAGAATTTTTTCTTTTAACCCGCCGATGGTCAGAACACGACCCCGGAGTGTAATTTCACCGGTCATTGCAATATCATGGCGAACAGGCCGTTTGGTTAAAGCCGACACGAGTGACGTGCACATTGAAATCCCTGCAGAAGGGCCGTCCTTTGGAATAGCGCCTTCGGGTATATGGATGTGAATATCGTTTTTTTTGTAAAACTTCAGGTCGATGGAAAGAATACCGGCTCGTGATCGAACATAGCTAACGGCTGCCTGGGCAGACTCTTTCATTACATCCCCAAGTTTGCCGGTCATGGTCAGATTTCCTTTGCCGGTCATGATCAGCGTTTCGATGCAAAGCAATTCGCCGCCCACCTGCGTCCAGGCAAGTCCGGTGACCGTGCCGACTTGGTCCTCTTGCTCTATCTGAAGCTCCTTGAATCGAGGCGGACCCAGATATTTCTGAATCGATGCGGCCGTTACCTTGAAGGAGTTCGCCTTTTTATTTTTTAGAACTTCACGTGCGATTTTACGACAAATCGAAGAGATCTCCCGCTCGAGATTCCTCACCCCTGATTCCCGGGTATACCGGCGAACGATCGTGAGGATCGCATTTTTTGAAAATTGCACATTTTTCCCTTCCAGCCCGTTCATTTTAATCTGCTTGGATATGAGAAAGTCTTTGGCAATATGATATTTTTCATATTCAGCATAGCCGGGAAGCCGTATAATTTCCATCCGGTCCTGTAATGGAAGCGGAATCTCCGGCAGTGTGTTGGCGGTAGTAATAAAGAGGATATCTGAAAGATCGTAATCCACATCCAGATAATGATCATTGAAGCTGTAATTTTGTTCGGGATCGAGCACTTCTAAAAGGGCGGCTGAAGGATCTCCCCGGAAATCCATGCTCATTTTATCGACTTCATCCAGACAAAATACCGGATTGTTGACGCCGATTTTTCTCAGGGATTGGATGATTTTACCCGGCATTGCACCGATGTAGGTGCGACGGTGCCCACGAATTTCAGCTTCGTCCCTGACGCCGCCTAATGAAAGACGGACAAATTTTCTTCCTGTGGCTCTGGCAACCGATTTGGCCAAAGATGTCTTTCCCACACCGGGCGGGCCGATGAAACAGAGTATTGGACCCCGGATCTTTTTGACCAGGCATTGAACGGCCAGATATTCCAGTATGCGCTCCTTTGGTTTTTTCAACCCATAATGATCTTCTTCGAGAATTTTATCGGCTTCTACAAGATCCTGACGAACTTTCTTCCGTTCGAACCAGGGAAGGCTGATCAACCAGTCAATATAGCCCCGGACCACTGTCGCTTCGGCCGACATGGGCGTCATCATCTTCAGTTTTTTAAACTCCTGCCGAACCTTTCCTGCGGCTTCCTTGGACATCCTTTTTCGCTTGATTCGCTTTTCAAGCTCCAAAAGCTCGTCGCTGGGATCGTCCTCTGAACCGATCTCCTTCTTGATGGCCCGCATCTGTTCGTTTAGATAATAATGTTTTTGCGTTTTTTCCATCTGTTCCTTGACGCGGCTTTTTATCCGTTCATCCATTTTGAAGATGTCGATCTCCATCTTTATCAAGCTCAGAAGGAGAGAGAGCCGTTTTTCCAAGGAGATTGTTTCCAGCAATTCCTGTTTATCTTGGATTTTAAACGAGAAATGTGCCGCCACTGTGTAAACCAGCTTTGAAGGATCTGAGATGCTGGCGACGCTTTTTACAAGATCTTTGGAAATGTTCTTGTTTGTTTTGGCATACTCATCGAAACTTTTAATAATGGCCCTGACCAGGGCTTCACTCTCGGCAGGGGATTCTTCAGTTTCGGCAACTGGCTCTATCTCTACCTGGAAATAGTCTTTGTGTTTCACGAATCGAGCGATGGAAGCTCGGGTTTTACCCTCGATCAGAGCCTTTACCGTGCCGTCCGGAAGCCTCAGAAGCTGAAGCACGTTTGCAATGGTTCCCACACGATTGATGTCTTTTTCATTGGGATTGTCGATCCCTGCTTTTCTTTGAGTGGCAAGAAAAATCCTCTTGTCGCTGTTCATTGCTTCTGAAAGGGCATTCACGGATTTTGAACGTCCTACAAAAAGCGGTGCCACCATGTGGGGGAAAACAACGATATCCCTCAGCGCGAGAAGCGGAAGCACCAGCTTCGGGACCTCAAGATCATCCTCCTTGAAGAATTTCGGCAAGTTAATCATAATGATCTATTATACTCCTAATTACCTGTCTTGCGCTTGTTTTTTGGGCTGTTCAAGTAAGAGAATCGGATCTTCCTGATTGATCACCGTATCCTCTCCGATGACACATTCCTTGACATTTTCCATGGAAGGAATTTCATACATAATATCGATCATGCATTTCTCCAGGATGGCCCGAAGCCCCCTGGCACCGGATTTCCGTTTCATGGCTTCTCTGGCAATGGCTGCATAGGCGCTGTCGGTTAACCTCAGATTCACCCCTTCCATCTCCATCAGTTTTTGGAACTGTTTGATCAGGGCATTCTTCGGTTCTTTCAGAATTCTTATCAAAGCAGACTCATTGAGTTCACCCAGGGTTGCAATAACCGGAAGACGACCCAGAAATTCTGGAATCAAACCATACTTGATCAGGTCTTCGGGTTGAAGCATCTTAAGGGTTTCGCCGATATCTCTTTCTTCCTTTTTTATAATTTTGGCGCCAAATCCCATCACTTTAGAGCCGAGACGTCTCTGGATGATCTGCTCGAGCCCGGTAAAGGTTCCGCCGCAAATAAAGAGTATATTGGAAGTGTCCACTTTGACGAAATCCTGTTGGGGATGCTTCCGACCCCCTTTTGGCGGCACACTGGCGGTGGTCCCTTCAATGATTTTCAATAATGCCTGCTGGACCCCTTCTCCCGAAACGTCCCGGGTGATGGATGGGTTGTCGGACTTGCGGGCAATTTTGTCAATTTCGTCAATGTAAACGATACCTCGCCCGGTCTTTTCTACATCGTAATCTGCATTCTGAAGCAGGGAAAGGATGATATTTTCCACATCCTCGCCCACATAGCCGGCTTCTGTAAGGCTCGTTGCGTCAGCGATGGTAAAGGGTACATTCAGAAATCTCGCAAGGGTTTGTGCCAGCAACGTTTTTCCGCACCCGGTCGGTCCAATGAGAAGAATATTGCTTTTCTGGATCTCCACATCGCCTGTTTTTAACAAAGAACTAAGACGTTTATAGTGATTGTAAACCGCAACAGCGAGGATTTTTTTCGCCGTGTCCTGCTCGATGACATAATCGTCCAACATCTCTTTGATCTCTTTGGGAATGAGGAGCCGCTCCATATCTTCGGTGTCTTTTTCTCGTTCCTCTTCTATAATCTCGCTGCATAGATGTATGCATTCGTCGCAAATATAGACTGCAGGGCCGGCAATCAATTTTTGAACCTCTTTCTGATTCTTTCCGCAGAATGAACAGAAAAGGTTATCGTTTGTATCCCCTTTTTTGGACATGTTATTTCTCCGTCTTTTCTATTTTCTCCAGATCTTCTCGGTTTATGATGACATGATCGATGAGGCCGTACACTTTGGCCTCTCCCCCTGTCATGAATAAGTCACGGTCAGTATCTAACTGAATTTGATTTAAATCTCTGCCGGTATGACGCACCAGTATTTGGTTTAGCGTGTCTTTCATGCGCAGGATTTCTTTGGCCTGTATTTCGATATCCGAAGCCTGCCCATGAAATCCTCCCATAGGCTGATGGATCAGAATTCTTGAGTTGGGAAGTGAATAGCGCTTTCCTTTTGTTCCGGCTGTCAATAAAATCGCACCCATGCTGGCGGCCTGCCCGATACACACCGTTGCGATATCCGGTTTTATATACTGCATGGTATCGTATACCGCCATGCCGGCCGTAACGACACCGCCGGGAGAATTTACGTAAAAATTTATATCTTTATCAGGATCTTCGGATTCAAGGAACAACAGTTGTGCGATCAAAAGATTGGCGACTTCGTCATTGATGGCAGTACCCAGAAAAATTATCCTGTCCTTTAGGAGCCTTGAATATATGTCGTAGGCTCGCTCACCCCTGCTGCTTTGTTCTATGACCATCGGTATTAACGGCACAATCATCTCCTTTTACAATTTTTTCTCTGCATCACAGCGTTCGCAAAAATTTTTGCCGGTGCATCAATTTTCAGTATTTTTTTCCAGTTCAGGTTCGATTTCCTCTACGGTGCTACTATTAATAATAAGCTTGATGGCCTGTTTTTCAAGTAAGGTATGTTTAAAAAATTCGAGATTGCTCGGGTCCTGATTGTAATAGCTCTTTATGGCTTCAGCAGGCTGATTAACGGCTTGAGCCATTTCATTGAAACCCGCGTCCAATTCTTGATCCGAAAGGGTCAATTCCTCCTGATCGATAATTTTATCTAAAATCAGATGACGCCTCACTTTTTTTTCCGCGGTTTCACGATGCTTTTCAGCAAGAGATTCCCTTGTAAACCCCTCATCTTCCATCGACTTATTGTAGTAAGTCAACGTTTTTTCAACCTCTTCTATAATGCCATTGAGCTCATATTCTATCATCGATTCGGGCAGTTCAAATTCTGTCTTTTCAATGAGTTTTTGAAAAATTTGTTCGTTCAGTTCCTGTTCCACACGTTTGTCATACCCTTGTTTCAGATTGTCTGTTATGGCATTTTTCACCGCGTCCAGCGTTTCATACGGGCCGAGTTTTTTGGCAAATTCATCATCGATCTCAGGGAGGACTTCTTCCCTGATTTCCTTGAGTTTTACATGAAACGTAATCGTATGGTTTGCCAGTTTTTGATTGAAATGGTCTTCAGGAAAATTTACTGTTATTTCAATATCTTCACCCGGATTCTTGCCGATCAAATTTTCATCCAGGGTCTTTGACATGGCGCCCGCTCCGATCTTCATGATAAAGTTTTCCGTCTTCTGGGTTTCGGGAAAGGGTTTGCCGTCTTCAAAGCCTTCATAATCGATCAGGACAAAATCGTTTTCTGTTACCCCTCGATCTTCAGTTACCGGGATTTGTTGCGCCAGGTTTCTCTGGAGCATCTGAAGCTGGGCGTCCATTTCTTCATCCGTAATCCGGTACAACGCCTTTTTCAATGTCAATCCCTTGAAATCGATGTTATCGATATCGGGTTTTATCTCTACGGTAGCATCATATTTATAGGGACCTTTTTCATCGAGCTGGGGTGGATCGATCTTTGGGTTTCCCACAATATTTAGATCGGTTTCTTTGAGCGCCTCTACAAAGGAATCCTGAAGCAATTTTGAAGACACATCATTGTGGACATCCTTTTTGAACATCCTTTCCAAAACCGAACGCGGGGTCTTTCCAGGACGAAACCCCTTTATTTTAGCCGTCTTTTTAAGTTGTTTATAGGCATTGTCCAATTCCCGAACAACCGTATCTTCGGGAATCTCGACATGCAGCACCTTTTTTACACTACTTACATCCTCTACTTTAACTTGCATAAAACTCCTTTCCAACAGACCAGTGCCTGACGATCAGCAGCATTTCAGGCACGTTGAATTGTGCGGCCTTTGCAAAACGTCCCTTTTTGTCCAAGTGCGGGATCTTCGACTCGGCCTTGGGCAAAAATCGACATTTTTCAAAGACGTCCTTGATTCTTACGTGGTGCGAGAGGGGAGAGTTGAACTCCCACTCTGTTTCCAGAGCTGGATCCTAAGTCCAGTGCGTCTACCAATTCCGCCACTCTCGCATTTTCATAGCTGTTCATTCTTTTCTTGAATTGTGGCGGTGAAGCAATATATCATGATTGAGTGCGCTGTTCTGAAGTCGCTTGAACTCTATCTTAAAATATATTACATTCCAATAGAAATCAATTCAATAGAATAATTCCTAAACCGACGAGTGTCAAGCAAAACAAAGGAAATTGTCTTTATGTCGGCATGTTATAAATCATACGTTCAAAAGCATCCTATCACACTAATTTTCTTTCTCTTGATCTTCGCATTTCCGGTAACAACAGAAGCAAATCCTAAAAAAATGCGTTTCCATTTGCAAAAAAAAACCATTGTTATCGATCCCGGACATGGCGGATATGAGAAAGGCGGTCAGGGGCCGGATGGGACATTTGAAAAAACCGTCACCCTGAAATTTGCGCAGGTTTTGGCAGAAGAACTCGGAAAGACTTACAAGACCATTCTCACACGGACAGATGATTATTGGGTCGATATCCCCGCCCGGTCGGCAACCGCCAACCATGTGGACGCAGACATGTTCATCAGCATTCATGCCGGCGGAAGTTTTCTGCATCAAGCCAGCGGGATGTCCCTGTATTATTACCAAAAAACTTCAAAATCCACCCTTACACTTGACCCGGATTCGTCTAAAGAATTCAAAAACGACAACACCGAGGTATCATGGGCCAATATTCAAGACAGACACCAACAAAACAGTAAAATTTTGGCAGAGTCGGTCCGGGATCGTATTGGCAGGCAGACTCAATATAAACCCGAGATTGAGGGGGCACCGCTGATGGTTCTTGAAGGTGCGGATATGCCTGCAATCCTTATTGAAATCGGATACATTACCAACCCTGTTGACGAGAAATCATTGCTTGATATCGATGTGCTGTCCAAGATTGCCCAAGCAATGAGAAACGGCATCGACGACTTTTTTGAAAAACTCCAATAACCTAATATTTTCTTGCACCCCTCATAAAACAGTGTTAGGACATCCATTATCGGGGCGTGGCGCAGCCTGGAAGCGCGCCTGCTTTGGGAGCAGGAAGTCGGAGGTTCAAATCCTCTCGCCCCGACCAAATTTTTAAAATAAAACAAGGGGGTTCGTACGAATCCCCTTGTTTTATTTTTGGGGTTAAGTATTGGGTTTTAAGCGGGTTAGGTTGACAAGAAAGTTGACAAAAAGTGGACATGTTTTGGGGCATCATGGTTCCAAAAACCAATAATCTCCATTCGCCTCATAAATCCAGCCTACTGGTAAATAATCATGCTCTCTATCGTATTGGTCTATAATTGTTAC
>JAQBBE010000275.1:0-7159 GCA_032126435.1 Desulfobacterales bacterium | reverse complement strand
CTTCACTTTGACGTCTACGTGTCTGGTTATTTCAATGACTTAGCAGCGGTGGCATTCCTGCCCCCTCCGCGTTCTCCCGCGAAAAACATGCGGGAGCCGCGGTCTCCCCCACCGCTAAGTCATTGAAATAACGAAGCCACTCCGCCAATATCGTTACACGGGAAAGCGCACCCCCTGAACACGTACAAAATCTTCAGGGGGCATCCTCAGAATTCTTTGTAGACCCTGGCCAGGGGGTGGCCGGGGGCTTTGATGGCCAGATCCAGAAAGTATCCGTACGGGGTCTGATCCACCGAATAGCCTGCAGTTTGAAGCCGTTTCTGGCTCCGGTCCAACAATGCCCGGGCTTGGGCAGGGTCGGCCTTTTCTGGCCCCAGATGGGTGAAAGAATGCAGAACCACCCGGGTGATTTCCCATTTCCGGGCCAGCCACTTGGCGTTTTTCACCAGCTTGGTTTCAGCGGTGCTGCCGCCTTCGACATCCTTGGGCTCAATGTGTACAAACGCCACCACCGCATCGTGGTTTTCAGCAGGTTCGGCGTCGGGAACCTCCGGAAGCGTTTTAATGGCCGGCGTCCAGTCAAAACGATCACAATACCAGAATAATACGCGCATGGGTGGTGGGGGTCCTCAGTTCGAATATTTCAAAAAAAGCCGGGTTAGCCCATAAATACGGACAACACCTGTTTTCTTGCATTGGCATGTTGTATGGTCACCTGGATCAGATCCTCGGGATGCAAATCGATGCCGCTCGATGCCGGCAGGTCATGCTCTATCATGTATTCGGAGATCAGTATTTGATAGTTGTTTCTTCTTTTGTAGAGTACGACCGCCTCTTCTTTCTGTCCGATTCTTTTTTCAAGATATTTCAACAGCCAGTAGCGGTGGCGGTTATGCTGTGTCTTCATCACGTGGCTCATGGGGAGTTCGAGCACCTGAATTATTCCATCGATTTCTTCCCGGGTCGACGGTGCCTCCAGCCCCAGGACGGCCCGTATCTGCCGCTGAGTGGCAAGATCGAAGTATTTTCGAATGGGTGATGTTGCCGTGACATAGGCATCCAATCCCAATCCCGAATGATTTTCAGGCTCGGAGCCGAGCATAAAACGGCTTAACAGCTTTCGCTGCATACAGTTCTGGAACAGTGTCCCCTCCACACCTTTATAGAGTCTTTCCCGGGGTCCTTTCTGAGATCGGTATATTGCGGGGATATTGTGTTTTGCCAGGAACTTGGCCATCAGCCAATTGGCCATGATCATGATCTCGGAAACCAGCATCCTTGCGGGGCTTTCCCGGTTGATCCTGCTTACGGTGATTTCCCCATTATTGCCGACCCAGACATTGATGTCCGGGAGGGTTATCTGAACCGCCCCGCCCGCCAGTCTTTTCTGCCGGAATTTTTCTGCGATATCACGGAGGATAATGATTCTTTGATCGTCGTCCGCAAGGGTGTTGACATCGTAATAGGTCAGCCGGTGTTCGACCTTGATCATGCTCGGAACGATTTCATAATCGATGATTTCGCCGAACTGGTCTAAATTTACCAGAATACTGATTGCAGGACGCGGTTGCCCGGCTTTGAGGCTGCAGAGATCTTCGGCAAGACAGGTGGGCAGCATGGGAATCTTCTGGTCGGGCATATAAATGGAACTTCCCCGTAAAATCGCTTCCCGGTCGATGAGATCCCCTTTTTTGACAAAGTGTCCGACATCGACGATATGGATGCCCAGACGATAATGATCGCCATGATCCTCGATGCTGATGGCATCATCGAAATCCAGGGTCGACTGACCGTCGATGGTCATCGAGGAAAGCAGGGTCAGATCTTTCCGTGGGCCGGCGTCTGTCGTGCGTTGCGCTGAACGGACACGTTCTGTTGCAAAATCCATGACCTTTTCAGGAAAATCGGGCGATATATCATACCGGTGGAGGTCTGTATTTTCGTTTTCATCGAACACCCCCAGTTTTGTCAAAACCTTGAATATCCCTTCGTCAGGATCGATGCCCGCCCTTGCGAGGATGGCCTTGCCCAGGTCGTAGTGCTCGCTCTCCTTTTCAAAAAGATAAAATGATTTGAGCAGGTTTACAATTTCAATTTTATCCTCGGGTACCGAGGGATGCGCGTTGTTGACCCTGCCGGCCAGCCAGTCGCCGCCTTCTTGGACCATACGGTCCCTGCGGGCGGCTTCTTTTTCTTGGGCGATTTTTTGTTCGACGAGTTCTTGGGTGTTGGGGAAAAAACCATCGAAATTGAATTTAAAGTACAGCGTGTTGTTAAAAAAAGCCCGCTGTACGGATGACTCATGATCGCAATTGGAGGTGTCCGGAAAGCAGAATTCCGTCATTGTCTTCAGATCGATCCATTCTTGTTCCGTATTTAAAATTTCCCACAACTCCTTGATGTCGATGTCGGCGATCAAGGCATTTCGCCGGGCGGCGATTTCCTTCAGCGAGTCGACCATTTTATGCCTCCCCATGGACAGATCGAGACGCATATTGCACGTGTGGGACAGACGTTTGGAGGATAGGTTGACTTCGCGGTTGGTTTCGGTTAGAAGTCTAAGTCTTTGATTTTTAACTTCCAATACCACCGAACATATTATTTTTTGGCGGTCGATATATTCAACGATGCTTCCTTGTTCCATAATCAGGCATCATAGCAATCGAATTTGCGAAAGTCAACGCAATGGCCGCTTCGAATATTTTTCGATTTTTCGACGAATATTTGACCGCTTTCAGATTCTGTTATAAGGTTTGTTGTTGAAAAAATGAAATCCTTATATTTAATAAAGCCGTATCTCGTCGAAAAGCGACGTTTCATTCTCCTGGGTCTTGTCTGTCTGATTGTCGTCGATTTTCTCCAGCTTTTCATCCCCCGCATCATAAAATGGGCCGTCGACGATATTGCCGAATATCGAATCGACACCGTAACGCTGTTGACGTATGCCCTCTACATTATCGGGATTGCCGTTATGATCGGTGTGTTTCGGTATCTGTGGCGGCGGTGTCTCATCGGCGCATCCAGACGGGTGGAAGAAGGGTTGCGCAACCGGCTTTTTTCCCATATTCAAACACTTTCAGCCGCCTATTTCGTTAAAATCAAAACCGGCGATCTCATGGCGCATGCCACCAATGATATTCAACACGTACGAATGGCCACCGGCATGGGCATGGTGGCCCTCACCGACGCCGTTGTTCTGGGTGCTGCAGCCATCGGCTTTATGGCCTACATCAATGTCCGGCTGACCGCTTTTGTTCTTATCCCCATGCCGATGATCATCTTCGGGGCACGCTTTTTCAGCAGAAAAATGCACCGGCATTACGGAGAGGTGCAGGGGGCTTTTTCGGACCTCACCGAAGTCGTGAGAGAACGGTTTGCCGGTATTCGCATCATCAAGGCGTACAACCGGGAACAGGACGCCGCCGCCAAGCTCGAAGCCGTTTCAAGAGATTATATCGGGAAAAATTTAAGTCTTGTTAGAATTACCGGATCTTTTTTCCCCATGATGGTCTTTTTTTCAAATCTAAGCCTTGCCATCGTTCTCTACCTCGGGGGCCGACAGACCATCGCCTTTACCATTACCCCGGGGGATTTTGTTGCGTTTATAAGTTATCTCGGCCTCTTGACCTGGCCCATGATGGCCATGGGTTGGGTAACGAATCTCATCCAGCGGGGCAAGGCATCCCTGGACAGAATCGATAAAATCATGCAGACAGTGCCGGAGATCGAGGATGCGCCCGGTGCGATCCCGTTCCAACATATGGACGGGGCCATAACATTCGAGAACGTTGCATTTTCCTACGCCCCGCATGTTCATGAATCCGATAGTTTGTCGGCCCTCGACGGGATCGACATCACAATAGATCCGGGGAAAATCCTCGGGATCGTGGGACCTCCGGGAAGCGGCAAGTCCACCTTTTTGAGCCTTATCCCGAGGATATTTGATGTGTCCCGGGGCAGGGTTCGGTTGGACGGGGTCGACATTTGCAAGATTCGGATTCGCGACCTTCGATCGAAAATTTCATTTATGCCCCAGGAGTCATTTCTGTTTGACGGCACCATCCGGGAAAACATCACCTTTGCCGATAACACCATAAAAGATTCCCAATTGATACACGCAGCTAAAAAAGCATCCATCTATGATACCATCACCGCTTTTCCAAACGGTTTTGAAACCCTGGTGGGAGAAAGGGGGATTGTCCTTTCCGGCGGCCAGAAACAGCGGATCGCCCTTGCACGTGCACTGCTCCAGGATTCAGCGATTATGATCCTGGATGATCCCATCAGCCAGGTGGACATGAAAACCGGCGAAGCCATCATCCATACCATCCGGTCCATGGCCGGCAAAAAAACCATCGTCATTGTGTCCCACCGGCTTTCCGCACTCCGATTCGCCGACCATATCATTACCCTTGAAAACGGCCGTATCATCGAGTCCGGCACCCATTCGGAGTTGATGGCGCGCCATGGATATTATGCAAAAACATTCCGGTTCCAGGAGATAGAAGAGGAATATGCACACTGATTTCGGTTACTTCGAGGAAAAACAACTGGGCAAGCCCTATGACGTGAAATTATTGGCCCGGCTCTACCCGTATACCCAGCCGTATAAGCTGCTGTTGGCGGCCTCCATCGTTCTGGTTGTTTTTATAACCCTTCTGGATCTTTCCCTTCCCTATGTGACCAAGATCGCCATCGACCGATATATCGTCCCGAAAATAGAATCCGCCGGGGGTACGGGGCACGGCCCGGTTGAAGGGAACATCCGGTATTTAAAGGCCGATTTAACCGATCCCGGGATCCGAGCCGTGGTTGAAAAATATCCCCATTTTTTCAAGATTCATGGGGCTTCGGCCATCATACCGTATGACGATCTGCCGAAACTGGCGAAGAAAGATCTCGGGATATTGCGCAAAAATGATCTTGCCGGTGTGACATGGATCACGGCGGTTTTCCTTGCCATTGTATTGATGAATTTCGTTTTCAATATGGCTCAGGTCTTGATCATGGAGTACACGGGGCAGATGATTATGCACGATTTGCGGGTGCGCCTGTTCAACCACATCCTGGGGCTTTCGGTTTCATTTTTTACGCGCAATCCGGTGGGCCGTCTGGTCACCCGGGTGGCCAATGATGTTCAGAACATGCACGAGCTGTTCACTTCCGTTATTGTCTTCGTGTTCAAGGACCTTTTTCTGCTGGTGGGGATCGCGGTTGTTCTTATGGGCATCAATCTGCGGCTTGCCCTGGTTTCTTTTACCGTCATTCCCTTTGTCCTTTGGGCCTCCATTTATTTTTCAGGTCAGACCCGGGACGTTTACAGAATATTACGGTTGAAGATTGCGGAGATCAACACCCGATTTTCCGAAACCATCGGGGGCATCCGGGTGATCCAGCTCTTTTTGCAGGAGCAGCGGAATTATCTCGATTTTAAACATCTCAATCATGAATATTATCTGGCCGGTATGCGACAAATTCATGTTTTTGCGGTGTTTATGCCGGTGATCGAAATTCTGGGTGCGGTGGCCATCGCCGTTGTGATCTTTTACGGCGGCGGCGGTGCCCTGGCCGGAACCATAAGCCTTGGCGCCCTTGTTGCGTTTATTTCCTATATGAAGATGTTTTTCAGGCCCATCAGAGACATCGCTGAAAAGTACAACATTCTTCAAAATGCCATGGCATCGGCGGAACGGATATTTTTGATTTTAGACAGCACGGAGACCATCCCGCTGCCGGTTTCCGACAGAAAATCCGATCCTGAAACCGGATCAAAAATTATGTCGGGGACTTTGGATAAAATTTCGGAAATTTCCATGGAAAATGTTTCGTTTGCCTACATCAAAGATGAAACCGTGCTTAAAAATATTTCCTTCAGAATAACGGCCGGAAAGACTCTGGCTGTGGTCGGGCCTACCGGTTCGGGAAAAACATCCATCATCAACCTGCTCATCCGTTTCTATGACCCGACGTCCGGAGGGGTTTTCCTCAACGGGATCGATGTCAAGAACATCGATCCTGCGGTGTTAAGGGCCAAGATGGCCCTGGTCATGCAGGATCCTTTTTTGTTTTCAGACACCATACGGAGAAACATTACGCTGGGAAAGGGCGATATTTCAGAAGCGGCCATGCAGCGAATTTTAAAGGATTCAAACTGCAAAATGTTCGTAGACCGGTTGCCGGACGGTCTCGATACGGTACTCTCGGAGGGCGGGGGGTCCATCTCGAGCGGTGAACGTCAGTTGATTTCCATTGCACGGGCGTTTGCCCGGAATCCGGACCTTATCATTCTCGATGAGGCCACATCGCATATCGATTCGGATACCGAACACAAAATCCAGGAGGCCCTCGACAACCTGATGGCCCGCCGAACATCCATCGTCGTCGCCCATCGGCTGTCTACGGCCCGGGACGCCGACACCATTCTGGTACTCAACAGGGGACGGATCATCGAAGCCGGAAACCACGCCGAGTTGATGCAGCTCAAAGGTTTTTATTTCCGATTGAATCAGTTGCAAGGCTAAGGGGCGGTGTAAATATAATTTGCCCGTGTGATCCTTCGGCTTGGGATCCTCGTTGTCCGGTTCCTGTCGGCAAACACCGCGAAATAGTTTGCGATTACGTGTGGTTTTGCTTCTTCTGATCGACCCGAATTTGGGTGCCGATTCCGCGGAGTTGTTTTTGCGCAAGTGCTAAGTGTATTTTTCTATTGACAATATTTATTTTTTTTGCATTATTGCAGGGATTAAAACGGGGGGAAAAGATAAGAACGTAAGATCCTTATAATTAATACCTATGCTATTGGGGCAAGGTCGCGATCCTAATCCCTTAGGACAAAATTCAAATGTCAAATCGAATTCAAAATCTCAATCAATTCATCCGAAAAAACAGGCCACAACGTTTCTTTTCCCATATATGGGTTCAGAAGAATCCATGGGACGGGGAGGGTCGAGATCCGGGTTTTGACGTTTGCCATTGAAAATTGACTTGCTCACATATTCGGATCCTTTTTGGATCATCATCAAATCACACTTTTTAGAAATGCTTAACGACTGAAGCTGAAGGAACCCAGGAGTGGGTACCGGGTTCCTGTTTTATTAACCCAAATATTATAGAGGAGGATTGAGTACATGGCTTACAATGCGGTAGAAATGGCCGACTG
>JAQBBE010000274.1:0-5427 GCA_032126435.1 Desulfobacterales bacterium | reverse complement strand
AGAAGCCTGTAATGCCTATCTCGCTTCAGGCGAAACTTTTCCTAAGGGAATGAGAGAGCAAATGCTCGAATGTCTGAAGGCGATTGAAGAAAAAACCGGCAAAAAATTCGGTGACCAGAAAAATCCGCTGCTGATTTCCTGCCGAAGCGGCGCCAAGTTCTCCATGCCGGGCATGATGGACACGGTTCTTAATATTGGATTGAACGATAAAACCGCCGAAGGAATGATAAAATTGACCGGCGATGAACGGTTTGTATTCGATTCTTATCGCCGTCTGGTGCAGATGTTCGGCAATGTGGTCATGGGCGCTCCTGATGAGGCTTTTGAGGAGGTCATCACCCAAGCCCGTGCAAAAGCCGGTGTGAAAACCGATGCCGAGTTGTCGGCCGATGACTGGAAAGGCGTGATAGAAAAATTCAAGGTCATCTTCAAACAATACGCCGGCCGATATTTTCCCACCGATCCGTTTGAACAGCTTTTTATGGCAACAGAAGCCGTGTTCAGGAGCTGGAACGGGAAACGTGCCGTTGACTATCGAAATGCCGCAGGGATTTCCCATGATTTGGGCACTGCGGTGACGGTGCAGACCATGGTGTTCGGAAATATGGGCAATGACAGTGCCACCGGTGTTGCCATGACCCGGGACGGCTCCACAGGAGAAAATAGAATTGAAGGCGATTACCTGACCAACGCCCAGGGTGAGGACGTGGTTGCCGGAATTCGTTTAACCAATGAGATCTCCCAATTGAAAACGGAAATGCCCGAGGCCTATGATGAATTTGAGAAAATCTGCAAACATCTGGATACGCATTGTCGTGAGATGCAGGACGTTGAGTTTACCATCGAAAAGGGCAAGTTTTGGATGCTGCAAACCCGCGACGGCAAACGTACGGCCCAAGCCGCGGTTCGAATCGCCGTTGAGATGGTGGAGGAAGGGTTGATCACCAAAGAAGAAGCGGTGATGCGTATCAGTCCTGCACAGGTCGACTTTTTTCTGCATCCACAGTTTGACCGGGAGGCTATAAAAGAAATCAAAGCCAAGGGGGAGATGCTGGCCAGAGGTCTTAATGTTTCACCCGGTGCGGCATTCGGTGTCGTTGCTCTGGACGCGGATATTGCCGAGTTGTGGGCAAAGCAGGAAGGCAAGCAAGTCATCATGGTCAGACCCGAAACCCGGCCGGACGACGTACACGGGATGCTTGCATCACAGGGCATTCTCACCAGCCGCGGCGGCCGTACCAGCCATGCGGCTTTGGTTGCCCGCCAGTTTGGTAAACCCGCCGTGGTAGGTGTGACCGAACTGAAAATTGATATGGTCAAACGCCAAATGGAAGTCAAAGACAAAGTCATCAAAGAGGGTGAATGGATCTCAATTGACGGCACTGTCGGCGAACTCTATCTCGGAAAGGTTAAAACAATGGTGCCGGACATCAGAGATCCGTTGCTGATGAAGCTGCTCTCCTGGGCGGATGAGTTTCGCAAACTCGGGGTATGGGCAAATGCCGATTATCCAGCCGATGCTCAGCGTGCGCTCGACTACGGCGCGGAAGGCATCGGGCTGTGTCGCACCGAACACATGTTCTTCGAGGCAGAACGCCTCCCCTTTGTACAGAAGATGATTATGACCGACCTGCCGAGTGAACGGCGTGAAGCTCTCGACGCACTGCTGCCCTTTCAGCGGGAAGATTTTGCAGGTCTTTTCCGGGTCATGGACGGATTGCCCGTTATTATCCGCCTGATCGATCCTCCTTTGCACGAATTTTTACCCAACCATGTTGATCTTTTGCGTGATTTGTCAGATCATAAGATTCGTCTGCTAAACGCCGGCACACTCCAAGAAATCGATACGCTCTTGGACAAGATCGAAAAAGAAGAACACATTCTCAAACGGGTGGAAAGTCTGCACGAGTCAAATCCCATGCTGGGATTACGTGGCGTTCGACTCGGCATCCACATCCCGGAACTGACTGTCATGCAGGTTCGTGCCATATTTGAGGCCGCATGCATGGTGGCCAAAGAGGGCATCGATGTGCACCCCGAGGTGATGATTCCCCTGACCTGCCATGTAAACGAGCTGAAAGTTCAGCGAAAGGCGCTTGAAACCGAGGCCAAGAAGGTTATGAAAGAACAAGGCATCAAGCCGAAATACAAGTTCGGAACCATGATCGAAATTCCCCGTGCTGCTTTAACTTGCGATCAAATTGCGGAGTATGCCGCTTTCATATCCTTTGGGACCAATGACCTGACCCAGACCACGTTCGGTATTTCCAGGGATGATGCCGAAGCCGGGTTTTTGATCGAATACATGGAAAAAGAAATCCTGCCGGAGAACCCCTTTGCCGTCATCGACCGTGACGGGGTAGGCATGCTCATGGAAATAGCGGTTCAAAAAGGGCGGTCCGTGCGGCCCGATCTGGAATGTGGCATCTGCGGAGAACACGGTGGTGATCCCGAGTCAATTCAGTTGTGTCATGAACTGGGGTTAACGTATGTGTCGTGCTCTCCATTCCGCATACCGGTTGCACGCCTTGCTGCCGCCCATGCCGCGCTGCGGGATAAGAAATCCGGGAAATAGCCGGAATCGAATTAATGAACATCACGAAAGCTCGAAATAACCTTCTAATTTTCGTGCTTGCGTGATGGAGGGTTTGTATCATGGCACTTTTTCTGGTTCAACACGGCAAGAGTTTGCCCAAGGACAAAGACCCAAACAAAGGTCTTTCTGAAGCGGGAATTCATGAAACCGAACGCATCGCACAGGTCGCCAAAGGGTATGGGGTTCATGTATCCAGCATCGCACACAGCGGCAAGACCCGGGCCTGTCAGACCGCCGATATTTTTGCGTCTGCCCTGAAACCCGAAGGTGGCCTTCAAGAAATCAGCGGACTGAATCCTCTGGATGACGTTACAGCCGTTGCCATAGACAGCACAGAAGATCGAATGCTTGTGGGGCATTTGCCCTTTATGGAAAGGCTGACCGCTTATCTTATCACGGGATCCATTGAACGGCCGGTATTTAAATTTCAAAACAGCGGTATCGTGTGCCTGGACAAAGCCCCGGACATCGGGTCCTGGGTGATCAAGTGGGCGCTTATGCCCCAAATCAGCTGAGGATCGGGCTGAACAAAAAAATCTTTTCTGACAAATTCTATCCATGGATTCGTTTAACGACATTTTTACGCCGGGTGTTTTGAAAAAGCTGTTTCCCGAAGACCGCTCAGACCGGTTCTTTGATGCCCTTTACGGAGATGCGGCCGAGGGGGCTTACGATATCCGGCTTGAATTCAAAACCCACCGAGAAAACCGGCTTGAATTTGAACTGTGTCTGACCCAGCGGCCCGGACAATGTATTAACTGCAGTCTTACGTATGGATTGCCGGAAGTTTTTTCCCGCCATCCGGTTATCAATATAAATGGCTTGGTTCAGGAAGTCGAAGTTTTGCTCGACGGTCGAGCCAGATCTATTGACTGGCAACTCGGCGCTACCAGAGAAATTTCAGACGACATCCATGTGGTCCCCTTGGTTATTATTCTGGACAACTAACCTCGATCAGAAGAGATTATAGCGGAACAGAAGTATGTTTTCCATTAAAGATATTGTTGATATCGCCATACAAATCGAGCAAAACGGAGAGCGTATCTATAGAGACGCTGCAAAAAAAATTAAAGATCCATCTCTGAGATCCCTTCTCCAGTGGCTAGCCGATGAAGAAGTCCAACATGTGGAATGGTTTACAGCACTGAAAGATAAAGTCCCAGACACCGGGGACCACCCTGAACAGGAGAAAATCGGCAGGGCTTTATTGCGGGACGCTATGGGCACTCAAAATTTTACACTCAAGGATGCCGATTTTTCCACCCTGGAACAGATCGAAGATCTGATCAGACTGGCCATTGAATTTGAAAAGGACACGATACTGTTTTATAAGATGCTCCAGCCGTTGATCGAGGATCAAGAGACCCTCGATCAATTGCATGGAATCATTAAAGAAGAAGAGAACCACGTACAGAGTTTTAAAGAACTGCCAAAGCAAGGATAGGCGTGGACGTAAAAAAAATACGCCTCGGGACGAACCTCCCGTTTCGGCCGTTCGGTCAGAGCGGGATTCATTTTAAGGGGACGCCCCGATGGATACTTAACCCTAAATTGAGCGATTTTTAGCTCGATCTGTACCGATCTCTTGCGCATCAAGGATTCGCAAAAATCCTCGACATATCCATGGGTATGCACCCCAAGGGCATTTCCTGCGGGGCACCTGTGGTTTTCGCAAACCCTGCTGCATCAAGATCTCGGCACCTCTCTTCCCAAAAAATCGCTCAACTTAGGTTAACATCACCGATGCCGTTGTTCCAGATCAAGGAGGGCCTGCTTAACCTCGATACCTCCGCCAAACCCCGTCAGCGTGCCGTTGCTGCCCACGACCCGGTGGCATGGAATTACAATGGGAATCGGGTTCCGGGCGTTTGCCTGCCCTACCGCCCGGCTCGCAGAAGGATTTCCAATTTTTTCAGCCACTTCACCATAGGAAGCCGTCTCTCCGTAAGGAATCTGTTGAAGTGCCGTCAGCACCTTTTTTTGAAAGGGTGTGACGTCCAGACACATGTTCAGGGAGAATTTTTTCAGTTTTCCGGCAAAATAGGCTTCAAGCTGTTGAACAGCCTCTTCAAGGGGCTTACGGGCTTCCACCCAATGGGCTTCCGGCAAATCGGGTCTGTTCCCTTTGGGAAAGCGGATTAAACGCAATCCCGCATCGTCTCCGGCCACCAAAAGCCTGCCCACAGGACTGTCCATATACCGATAATACGTCATTTTAAAACCGCCTTTTTAAATAAAATTTTAGTTATATTAAAAGGTTAAAAAGTTTTTAGAACCGGATAAACCATCATACTCAAGTTTCGCAGCCTTTTTGCTCCACAAAAGCCATATCCGAAATTGTTTTCCGCTGGAACGTCATTTTATGGATCTGTTCTTTTTAGTAAAGCTTTCTTGTGCCTTTTGTCAAATAATGTGCACAATTTTATATAAATGACTTGACCTGTGCTTTTAAGAGATGTTAATAGTAATCATTCTTAATAAAGAGGGTATAGCACACTGTTAGCATTAAGATTACATTAAAATAAATCTATTTTTGTATGAATTAAAAACACCAGAAGGAGGAACCTCTAATGACTGAAGAGAAAAAGTTAACAAAAGATGAAAAGCCGAAAAAGATGGCGGATCCGATAGAAGCTTCAATTGATCCTGCGACCCAGGAAATGATCGCGCGGGCTCAGGAACTGGGAGTCGAGACCGTATTTGACCGGGCGGTCACCATGAAACCGTGTAACATCGGTATGCAGGGCACCTGTTGTAAGAACTGTGCCATGGGGCCGTGCCGTCTGCCTCTGCCTAAAGCAGGGATCGAAGGCGAAGATACCCGAAAAGGG
>JAQBBE010000273.1:0-5202 GCA_032126435.1 Desulfobacterales bacterium | reverse complement strand
TGGTCAAAGCTTCAGAAATAGTAGATATAGGCAGTTAGTTTCCTGTATAATCGACACCTATTTTTGTTTGACAGGATATCCTGCGCATTGTATTTTCTGTTTATCCCTTGGGGATGCTTCGTGCGGGTTTTGAACTGCAACAGCGCTTGCATTCCTCGCAAGCTTGTTGGAGCGTAACGGAAATCCCGCCTTGCGGGGCTGCAGGGAGCTTCAATTTTTGACCGGCAAAACAAATTTTTCGGTCAAGCACCAACCACATAACGGGTTCCGCCATGAAGCAAAATATCAATCCGTTTTTGATGATTCTTCTGATGTTCTGTCTGGCATGTCTCACCCCGGTTGAAACGGCGAATGCCGATGGTATCCGGGAACCGGTATATGCCGGAAAGTTTTATCCTGCCACACGTTCTGAGTTGAAAGCGTCCATCGAACAGCTTGTCAGCCAGGTTAAACCGGTCCATGTGAATCAGCCCCCTCATACATCGCTCAAGGCGATTATTATTCCCCATGCCGGTTATAGTTACGCCGGGTTGACAGCTGCACATGTTTCACGGGTGTTGAAAGAAAATAAATTCAGCCGGGTCATCGTCATGGGGTCGGATCATCGCATCGGCTTTCAGGGCTGTGCCATCAGCGATGTGAGCGCCTATGAAACTCCGCTCGGATCGATCCGGATCCATGGCGATGCCGTCCGGATGCGTCGGGATAAAAACTTGTTTCAAGCAGTTCCCCTTTCCGACCGGCTCGAGCACTCCGTTGAAGTGGTCCTTCCATATCTTCAATATTTTCTCTTGGAATTCGAGCTCATACCCATCGTGATCGGTCAGGGCCGGAATCTTGACAATCGGGTGGCAGCCGCTCTTGATCCTTTGCTCGACCCAAACACCCTCCTGGTGGCCAGTTCCGATTTGTCCCACTATCTGCCGTATAAAGATGCGGTTGTCAGAGATCGGGAAACCATCGAGATCATATTAAATCTGGAAGCCGACAAACTGATATATCGTGAGAATGCAGCCTGCGGCAAAATATCGATTCTAATTTTAATAAACATGGCCCGCCGATACGGCTGGAAACCGGTTCTCCTCCATTATTCCAACAGCGGTGACACAGCCGGGGATCGTTCAAGGGTTGTCGGCTATGCGGCCATAGCCTTTTATGGAGGTTCATCTATGCAACACAGTATCGATTCCCCTCAATCTTTAGATAAGCACCAGGGGCAAGCACTGGTGCGGCTGGCCAGGCAGACCATCGCAGAAAAGCTTGGCAAACCTTCTATCAAAGCAGATCCTGAAGATCTGGAGGACACCGCTTTTCAGACCCCCAGGGGCACCTTTGTAACACTGACGATTGACAAACAGCTGCGCGGTTGTATCGGAAATCTGGACCCCGGTGAATCGATCTTGGCCGGGATCAAACGCAATGCCATTAATGCCGCTTTCCATGATCCCCGTTTCCCGCCTTTAAAAGCCGCTGAACTCGACCGGGTGGACATCGAGGTCAGCATCCTTTCCGAGCCGTATCCCCTGGAATACCGTGACAGCAAAGATTTGCTTGCCAAGCTGCGTGTTAATGTGGATGGCGTTATTATTCGGAAGGGATCGGCCAGTGCCACTTTTTTGCCACAGGTCTGGGAGCAATTGCCCCGACCTGAAGAGTTTCTTTCCCATCTTTGCATGAAAGCCGGTCTGTCCGCCGATACCTGGAGAAAAAGCCATCTTGAAATTTTGATCTATCAGGTTCAATATTTTGAAGCGGCGAAATGAACGTTCCATAACACGGGTGGTCATCGCCACGGGTATTTCTTCCGTGGTGACCCAGCTATTGATCATTCGTGAATTCTTAGCCCAATTTCAAGGGAACGAGTTCGTCATTGCCCTGATCCTCTTCAACTGGCTGATCCTGGGTGGCATCGGCACCCTGTTGGCTCGCTGGATCACCCAGCGTTTCTGGGCGGCCACTGTTGACCGGCTGGGAGGCCTCTCTCTGGCTTTGGCAGGACTCTCCGTCGTGCAAATTATAGCCGTTCGCGGTCTTCGGGATGTTCTTTTCATTCACGGCAGTTCGGTGGGATTCTATCACACTCTGGCCTATACTTTCTTGACCATTGCACCCTATTGCCTTGTGCTCGGTTTTGTTCTTCCTTACAGCCTTTTTGCCATCCGGACGGAGAATCCGGATTATCCCGGAACACGTATTTATATTATTGACAATCTGGGAGATGTGTCGGGCGGCGCCCTATTTTCCTTTGTCCTTGTATTTCTGGTTACCCCATTAAAGGCCGTATTTTTGGCAAATCTGCCGTTGCTGGCGGCAACCTATCTCCTTTTTACCCCTTCCTCTCGATATCATCCTGCTGTTTTTTTGGGGACCGGGCTGACGTTTGCCATACTGGTTGCCGGCCTTTTACTGGAACCCTCATCTCTGAGGCCGTCTGAAGGCAAACTGGTTTATTACAGCGAGTCTCGTTACGGCCGGATTGAGGTCCACCAAGACCAGGAGCAACTGACGCTCTTTGTGAACGGCAACCCGTTGTATGGCAATCAGAATCTGAGCATGGCTGAAGAAGCCATCCATTATCCTTTGGCGCAATTGGCCCGCACACGGAATATCCTTTTGATTTCTGCCGAAGGCGGTATGTTGGCCGAACTCGAAAAGTACCGGCCGGAATCGGTCGATTATGTGGAACTCGATCCACGGGTGGCAGATGTTCAATTCAGGTTCGGCCTGATAAAAAGGATTCCCGGCCTGACGGTTATTCATCAAGACGGCCGGGCCTATCTTTCGGATTCGAATAAAATCTACGATGCGATCATCGTCAGCCTGGGCGAGCCGGACACGTTTCAAATCAACAGGTTTTTTACAGACAGATTTTTTGCGCTGGCGAAACGTCATCTGACCCCGGAAGGTGTGTTGAGTTTTTCCATGAAAGGGTTTGACAATTATCTGGCTGAACCCCAGCGACAGAAACTCTCTTCACTTTATAACACCGTTAGCGACTATTTCGATCGTGTCCTTTTACTCCCTGGACAGAAAATATTTTTTCTGTGCAGCGCTCAACCTTTTAATATCGATATTCCGCTCCTGTTGGATCAAAAAAATATTCGGTCCCGCTACATCAGAGGTTATTATTATGGCAACCTGACCCGTGAAAGAATTGATCGCCTGAACCAGCTCATGGATCGAAAGACGCCAAAAAATACGGACTATTCCCCCCAGTTGATGCGTCTGATATTTCAGCAGTGGTTTGCCAAGTTTTCCGCTTCACCCACAGGGTTCATGGCCGTCTTGAGCGTATTGTGTCTGATCTATCTTATTCGCATCAGTGCCGAAGAATTCGTTCTCTTTTCCACGGGCTGGACGGTTATGGGGAGTGAGGTTCTTGTAATATTTGCCTTTCAAATTTTTTTCGGTTATATTTATTTGCAGATCGGCCTGATCGTCACTGTTTTCCTGGCCGGTCTTTTGCCGGGCGCCTGGTTCGGCGAGAGAATGCGTTGCAGGAGCAAAACGACCCTGGCGTTTGCCGATGGACTGATCATTGTCCTGATAGGCACACTGATCGTTGTTCTGAAGCAGATCGGCTATGATTTGCCGGCGACTTTTTTTCTTGTCTTCGGTTTTGTGATTTCCCTGATCTGCGGGTTTCAATTCCCGGTGGCCCTCTGGTTGCGGGGCGGCGACGCCCCGGCGGCGACCCGGACCTTCTCCGCCGATTTGATCGGGGCTGCCTGTGGAACCCTGGTCACGAATGTCGTATTGATCCCCTATTGTGGGATTATCTGGGCTGCAGCCGGATTGATCGGGCTAAAACTTTGCAGTTTAATCGTTATTTTTGCGAGTTATGAAGAAAATTAGCCGACGCCATTTTCTTTATTGCAGTGCCGGACTTTTTGGTAGCGTTCTGCACGACGATGCCTTCTGGCCCTTTTCAGTAAAAACAGGTGTGGCAGCGGGCCCGGCCGATATTCGGGGTCATGTTTTTAAAGGGGATGCACCCCAAAAATTGTGGAAGTGGTCCCATGAAGGATTTCTTTATACGAAGCTGGACAACAAACTGGTCATGTGCGGGATCTGTCCCAACAGATGTCTTCTATCACCGGGTGACCGAAGCGTCTGCCGTTCCAAGGTCAATATGGACGGCGTCCTTTACAGCCTGACATACGGCAATCCTTGTAGCGTGAATGTGGACCCCATTGAAAAAAAACCGCTGTTTCATTTCAAACCCCGATCAAAAGCCTTTTCCATCGCCACCACCGGCTGCAATTTCCGCTGTTTGAATTGCCAGAACTGGGAAATCTCCCAAGCCAAACCCCATGAAGTTCGCCATCACGAACTTTTTCCGGCCGATGTGATTCAAGGGGCACGCCGTACCGGATGCGCGTCCATTGCCTATACATATTCCGAAGCCGTCACTTTTTTTGAATATATGATCGATACCGCTCGTCTGGCCAGAGATGAGAGGATCGCTAATTTATGGATTTCCAACGGTTATATCAATCCAAAACCTCTGCTGGAACTGTGCAGCGTTCTGGACGCCGCCAATATCAATCTCAAGACATTCAGCGACGCCATCTACCGGAAATTGAACGGTGGGCGTCTGCAGCCGGTATTAAATACTTTCAAAACATTGCATGAACAAAAGATTCATTTTGAGATGACGAATTTGGTGGTGCCCGGGTATGCCGATGATGCCGAGATGGTCAAACAGATGTGCCAATGGATTCTTACGACCCTCGGGCCCGATTATCCGCTGCACTTTTTAAGGTTCTTTCCCCAATACAAACTCGACCGCTTGCCGGCCACTCCGCTTTCAACCCTCATTCGGTTTCGCAAGCTGGCTATGGCTGAAGGAATCCATTACGTCTATGTGGGCAACGTCGCCTATCCCGAGGGAAGCAACACGTATTGCCACAATTGTAAGAAACTGCTCATTGAACGGATCGGATATTTCATCCAAACTTATGACCTGAACGAAAATCGATGCAAATATTGCGGAACCGTTATTCCCGGGCGATGGGCTTGACCCGAATGATTTAGGCAGAACTTAACAGCAAAGATCTCTCCTTTAACTGGAGGAACCTTTATGGATGGTTTTTACGGAAGGTTTTTGAAAATCAATCTAACGGACAATCAATTCGATGTGGTGACCCTAAATGAAGAGATTCTTTTGAAATATCTTGGGGGGAAGGGTCTGGCTTCATA
>JAQBBE010000272.1:0-5442 GCA_032126435.1 Desulfobacterales bacterium | reverse complement strand
AGCAGGATCGAAAAACGCAGATGATGATCAATTGGCCGAACAAGTGGCAACAGAGATCCGGCGTAAAATTCTGGTAAGGTGCCAGGTGGAAATCGTCGATTATGGATCTCTACCGCGCACAGAGAGAAAAAGCAAACGGGTTTTTGATCAAAGAAATGATAATACCATCCCTGTTTAACGTCATTTTTTAATGATAAATCCGGATTAGAAAGAAACACTTTTAAACGGTCAGATTGCTGATTGGGGAGCATCGTTTGTTATGAGTCGTCCCGATTACCTCCTTGAGATTAATAACATTTCTAAAAATTTTGGGGGTCTGCAGGCGATCGCCCGGTTGTCGTTTAAGGTCGAAAAAGGTTTGATTTTTTCTATCATTGGTCCAAATGGCGCAGGAAAAACCACGGCGATTAATCTGATTACAGGCATATATCCGCCAACATCCGGTGAAATCTTATTTGAGGGCCAAAAACTGTATCGAAAAAAACCGTATCAGGTGGCCCATTTGGGAATCGGTAGAACCTTCCAGAACATACAGGTCTTCCAGAATATGACCGTCCGAGAAAATGTCATGGTGGGATTTCATACCCAGAGCCATTCCGGATTTTTAAGGTGTCTTATGCATACCCCCATGGTGTGGAAAGAAGAGAAGATTATTCGTCAAAAAACCGATGTGGTTTTAAAGTTTATAGACCTTTATTCCAAGGCCGATGTGTTTGTCGCCGGTCTTCCCTATGGCGATCAAAAACGGGTGGAGATTGCCCGTGCACTGGCTATGGAACCCAAACTTCTTCTTTTGGATGAACCGGTGGCCGGTCTTAATTTGCAGGAAACCGAAGAGATGGCTCACACAATTCTCAAAATCAGGGACAAGGGAATAACCGTTATTTTAGTGGAACACGATATGAATCTAGTTATGGGTATTTCCGATACGATTACAGTTTTGAATTATGGGGAAAAAATCGCTGAAGGGAGTTCTAAAGAAATACAGAACAATCCTAACGTCATCGATGCCTATCTGGGAAAGGAATTATAAGCGGCTGTGCTTAAAATGGAGGGTATAAGTGCCGACTATGGCGGCGTTCGGGCACTCGATAACATTACGCTTATACAAGAAGAGGGAGAAATTTTGGCCCTGATCGGTGGAAATGGTGCCGGTAAAACGACACTTTTAAACCTTATCTCCGGCATTATCAGGCCCTCCAATGGAAAGATAATTTTTAAAGGCGAAGATATCGTATCTTTTTCTCCTGAAAGGATCGTTAACCTGGGTATCATCCAAGTTCCGGAAGGCAGGCATCTTTTCGGGCCTTTAACCGTCCAGGAGAATCTTGAGATAGGAGCCTATCGGCGGAGAGGGAAGCAGAACAAGAAAGAAATATCAGACGATTTTGAGTATATATTACAGCTTTTTCCTGTTCTTGGAAAACGGCTGAAACAGCGAGCGGAAACACTCAGCGGAGGAGAGCAGCAGATGTTGGCCATCGGCAGAGGATTGATGGGGAGGCCGCACCTTTTTCTCCTGGATGAACCGTCCTTAGGTCTTGCGCCGCTTGTGATGCAAGAGATTATCTCTATTATTGAAAGACTTCGGCAAGAGGGGACCACCATCCTTTTGGTCGAGCAAAATGCGAGAGCGGCGCTCAAGATCTCTGATCGAGCCTATGTATTGGAAGCCGGAAAGATACGGCTTCAGGGAAACGCAGCGGATCTTCTTGAGGATGTAGAATTAAAGAAGGCCTATCTTGGAAAGGGATCGTATGCCAAGTCATCGAAAAGATAAAGAAGGGAGGTGAAAAAAAGCGTGTATATCATGACCGGAGAAGTGTATACCCAAATTCACTAGGAGGAAAAAAATGAAAAGAAGATGCTTGATGATCGTTATTGCGGTTCTGACAGTCGGTTTTATGTTAGGATCACCAATTTGCTATAGTGCCGAACCCATTAAAATTGCGGGCATTTTTGCTTTGACCGGCCGAGCTGCCCATATTGGAACAGCACAGAAGGATGCCGTGCTGCTTGCCATCGATGAAGTCAATCAACAAGGCGGCATTAATGGCCGTATGCTGGAAATGGTGATGGAAGACACGGAAAGCAATCCCACCAAGGCTGTGGTGGCCTTGAAAAAGATTCTGGAATCCCAAGACGTGGTGGCGATTATCGGACCGACACTGACCGGAACGGCCATGGCCATGAGGGGATTTATTGAAAAGGAAAAGATTCCCGCCTTCATGCATTCAGGAGGGGATGTCATTTTGATGGCGCCTCTCGATAAAAACGATCCAAATTCTTTGCCGAAATGGACGTTTAAATCACCGTATAAGGCGGCAGACGCAATGGGCAAAATCTGCCAGTATATGAACAAACATGGCATCAAAAAGATAGGATTTATCTATTCCAACGAAGGGTTCGGAAAAGACGGTCTTAGAAACGTAAAGGTTCAGGCACCGAAGTATGGCATAGAAATTGTTGCCCAAGAGGCCTTTCAGCCCAAAGATGTGGATATGACGGTACAATTGACCCATATCAACGCCAAGGGCGTTGATGGAATCATTGCCTGGACAGTAGGTCCTGCTATGGGAATCATCGCTAAAAATGTCAAACAGTTGGGTATTCAAGCACCGCTGTTTGAATGCCATGGTGCCGGAGATCCTATCTTTTGGAAGGTTGCCGGGGAGGCCGGTGAAGGCGTGATGATGCCTTCTACCAAGATTGTCGTGGGTGATCAACTTCCCGACAACGACATCCAGAAAAAGATGATTATAGACTATGTGAAGGCGTATAAGACAAAATTCAATCGAGAACCCGGCACGATGGTCGCTTATGGCGCGGACGCGGCACTCATCATTGTGGATGCTATTAAAAAGGTAGGACCCGACAGGGCCAAAATCCGGGATGCCATCGAGAATACCACCGGTTATGTGGGCATCAGCGGCATCTACAATATCAGTCCGCAGGATCATAACGGTCTGTCGATGGATGATATTGTCATGATCAAGGCCACCAAAGGGGGCTGGAAACTGCTTGATTAGAAAGTTAACACGACCACTTCAACTCTTCCCTCTCCTAACTCGACAGATCAAGGGAGGGAAGAGTAAAAGATGATGATGATGGATTTTTCCCAACAAATCGCCCAATATATTATCACCGGTTTAACGGTTGGTTCTATATACGCCATTGTGGCCATGGGCTTTAATATCATCCATAATGCCACCGGAATTGTCAATTTTGCCCAGTGTGAATTCATATCCCTTGGCGGAATGTTTATGTACTCTTTGGTGGTTCTTTTCAAAGTCCAGTTGATCATCTCCTTTTTCATATCCATGGCCGGGGTTGCGCTTATCGGCGCCCTTATAGAGATAGGACCGATACGGCATGCCCGGTCAAAGGAGATCATCGTGCTTATTTTTTTGACCATCGGGTTATCGGAAATTCTCCGGGGTGCAGCTCAGCAGGTCTGGGGGACCGACAATGTCGGTGTCCCTGCCTTTTCCGGCGAAAACCCGATTCATCTCCCGGGGGGAGCAGCCATAGTGCCCCAGCACATCTGGGTATTTGCGATTACCGTGATGGTCATGCTGATGCTCCATTATTTTTTTAAAAAAACATTAATGGGCAAGGCCATGCGTGCAACAGCGGTAAATCGAAGAGCGGCGGCCTTGGCGGGAATCTCCGTTAATCGTATGATCCTATTCTCGTTTGCCTTCAGCGGTGCGTTGGGGGCGGTGGCCGGAATGATCATAGCGCCTATTTCCTCGACGTCCTATGATACGGGCATCATGTTGGGATTGAAGGGATTTGCAGCAGCTATTCTCGGGGGATATGGACACTTTGCGGGTGCTATTTTAGGCGGAATACTCCTGGGTATTTTAGAATCGCTTGGTGCAGGCCTGATCTCCTCTCAGTATAAGGATGCCATCGCATTTTTCATTCTGCTTTTGGTTCTTTTTTTAAAACCTACCGGAATTATGGGGTATGGAGAATCGGAAAGGGTTTAGCTTATTTCAGCAGTGAAGGATTATCGCCTTGAAGAAAATATATGGCGATGGGTCATTTTCATCGAAATTCATCTGAATTAATCATAGCTGAAGCTCGTTTGAAGTCGACGTGTTTCAAATAACCAAACTGTTACCATAAAAGAAAATTGATGGACTCTTTTTTAAAACAAAAAGATATACTCTGTTTCGGAATCCTGGCCGTTATCATTATGGTTATTCCGGTGTTTGTTGAGAGCAAATACTATTTTATTGTTCTGAACGTGATCGGCCTGAACACTATCGTGGTTGTAGGGCTGAATCTGCTCATAGGATTTGCCGGACAGATTTCTTTGGGTCATGCTGCATTTTACGGTCTCGGATCCTACTTTTCAGGGACACTTACCGTAAACTACGGATTTCCTTTATGGCCGGCTATGCTCTCGGGAATGCTGGCAACGGGAGCTATCGCATATCTGATCGGATACCCATCCCTAAAGCTCCGGGGGCACTATCTGGTAATGGCGACATTAGGATTCGGTATCATTATTAATATTCTCATGGGTGAGTTGGAGCAGTTCACCGGGGGACATGACGGTTTAATGGGGATACCACCGCTTGCTATCGGTGGTCTGGTCTTTGATAATGACCTGAAAAATTTTTACCTGATTTGGAGCTTTGTTTTTCTTTTTATGCTATTGGCCAGAAATCTTCTCAACTCCAGAGTAGGCAGGGCATTACGGGCTATTAAAGGCAGTGAAGTGGCAGCAAACTCTTTGGGTGTTAATACGGCCGATTATAAAGTAAAGGTTTTTGTCTTGAGCGCCATGTTCGCATCTATTTCAGGCAGTCTGTATGCCCATTACATTACGTTTATCAGTCCCAGTTCTTACGACTTTTATTATTCCATCCAGGTGGTGACTATGGTTATTGTCGGCGGGATGGGGAGTCTATGGGGTTCTCTTTTCGGAGCAGGAATCCTCACTTTTATTTCCGAAGCACTTCATGTCGCCAAACAATATCACGTCATCGCATATGGTATTTTTCTTTGTCTGGTACTTGTCTTTTTGCCTGAAGGGATTCTGGTGGGTATTCACCATTTTTTTTCAAAGAGAAAAACGCGAAAGCTTATGGGATCCTCAATAAACGTAAAAGATTAAAAAAATCTTGATTAATTGTTTTTATTCTGTTAGCAAACCTCGAAACGCGGAAACGCGGCAAGAAACCTTCGGGTGAAGTCGTCTATACAGCCTGGGTCGTAAACCGATGATTTGTGCGAGAAAATGTAGCCTCCCACTGATACGGCCCAGGCTTTTTTTTGTGCCCCTTTAGCCCCCTATGGCGCACATCTGAACTGCACTCCCGGCATTTTGATCTGTCTGAAGCTTGTGTTCCAAAGGCTTGTGACGAACCGCTTCGAGAAAAACCTCAGCCAGCTCCCTGTCAGAGCAGCCTTTTCGTATGATCGATT
>JAQBBE010000271.1:0-11982 GCA_032126435.1 Desulfobacterales bacterium | reverse complement strand
AAAATTACAGGAATTTAAATCCGGATTCGTGGCCATTGTCGGTGCACCAAATGTGGGGAAATCGACGCTTTTAAATCAGGTTCTGGGCGAAAAGATTTCAATTACTTCTAAAAAACCACAAACCACACGGAACCGGATTCTGGGTGTAGTCCATCGGCCCGCGTCTCAACTTATTTTCTTAGATACGCCGGGGGTTCACAGGGCCAAACGCCCGTTGAACATCCGAATTGTGGAGACAGCCCTGTCAACACTGGGGAATGTTGATATTGTCCTTGTTATGATTGATGTGGCCAATCCGGATACTGAATCAGAAGGTTTTATTGTAAAGAAACTACAAGAAATAAAACGGCCGGTTGTCCTTGTCCTTAACAAAATAGATCTCATAAAAAAACCTGCGATCCTTACCATTATGGACAATTGGGCAAAGTTTCACCCATTTGAGGCCATAATACCGATTTCCGCAATACTTGGAGACCATATCGAAGAACTCATTAATACCATCGAGGCGCTACTGCCAAAAGGACCGGCCTATTTTCCGGAAGACACCCTCACCGATTTGCCGGAACGTTTTATAGCCGCAGAAATGATTCGTGAAAAGGTTTTTCGCTTAACCGGACAGGAAATACCGTATTCCACAGCGGTCACTGTGGATTCATTTTCCGAAAAGAAGAAAGGATCCCTGGTAAAAATTGATGCAACCATTCATGTTGAACGCAGTTCACAGAAAGGTATGGTCATCGGAAAAAACGGGAGCATGCTGAAAATGATCGGCACAGAGGCCAGAAAAGAGATCGAACGGATGGTGGGCACAAAGGTCTTTTTAAAACTTTTTGTACGGATCCATAAAAACTGGAGTAAAAACACAAAAGCCCTTAGAAGATTTGGTTACTGATGATTCTGTCCTATCACCCCTGCTTTGAAGGTGAGAAAAACTTACTCTGCGCCGGGCGGGAGCCTGGAGCCGATGATCTTGATGCAATCAGGGCAGCCGATGCCGTTATCCTGCCCCAAGGATGCTATCAATCCCTCTACGAAATGGCGCGCAACAACTGCAAACATGTTTTTCCAAATTTTGATGCGCGGTTCAAGTATAAGGGCAAGATCGAGCAAATTCAGCTTTTTCGAGAAAAAAAGGCAGCCCACCCAAAAACGGAAACCTATGTAACTATAAACACCTTTTCCTTAAACTACGGCGGAATGCCCCCAAAACCCACCTTCGATTTTCCGTTTGTATTCAAATTCGGCTGGGGCGGAGAGGGAGATCATGTCTTTTTGATAAAATCGCCTGAAGATTTTCTGAGCGTTATGCAAGCTGCCAGAAAATTTGAAAAAAGCGGCCAAAATGGATTTATCATTCAGGAATATATTCCTTCAGAAAACCGATCGCTAAGAGTTGTTATTATCGGACAGACGATCGTTTCCTACTGGCGGATTCAGCGTGATAAAAAAAGTTTTACATCAAATATTGCCAAAGGGGCGTTTATCGATTTTGATACCGACCCGGAACTGCAGAAAGAAGCCGTAAAATCTGTGAAAGATTTTTGCCTCCGGACGGGAATCGATCTGGCCGGTTTTGATATCCTTTTTTCATCCGGTGCGGCGGTTAACACACCTCTTTTCCTGGAGATAAACTATTTTTTTGGGCGGCGCGGTCTTGGAGGATCAGAAAATTTTTATGCGATATTAAACAGAGAAATCGTAAAATGGGTAGACCGCATTGGGCTCTCGAAAAAATACCCCTAAATAAAAAGACATAACATGGAACCCTTCGCATATAATCTGGAGGAGAAAGACATCAAAAGGGAGCGCCGCAAGGCCAGAGAACTCCGGAACTCCCAGTGGTGGAAACGTCGCTGTGCCAAGGGCGTCTGCCACTACTGCGGACGCCTTGCACCGCCCAAGGAACTGACCATGGACCATCTTGTGCCCATCTCCCGAGGCGGCCGAACCACCAAAGGAAACGTGGTCACCGCTTGCAAGGAATGCAACAATGCCAAAAAACAGCTTCTTTCCATTGAATGGGAACAGTACTTAAAAGACGTCCGGACGGATACGGATTAAAAAACCAAATTAGGAGTGCGTTGTATGCGTATCATAACCAGACCAGACTTTGACGGCGTTGTATGTGCTGCGCTTCTGTATGAAGCGGAAAATGTAGCCGAACCTGTGAAATGGGTCGAGCCCAATGACATGCAAAAAGGCCTGATCGACGTTCAAGAGGGAGATATCATCGCAAACCTGCCCTATCACGAAGGGTGCTCCCTGTGGTTTGATCATCACCATACCAACAGAATCGATACACCGTTCAATGGTGTTTTTAAGATTGCACCTTCGGCAGCAGGCGTTATTTTTGAACATTACAAAGACAGATTTACACGTGATTATAGCGAATTAATCAAAGAAACAGACAAAATCGATTCTGCCGATTTATCTTTGGATGAAGTGCTGTATCCTGAAAACGACGATTATATTTTGCTTTCCATGACAGTTTTGGGTCGAGACGACGATGATGAGCCCTATTGGAACAGGCTTGTCGATCTACTCAGAAAATATGACATCGACACGGTTCTTGAAGATCCGGAGGTGAAAGCACGTTGCAGTGGGGCTGTTGAAAACAACAAGAAATATAAATCCATTTTAAAAGAACATACGAAGTTGAAAGGACACGTATCCCTTACAGATTTTCGTGCGTTCGATAAAGCACCGACGGGCAATCGTTTTTTGGTCTATTCCATGTATTCCGAAGCGGTTGTGAGTGTTAAAATATTTTATGACGGCGATGATAAAGAAAAAGTCGCCGTAAGTGTGGGGCACAGTATTTTTAATCGAAATTGCAATGTGAATGTGGGGCTGATGCTTTCAGGGTTTGAAGGCGGCGGGCATCGTGGCGCAGGGTCCTGCAGGTTCCACGTCAGCAAGTCGGATGATTATATCCCCAAGATTATAGACATCTTGTTGAAGAATGAAAACAATGAGAATTAAGATTCAACATGTAGTGAACTTTGGTTAACCGTCAGTTTTTTAAGGTAAGAAATTGTTTCCCAGGAAAAAGGTTCTTTCCCACAGGGCAATAGGGCGTTGTTCGTAAATACAGGGTCGGCTTCCAGATTGTATCGCGAGGATGCAACCGCCCGGCTCCACAGCGCTGTCTGGGGGATCGGCGTATAATAGGCCAGGATAGGGTCTATTCCGTTTTGCCTGACAATTTCGATGGAATTCTCAATAGACGCCATCTTTTGTCCGGGCAGACCGACCAGCAGGTATGCGCCCAATCCACTTTTATCGAAACCCGCTGCTTTCAGACAGGAAACAGCGCTTTTAAATTCTTCGGCAGTTACCTTTCTATCTAATTCTTCTCTTTTTTCAAAAGCTGTGGTCTCAAGCCCAAGGCGAAGTGTCTTGAAACCCGCTTGAAACATCAAACCTGCTGTCTGTTTGGAAATTCCGCGGATATGGACCGCATTGGGTGTATGGAAACGGACTTTAAGACCCGCATCTATAATCTTTTCGAACATGGGAACCGCATGCATTTCCGAATCTACAAGGAGTGCGTCGTCGTAGAACACAAAATCTTTTACCTCATACCGTTCATGCCAGTAGGTTATCTCTTCCACAACGGATTCGGGATTGCGCAACATTCTTTTTGGATTCAACACATGGGATGCACAATATTTACAGGAAAACGGACATCCTTTGGACGTCAGCAGCGGTACATAGTTTATCTTTGTTTGAAGCTCAAATGCCGGATAAGGGTATGTATTGAGATCATCGGGGTCGAATTTAGAATTTACGGTAACCCCGGCATAATCACCGACCAGCTTGAGGATATATTCCTCACCGGATCCTGTTTTTACCCGGTCTGCACCTGAATGGTTTATGGCATGCTCCGGACAAAGGCTGGCATATATACCCCCCAGCACAATCGCCACATCCGGAAAAACCGCTTTTAAAACCGCTGTGGTTTCCTGTATGCCCGGATACCAGTACGTCATCATGGACGTCATGAGCACAAGGTCGGGTCGGTGTATGGAAATGAGATCTTTCATGAACCATTCTTTCCGGATCCCGTATCTGGAATAGTTCCGCGGGATGTCTTCCAGTCCGCCGGGCTTTGGAATTCGGGTTTTAAGGTAGGGTCCCCTGCCGTATCTGGCATAAGGATTCGCAGGAGACGCCTCCGGATGAAAACGATCCAGGCAGTCCATGTATGTTATATTAAATCCATGGCCCCGAAGTATCGATGCCAAGGTCAGAAGTCCCAATGGTTTGGCCCAGAAATCATACGCCGCAAAATCGTGTATCCAAGGGTTTACCAGAAGTATGTGGGGGGTATCAGGCTTCACAAGCTAAAGTGTCAACTAAATTTTCAAACACCAATTATTGGACATCATTTGTTGGAAAATATTTCATGGAGGTCTTTTTCAATTCTCTGCGGCTGAAGAGAAGGGTGTAGGTGCTGACGGAAGTTTCTGTGGACAATTTCCCGGCGATTTTCCGGCATGATGCTTCATCCTTTGCATGGATCATCGTATAAAGATTATACGGCCAGTCACCGGTCGGATTTCGCCGGTAACAGTGTGAAACCGCCTTAAAGGACGCCATCTTTTCTCCCACCGCGTCAATGCGGCCTTCATCAACCTTCCATGCCACCATGGCATTGGCTTCAAATCCTGATTGCTGATGACGTATTGTTGCACCAAACCGCCGGATAACTCCCCTGTCACAAAGATCTTTCATCCTTTCCAGGAGTAATTCTTCGCCAATGCCCAACTTTTCTGCTATTTCTAAATATGGGCGTTTGGTGATTGCAATTTCACCCTGAATCGAAGCAATGATTTCTTTATCCAGTTCTGTCAACATAAGGCGATTTAAGAGATTGTCTTAAAAAAAGTCAAGGAATTTTCTTCTCCGGGAATAAGCGGAGTATCTCTTTTTCTGAAGCTCGGCAGACACCCCTTTCAGTGATAAAACCTGTAATAAGTCTTGACGGTGTAACATCAAAAGCAAAGTTTTGAGCCGGACTGTCGGCGGGCGCGATCAGAACGTGTCGAATATCCCCCCGGTCCAGTCCCTGGACATATCGCACTTCATCCGGGTCGCGCATTTCGATAGGTATCTCTTTTACCCCGTCTCTGAGCTTCCAGTCAAAGGTGCTGGACGGGAGGGCCACATAGAAAGGAATATTGTTGTCCCTTGCTGCAAGGGCTTTAAGATACGTCCCGATCTTGTTGGCAACATCTCCGGTACAGGTGGTTCTGTCGGTTCCGACAATCACCATGTCAACCATGCCGTGCTGCATAAGATGACCACCGGCATTGTCGGTGATAATCGTATGGTTAACACCATACTTGCCCAGTTCCCAGGCAGTCAGTCTGGCACCCTGGTTGAGGGGTCTGGTTTCATCGACCCACACATGGATATCAATGCCGTTATCAAAGGCCGCATAAATCGGCGCCGTCGCCGTACCGTATTCTATACAGGCCAGCCATCCGGCATTACAATGCGTTAACAGATTGACTGTTTTTCCTTTTTTGCTGCGACTGATTTTATCGATCAAGCCGAATCCATTCGCACCGATTTTTCGGCAGTTTTCAGCTTCGGCCTCGGCAATTTTTTCGGCTTCCTTTCTTGCCGCATCAACCTTCTCCGAAGCATCGCCGACTTTCAACATCTCTGACAACACCTCATCCACCGCCCAAGCCAGATTAACCGCTGTGGGCCGGGCCGATTTCAATCGGATGCATTCTTCTATCAGATAAGCATCTTCAATAGGATCTGTCGGAGAATTCAATGCCGCAAGATATACCCCATATGCAGCCGTCACACCGATTAACGGTGCCCCCCTGACAACCATCTCTTTGATGGCCCGGATGACATCATCAACGCTTTTAAGGTCGGCAACGACAAACTCGTGGGGCAGAAGCCGCTGATCGATAACTTTTACCTTTTTCAAATCCGAATCCAGCCATATGGGACGGATGTTTTGACCGTCTACTTTCATAATCGAAAACCTTTTAGAGAAACAGCTTACAACCTAAACTGATCGGTTCCAGGTTCAGGGTTCAAAGTTCAAGGGTTACAACCGATTGAAACTGCTCAAAATATTGATCGAAATCCGGAATACCTGCCATATCCTATTGGATGGAACGCTTTTGCAACCACGATGAAGCCAGTATCACATTGATGCAAGCTGTTTGAGATTTTTCCAACCCGGAACGTTGAACTCTGAACCGCTCAACCTAGGTACAAGATTTAAATCATTCTGCTTTTGATCCGGGCATGAGGGTTCTCAGGATATCTTCTTTCCCCACGATTCCCAAAAGCTTTCCCTCATCCACCACTGGAATGGTGTGAAAACTTTGGTCGACCATGAGGGCAGCCACCGCTTCGATGTCCGTATCAGGTTGGACGGTGACCGGGTTTGGCGTCATGGCCTGGGCCACGGTAACGGCAGCGATTTTCTGAACCTGCTTTTCGAATTGTTTCATGGAGGTCAGCGCAATTAATCCATCCAGAAACGTGAAAAAAGAAGGAATGGGAAGCTTTTTCTGTTGTGCAATCAGATCACTCTGGCAGAGAATCCCCACCAGTTTCCCCGTTTCATCCATTACCGGAGCGCCGTTGATACGGTTTTCCAGAAGAATTTTCGCTGCGTGGACAATCTCCATGTCGGGCGAGATGGTTATCACCGCTCTTGTCATGATATCTTTTGCTTTGAGCATGGCACCCCCTGTGATTTTGTTAGAAGGCATCCGGGGTAGCGGATCAATTTTAGGTTATTGGAACCAATTTTCCTTCTTTTTCGTTTTTCCGTTTTTTTCCGTTTCTTCCTTTTCCTTTATTTCCTCTTTGTCTTTTATTTCTTCTTTTTGTTCTTCTCCACCATAGAGCAATGCCTCCATTCCCCCCGTAATCCTTCTCCTTCTTGTATCGCTTCTTTCTACCTTAACCATGGATTCAGAAGCTGAAGCCCTCTGAACCGTACCACAGATAAGCTCTTCGCCTGAAGATGAAACGAAACAAACGGTGGCACCCAATATATATCCAGCATCCTCTCCGCCATTAATAAAAACATGCCCTTTAAATTTATTAACCCTTGTAACCTGTGCTGCAAGAGCAATACCGCTAAAAAAGGTGACAACTACCAATATAATTGTCAACGCAATGAGAAACCCTTTGATTTTTTTCATAAAATCCTCCCCCAGTCAATTAATTTCATCATATTTTAATTCGATTAGGTCCCATTATAAAAGCAATTATATAACAGAGAATCGGTATCAGTTCAATTTTATTGATGACTTCTTTTTTAAACCAAAGAACTGATTATTTCCATTCATATAAGAAAAATATCGAGAGCGCAACTAGGGTTTTGGAACCGGTTCTCCTCGGGCTAATCAACAAACAGCGGCACCACCTTAAACTGCGTGACATCCACCAGTCCTTTGTCCGTGATTTTTAGCTCGGGAATGACGGGAAGCGCTAAAAACGATAACGTCATAAAAGGATCGTTTAGCGTTGAACCGAATTCACGGGCGGCGTTGAGCAGACGATCCAGCTGATCATTGATTGTTTGGATGGGTTCGAAAGACATAAGACCTGCGATGGGAAGGGATAGATCAGCGTATACCCTGTTGTCACATACTGCTGCCAACCCCCCGCCCATGGTGATCAAGGCTTGAACTGCTGTTTTCATATCCTCATCGTGGGTCCCGACAACGATGATATTGTGGGAGTCGTGGGCCACGCTCGATGCCAGCGCACCCCGCTTTAAGCCGAAACCGCTGACAAAGCCTTTTCCGGTATTGCCCGAGCCTGAGTGCCGGTCAACAACCATAATTTTAAGAATATCCCGAGAAATGTCTGAAACAGCCGATTTCTCTGATATTAACGCTTCCTTAATAGATTGACGGGTTATGATCTGATGGGGGACGACCTCGATAACCCGGATGTGTCTGCCTTCTTCAGGAACGGAAAAATCTATTTTCTCAATCTCTAAGTTCATGGAAGGCCGCACGGGTATGGATTTGGGTGGATCGATTTCAGGCAACATCTTTCCGTCTTCGACCACAAGAAGACCCTGATGGTAAACCTGTTCTACATGAATGTCGGCAAGATCTGAAAACACAACCATATCTGCCTGTCTCCCGGGTCCGATAGCACCCAGGTGACCCAATCCAAAATAATCAGCTGGATTAATGGTGGCCATTTGAATGGCCGTCACGGGATCTACACCGGCCTGGATTGCCCGACGAACCATCGAGTCTATATGTCCTTCTTCCAAGAGATCATGGGGATGCCGGTCATCCGTGCACCACATCATACGAGGGGCAGTTCTTGAATTTATCACCGGAATCAGGTCGTTAAGATTTTTAGCGCCGGTGCCTTCACGAATCATAATATACATTCCCGCATTCAGTTTTTCCGTGGCTTCCCGGGCGGAAATAGATTCATGATCACTTGAAATTCCAGCTGCAATATACGCGTAAAGATCACGACCGGTGAGGCCGGGCGCATGGCCGTCAACTGGTTTGCGGTGTTTTCGGGTGTTTTCGATTTTACGCAAGACTTCCGGATCTTCATGGATGACGCCAGGATAGTTCATCATTTCAGCCAGCGCCAAAATCCTCCGGCGGTCCAGAAACGGTAAAAGATCCTCGGCCGTCAGCGTTGCGCCTGAAGTTTCCATTTTTGTGGCAGGAACACAGGACGGAAGAGTGAAATAGATGTTCATGGGCTGATTTTCGCTCGATCGAAGCATATAGTCGATGCCTTCAACACCCAGCACGTTGGCGATTTCGTGGGGATCGGCCACCACGGTGGTTGTACCTAAACAAAGAACTGTCCGGGAAAATTGGGTGATAGATGCCATGGCACTTTCGATGTGAACGTGGGAATCGATAAATCCCGGAGCCACAAACCGCCCCCCCACATCGATCCTCTTTTTGGCATCATATGCCCCAAATCCCACGATGCGCCCGCAGGCGACGGCAATATCATTGGAAACGATTTCGCCCGAAAAGACATTGACGATTCGGGCATGGGTCAAAAGAAGGTCTACCGTCCCTTCACCCCGTGCTGCCCTGATAATGCGTTTCAAATCCATATAAATTCTCCAACTCGGACATTCATCATTATTCGATATTTATTTTAATCCGAACAAGAACTCATTTTTTTCATTTCTTTTTTATGTCATGGCTTATCTTACTAACCTTTTCGAGGATATCTTCCAGATCCACGGTCAACAGTTCCCGATCTCTGACAAGAATATTCCCGGAAACAATGACATCCCGAACATCCTGACCGTTGGCGGCATAAACGATCTGGGATACGGGGTTATAAAGGGGAACGAGGTGTGGCCGGCAGGTATCGACAACAACGACATCCGCCTGTTTTCCGGCTTCAAGGGATCCGATAACATCGTCAAGGCCGATGGCTTTAGCGCCGCCGATGGTCGCCATGTTGAGTATGGTCCGGGCATTCATGACTGTGGAATCGAGGGCGTTCACCTTGTGAAGCTTTGCCGCAGTGTCCATTTCCCGAAAAAGATCTAAATCATTATTGCTGGCGCACCCGTCGGTGCCAAGGCCAACGGTTACGCCTGCCTTTAATAGATCTAATACCGGCGCAACCCCCGAAGCAAGCTTCATATTGCTTTCAGGATTATGGGAGACTTTTGCGTTGCGTTTGGAAATAATTTCGATGTCGTCATGGTCGAGCCATATGGCATGAACCAGCAGGGTATTGGGGTCAAGAATGCCGATCCTGTCCAGATATCTTACCGGTGTTGTACGATGTTCTGTCTGAAACCGAACGTATTCGTCTCGGGTTTCGGCCACATGAATCTGAAAAACAAGCCCTTTTGAATCGGCGGCGGCTTTAGCTCGTTTTAAGGTCTCTTCAGAACACGTATATGGAGAATGACAAAATATCGAAGGATGTATCAGATGAGACAACCCCTGGCACTTTTCAACATACGCCACAGCGCTTTTAATATTATCCGCCGGATTCGGCACCCCCGGTGCCGGAAAATCGATAACGCCCTGCCCCAATACGCCTCTCATCCCGATTTCATCGACCGCGGCGGCAACAACATCTTCATAAAAGTATCCGTCGCAACATGTGGTCGTTCCCGACAGTATCATTTCGGCACAAGACAGGAGAGCGCCGAATCTGACGGATTCGGGGTTAATATGCTTCGCTTCAGCAGGAAAGATGCATTCATTCAGCCATACGGAAAGGGGCAGATCATCTGCTAAGCCTCTGAAAAGCGCCATGGGAAGATGGGTGTGAGTATTCACGAGTCCCGGCATAATAATGCCGCCATGCGCATCCAGCACCTCTTTCCCTTCAGGCACAGGAGAATCGTTTGACCGTGCTCCAATCTTTACAATTTCTCCGTCCTTTATACAGACGATACCGTCTTCAATGATATCAAAATCACGATTTACGGTAAGGATGACGCCGTTATGTATGACCATATCAAAAACCATTTGTTTCTTTTCATGATACAATCCCATTTTATTGTCAAGAGAGGTTGACGGATAATCACCCTTAATTTAAAGTATGGGAAAGCGGCTCTGAAGCTCAAACAGCGTGAACAATGACGGGAGAATGGCGGATGCAAGACGCAGATCTCATCATAAAAAACGGCACCCTTTTGACCATGGATTTTAAAAACTCAATTCTTGAAAACGGATTTTTAGCGATTCGCGGCGATCGTATTTCCAATATAGGAACCGGAGATATGCCTTCTATTAAAGCAACCAAAATCATCGACGCCAAAGGCGGTTTGGTTCTCCCCGGCCTGGTGAACGGACATACCCATGCAGCCATGACCCTTTTCAGAGGCTTAGCGGATGACCTTCCGTTAATGCAATGGCTTGAAAACTACATTTTCCCGGCAGAGCGCAACATGGATGCAGAGTTTGTTTATACCGGAACCCTGCTTGCCCTTGCCGAAATGATACTGTCCGGCACGACAACGTTTTGCGACATGTATCTGTTTGAGGAAGAAGTGGCAAAGGCAGCTAAAAAAGCGGGTGTAAGATGTCTGGTGGGAGAAGTCCTGTATGATTTTCCATCGCCAAACTACGGGTCGGTGGGAAAAGGCCTGGAGTATACGGAATCGTTGATTCAAAAATGGCGGGACGATCCCATTGTGTCGATAGCGGTAGAGCCCCATTCCCTTTTTACCTGCAGCCCGGAACTGCTGATGGCGGCCAATGAACTGGCATTGAAGCATCGTGTCCCGCTCATTATCCATGTGGCTGAGACGTTAAATGAAGTCTCTGAAATAAAGGGGAAATATGGTAAAACACCCATAGAGCATCTCGATTCCCTGGGGCTTTTGGGTGCCCACTTGATTGCAGACCACTGTGTTCATCTGGGACCATCGGATATTAAGAAAATGGCTGAGCACGGCGTAAAGGTTGTTCATAATCCGGAAAGCAATATGAAACTGGCGTCGGGTATCGCGCCGGTACCAGAACTGATCAAGCAGGGCGTGACCGTCGGCTTGGGAACAGATGGATGCGCATCCAACAACAACCTGGATTTATTTTCAGAGATGGATACCGCTGCGAAACTTCACAAGGTTCATGCAATGGATCCGACGGTCGTGGATGCCGTTACCGTTCTGAGAATGGCAACCATCCAAGGCGCGAGAGCTTTAGGGCTTCAAGATATCACCGGTTCATTGGAAATCGGCAAAAAGGCGGATGTTATTGTCATCGATACCCATAAACCCCACCTCACGCCCATGTATAATGCAGTGTCCCATCTGGTCTATGCTGCAAGTGGAAACGATGTCACACACTCGGTGATCAACGGCAAATTGGTCATGGAAGATCGCAAATTACTGACCCTGGATCTTGATGAAATAATCGCACGCTCCAGGGAAAAATCTGTTCTGGTCAAGTCTTGGCTGTCATAAATAACTGCGATTTCGCATCGCCGGCCGATGAGCCGCCACCGATTTGTAAA
>JAQBBE010000270.1:0-6893 GCA_032126435.1 Desulfobacterales bacterium | reverse complement strand
CAGACAAAATAGCGTAGAATATTTTTCAAAAAGTTGTACCGGCGGTTGTTTGTGTTGCGTGTTACGGGTTGCGGGTTGCGAGTTGCGGGTTGCGATGCGGGGAAAAAGGGTAAAGGATTTATTTTTATAAAAGGCGGTGCGTTCTCCCGATCCATTTGATTCGCTGTGCCTCAACGCCGGCATCTTTTGCAAACGTCGGCCACTCTGAGACGGCCGCTGTAATTTCGTCTATGATTCTATGGCCGGACCGAATGTTCATTTCTTTACCCACCGACATCAGATCGTCTTTTAAAAAATTGTCTCGCTTTCCGTTGATGGACATTTGATGTCTGTTTGTCCAGTCACCGGTGGGATTATACGCATAGATCACATCATACGCCGGAGAAAGACGCCACGCACCATTTTTGTCCATCAAAAAGCTGATATTTTTGGTATGATCATCTTGATTGCGGGCAACCACATTAAACACCATGCGTCGAAATTGCTGCGCTGCATCCCCGTAAGGGAGCCTTAGCTCGCGCATGACCTGAAATGCCTGTTCATACGAATAGGCACCCGGATCATTGAAGTCAAAGTGGGCCATGGCACAAAGCGTCTGCATGTGCAGCCGACCTTTATTCATCGTTCTGTCGAATCTCCGGGTCATAAAGTGAGCCCGCCCATTCTCTTCGAGAAGACGGCATTCGGTCATCTTGATGCCGGCAGAAACGGCCATTTTATGATACGCATATTCAATGCGTCCGTATCCGGCAGGGTTTTGTAATGAATCGTCTTTGATGCCATCGAATTTTAACACCCAGTGAAAGAAACCATCCGGTGCATCCACCTGGCCGGAGCGTACGACGTTGGGTTTGTCATTTAGAGCGACAACCGCTTTGGGGCGGGACCCTCCCGCGGACGTACCGACGCGGATAATATTTAACAGCGCATCGGCGGGTTCAGGGTCAAAAGTCACTTTAAGATTCGAACGCTCTTGGATTACTTTTTGAGCCATCTCCACCAATTCGCCCACCTCGACAGGGACCGACTGCTCCATCGACGGGTTAGTGATGGGTGAAAACTCCAGCGCACCCATTGCGCGTTTGCCGGTATACCAAAGGCGCTCAACCGGACTGAAGCTTGCGGGAGTTCGGCCCTGGCGTGCCAGCCAGGCATCGATAATACGGTTGCCGAAGCTGTCCGGCAAGACATCCGCAAGCATGCCGGGAAGACCCCGATAAGTCCTTTTGGGCAGTGTGCGAAACTCAAACCTTGCCGTTGTGCTGCGTGCCTCGGCGACGGGCATTCTTAAAGGAGACACATCCAGACCTTTTTCAAGAAACTTGCGATCAAATTCAAATGTTGCGAAGTCTTTGTCCGGATCCCATGCCACAGCGCCGACCCGCTCTCCCCATAATCTGACATATGCCGTATCAAAGCGATCTACCAATCGACGCCTCCTGGATCGGCGTCTGCGGTTTGCGGTGAAGCTCGACGGCGTTCTTTTCCTTTCATTTTAGCAAGCTGTAAAGGGCTGGCCCCTGGATCCGGCAAAAATGAATCCATTTCCTCCAGCGCATCCAACGCGCGCAGAATCTGAACCAGCGTCAGAACACCAAAGGAAGTTCCCCGCTCTGCCTCGCCGACGGTTGTTCGATTTAAACCGGCCGATTCGGCCAATTTCTGCTGGGACACGTTCTTTTCCAGCCGCTTGCGTTTTAGACGGCGGCCCATCTCCCGCAATATCGCCCGATCACTCATGCCATATATGTTCATAATGATGTCTCCAGACTTCATTAATTGCCACATTAAATATTTAAGATGGATATAACTAATATTATAGACGGTGAATGAATGGGTCAAGTAAAAAGGTACAATAGCGGCTACAGCCATCTTTACAGCTTATAATAGCGTATAGAGATGGCTAACTCCATCTTTAGCTGGTGGAATAATACACCGGCGGGTTTAATGCCTTTTCCTCAATCATCAAAAAGCTTGAGCTGCCGGCCGCCGGTGTTATGGCTTTCTTTGTTCGACGATGCATCGCTTTTCTTCTGTTCAGGGCGATTGGGCGATGTCTCGGTCTTGGATGACGCATCCGGTTCAGCCGGATCAAACGTAATCTTTTGATCGCGCAATAAAGATGCCGGGACGATGAAGCCCTCGGGCGTTTCGTACGCGGTGAACATCTCGGCAATCTCGGGATTGGAAAATTCGGGGTCGCCGATCCACACCTCACAGGTTTTCTGGATTTGGCCGGCCTTGTTGCCCACCGTAGATTTATTGGTGTTGAAAAAGTCACAAATCTCGTCTGCCGTGAGGTAAACTTCATTGGTCGGGTCAAACAGGAAATTAATTCGCGCTATGGCATACACAATGGCTGCCGCCCAGATCTCCTGCCTTCCCCGTTGAAGGGAGAGCTTGCGCATACGGCCGATCTTTTTACACAGTTTAAGTGCCAGATCCGTGTACATATCGTTGAGCTTCTTTTGACCAAAGGCTCGAATCATCTCTTGAATCTCGGCCACCTGGCGGGCCTTGTCTCCCGAACGCGCCATTGGGGGATTTTTTTTCAAACTTCCTTCCAGCCCCAACTCGCGCCGGACCTTGTTTATCGCGTTGACACCGGCCTCGCCCATGTGGGGATCGGCGGCCATATGCAGCTCGGCATCGAGCAACAGAGCCATGACGCTCTCCCGGCCATCCGTTGTTTGGACAGCCTGCCGCGGTGTCTTGCCGTCCAGAGCGGGAATGTTTTGATCGACCCATCCCTGCCAGTGAGCTGACAGCATTTTGCCCACGTGACGACGCATTTCCGGATCTTGCATCAGGGCTGTTTGATCCTGCGCATCCGTCTTGCTATCAGGCCCTGTTGCTTTCCTTTCGGCGGAAAGGGCGTCGATCGATCGGATCTCGGTGGTTTTGTAACTTGCGGCGTTGCCCATTAACCGCTCAATCTTTTTACGAGCAACCTCGGCCCGTTGGGCGGAATTAACTTCCACGGTAAGCGTATTTCCATCGATGATCAGGTGGCCCAACAAGGTATTTTCCAAGGCCTTACTCCTTTTATGGCCTTTTCGGGACCAGGGAATTTCCACGCGCAGAATGTGCCCTTTGGCATCCAACTTCGCCCCGGAACGCAGCCGGTCGGCGGGATCGGTGCCGCACAGGGATTGGAGACGCTCAAAGGCCAGTTCGGAGGACTCGATCTTGTAATATAGGATGTGAAAGAGCAGCGGATCTCCGTCGGTATTAAATAATTCGGCAGGACCCTGCAAGACCTCGACAAGGTCAAAATAGATTTCTCGGATCTCACAATCATACTCATTCAGTATATCGGTTGTAATGCCTCGTTTGCCTTGTTTCAGCCATTTTCGAAATTGAATCAATTCCGGCTTTAGCCTAGGCGGTATCCAAAACTGACCGGAGCTTATCAGCATGCCTACGTGGTTAATCTGGATCACTTGACCGAAGAGAATATTCCCCGGATGGGTAGATTCCGATCCGGACCGCTCCGAAACGTCGGTCTGCTCTCCGGTAAAAATATCCTTTAACAAAAAGCCTTTGCCCGGCCGGCATTCGACCACTTCAAAAAAACTGAAAGGACGGCGGGAATGGGCCTTGATCAGCTTCCGCTCCATGGAATCGAGCCGGTCTTTTTGCGATGCAGCGTAATATTCCGCAATGGTTTGGTCGACCGGCCAATTCAGATCAAACGGTGTATCTTCGGGATCGTAAATCCAGTTAAAGAAAAACCAAGGCCAGAAAAGCTGCTGGTGCTGCTCAATGAAGTCTTCCTCCGGCGCCTCATCGGGCCAGACCGAAAATTCAGCCATGGCCACTGCCACAGCCGTATCTCCAAAGAATTCGACAGCGTAATTCATCAGCCGATCTGCCAGCAGATCATGGGTTTCACTGAGCCGCCTGTAGAGTAGGTCCACCGGCGCGGGAGCTGCCTCCAGACAACACTTTTTATACTTTTTGCCGCTGCCACACGGGCAGGGAGCATTGCGTCCATGCTTCATTGATCCAGCCTCCCTCATCCTTTCTGATGTTTTTTGCCATCCATATTCCTGACTAACTTCACTTGCGGGGGAAGTTCAGACGGCGGCGATTTCTTTGCAAATCATTTTTTGACCCCAATTATGGATGCTTTGTCTCACTCCGGCAAAGCGCAGGTGGGGTCTTCCATCTTGGCCTTTCGGGTCTCCACATAATGGGCGGCCGACAGGGCCGCCATGCAGCCGTCGGCTGCCGCCAGCACGATCTGGCGGGCATACCTTTCGCGAAGATCGCCGACCGCGTAGATGCCGTCAATGTGGGTGGCGCACTGATCGTTGGTGATTACAAAGCCTTCCGGGGACATGCGAATACCGGCCGGCACCAACTGATTGTTGGGATCAAAGCCGATGAATATAAAGACACCGTCGATGGGTAGGTCGCGCTGTCCGCCGGTCTGGGTGTCCTGCAGCGTGACGGCGTTAACCCCGTCGGTGTCCGCCTTGATTTCCGTGACGACGGTGTTCCACAGAACCTCCATCTTGCACTCGGCCTCGACGCGTTTTTGCAGGATCATGCTGGCACGCAGCGCGTCGCGGCGATGGGCCAGGTAGACCTTGGCGGCCAATTTGGCCAGATAAAGCCCTTCTTCGCAGGCGGCGTCGCCGCCCCCAACGACCACGACATTTTTGCCTCTGAAAAAAAAGCCGTCACACACCGCGCAATAGGATACCCCCTGGCCGTAGTATTTCCCTTCGCCGGGGATGTTCAACTTGCGGGGGCGGCCGCCCGTGGCCAGAATCACGGCATGGGTTTGGATCACCCGTCCGCCGCCGGTGCGCACCGTATGAAATTCGAGGCCCGGCTCGATGACCGTTACTTCGTCGTTGAGTTCCTCGATGCCGTAAATGCGGGCATGCTCGACAAACTTCATGGCCAGCTCGCTGCCGCTGATATTAGCAAAGCCGGGGTAGTTTTCCACTGCGTCGGAGAGGTTGAGCTGGCCGCCGGGCACCCCTTTTTCGATGAGTACGGTCTTTAAGGCCGCCCGCATGGCATAAATGGCGGCTGAAAGGCCGCCGGGTCCTCCGCCGATAATGGCCAGATCATAAAGTTCAGGTTGTGACATGATGTGTCTCCTTATTTCCCTTTCTGCATGAATAAGGTCAAGCCTCGATGGGTGTGTTTTAAAATCAAATCAGTGGAATTGGCAAGCCCCGTTACGGCAGAAAATGAGAATGCATATCAAATTGGAAAGAAAATATCCGAGTAAATTCAAAAATATGCATATAAAATTATCCCCGCAGGGTCAAGAAATTTATGAATGCGGGTTACGGGTTGCGGGTTGCGGGTTACGAGGCCGCGGAGAGTAATACTTCGAAAATATTCGATGCCCCGGATGGGTTGGCCGGCCGGTCACTCACATCTCCAACAACGGCGAACAGACGGTTTGCTGTTGTGGCGACGACTCAAACAAATCTCGCGGCATGGAGATTTTCCGTTTTTGTTGCATAATATAGCTTTTCAAAGAGAAACCAAACTGTTAAATGAGTTGGACATATGCGAATCGTTCTTGTCAACCCGAATACCATGAAACCGCCGGTGACGCCGGTATCTTTAGACTATCTTGGCGCCGCATGCCGTCATGCCGGAATAGACGTCGATTTGGTGGATTGTGCCATTGAACCGGATTGGCGGACAAAACTCTCTGATGTTTTGACAGAAAACCCGGTTCTCGTCGGTGTTACGCTCCGAAACATCGATGATTCCTATTTCGCGAGTCAGGATTTTTCTCTGCTTCGAGCCATACCGGTTCTTGAAACAATCAAACGTTCAACCAACGCGCCGATTTGTCTCGGCGGCGTCGGTTTTTCCATTTTTCCCTCTGAAGTTATGAAATTTTGCGATGTGTCTTATGGGATATGCGGCGACGGAGAGGAGAGTCTCGTTAAACTGGCAACGGCGCTCAGAGACAATATTGAGTTGGATACGGTGCCGGGACTGGTTTGGATGGACAACGGCAATTTTAGACACAACGCCATCTTCCCGGTTTCACTTGAAAATATGGATTTGGCCGCCAGATCTTTGATTGACAACCCATATTATTTTAAAAACGGCGGGCAGGTCGGGTTCGAGTCCAAACGCGGCTGTTCCATGAAGTGCACCTATTGTCCGGAACCATTTGTCAAGGGTAAAACGGTAAGGGTGCGTCCGCCGCAAAATGTGGTGGCGGAATTGACCGGTCTATATAACCGTGGAATCAAAGTTTTTCATACGTGCGACTGCGAGTTTAATTGGCCCTATTCCCATGCTGTTCAGGTATCTGAGGCCATCATCGATTCAGGACTGGGAAGTAAAATTAAATGGTATGCTTATTGTTCTCCCGAGCATTTTACACAAGAGCTGGCGCATTTAATGCGTAGCGCCGGATGTGTCGGAATCGATTTCGGTGCCGACCATGGTGATGAAAACATGCTGCGTCGACTGGGCCATAATTACAGCCCGGAGGATTTGACGCGGATTCGAGAAATTTGCCTCAAAAATAACATCATTTGCATGTTCGACTTAATCCTCGGATCTCCCGGCGAAACAAGAACATCGATTGAAACAGCGATTCATCTGATGAAAACGATCAAACCGGATCGTGTGGGCATCAGCCTCGGTGTAAGACTTTATCCGATGACGCAGCTGGGGCGGCAAATTCTGGAGACGTCCAAAGGAAAGTTGTCGAAAAATCCCAGCCTTTTCGGCGCCTTGGAAGACAATGAATCTTTTCTTCGCCCGATTTATTACTGTGATATCAGTTTGGGTGAAGACGTGGAAGACTGGCTGCACGGTCTTGTGGGTGATGATCCGAGATTTCTTCTCGGCCGGCGGACCGAGGCAAATCCGGATTACAATTATAATGACAATCC
>JAQBBE010000269.1:0-7628 GCA_032126435.1 Desulfobacterales bacterium | reverse complement strand
CAGAATGATCGGCGCCACAGATTCGGCATGGGCGTAAAAGGCCGCTTTGGACCTGATGTTTCGATGAAACAGCCGGTGGATCGTACGTTGGTACATCCGTTTTTCAAAGCGTTTCGCTCCGCCGAAATAATCGGCCTTTTTTTGCATATTCTTCGGAAGTGCCAGGGTCTTTTTTAAAAATTTCAAGTCCTTTGAAAAATGAAAGGCGAAAAGGGCCCCGACACCTTTTTTGTGCGATGCCAGGGCATTTTCCATGCCTCGAAAAAGACGCAAGTTTACGCTTTTTTCCTTCCCGTCGGCGGTTTGAAGGCCCGGATAAACAACCCATTGCGTCCGGTTTTTGCCCCTTAGAACGATGCTTTCGGGTAGATCCGGGAAGTCCCAGCGGGTTATGCCGGTTCTTTCCCAGTTTTTTCTGGCAGATTCCATTTCCTTTGATTCACCGGTTTCGGCGGTGTTCGGGATTGTCCGGCTTAAAATTGCCGGACTCCTGCCAGAGCAAATTTCTTCACCTTTGGGTCCTGTAATGGATACGCGCATTTTCAGGTGATCCGGCAAACGATCATCCGGCCAGGCCGATGCGGGAATATCGACGCCAAAACGGTTGTATATGAAATCCCCCAGCGCTGTGATCAAAGCGCTTTTGGTTTTTGGCATTTCATCGACGATGACATCCACCGTATTCGATACAGGGACCAGTTTTCTCCGAAAAGTTTTGGGAAGACCTTTAACAAGGGCGGTTATTTTTTCCCTGTAGAGTCCGGGCACCAGCCAGTCGATGGGTTCCGGCGGAACCGAATAGGCCGAAGATGACGGTATGCTAACGGTAACACCATCGTCGGTTTCCCCGGGTTCAAATCTGTAAGAACAGTCAAAGCTCCGGTCCCCGAGATCGATGCTGCTCGGGAACTGAGACAGTTCTTTTTCATCCGGACGATAGCGGGCGATGTCTTCGGGTTTCATTCGGAGAAAATGGTCCTGTTCCTTTTGTTTTAACAGCCGTGTCAAGGTTTTTATGCTATAACACCCCCGGAGCTGTTTTCTGTAAAATTCGAACAGGTCTGCATCACCCACCAGAATATCCCTTTTTCTGATCCGGTCCTCCATATTCCTGACGTCATCGATGAGATTCTGATTGTGAAGCATAAACGGAAGTTTTTTTTGGACGTCACCTTCGATCAGTGCGCTTTGAATAAAAATTTCTGCTGCGTGATCGGGATTGATTCTGCCATAGGAGACCGGCCGGTCGGGGATAATAATGAGACCAAAAAGGCTGACCTGTTCGCTGGCCACGACTTCGCCCCTTTTTCTCTCCCAATGTGGATGAAGATACGTATATTTGCACAGGCCCCCTCCGAGTTTTTCCAACCATGCGTTGTCGATATTTGCGCAGGTTCTGGCAAACAGTCGTGATGTCTCTACCAGTTCGGCCGCCACGATCCACGTTTTTGAACGGTTAAACAGCGCCGATCCCGGAAAGATCATCGCCTCTTTTCCTTGGGTCCCATGAAAGACATTCTCTTCTTTTTTCATGGCGATGTTGGAGAGAAAACCGCTCAAAATCGATGTGTGGATGGCTGCGTAAAGGGGGCTGTATTCCATGCCTTTTGCGGAAGGCTCGGCATCTGGGGTTTGGGGTGATGTGTCGTTTGCGACTCGGGTTTTTTCGGCCCGATGTTTATTGTTTTCCAAACCGTATTCTTTGAGAACCTCAGAAAGTTGGGCATGGATATCGCGCCATTCCCGCATCCTTTTAAAAGAGAGGAAGTGGGTTTTGCAGAACCTTTTCAAGCTTCCCGTTGTTTTTTCTCTTTTCAAGGTTTGATGATAATTTTTCCAGATATTGAGGCGTGTGATAAAATCAGAAGAAGGATCCTGAAATACTTTTTGGACGCGGTCCGCCGCCTGCGCTTTCTCGGCGGGTCGCTCCCTGGGGTCCTGAATGCTCAGCGCGGAAGCAATGACCGTCATCTCTTTCAGGCATCCTTGGATCTGAGCTTCTATAAGCATTCTGGACAATCTGGGGTCCACCGGAAGTTTGGCCATCAGACGGCCCCTTTCCGTGAGCGAAAGGCGTCTTTGCTTCTTTTTTGTCTTTTGGTTCGATTCCGGAACCATGGCGCCGAGTTCGTAGAGAAGGTCGAGGCCGTCTTGGATGCTTTTTAATGCCGGCTTGTCGATAAAGGGAAAATCCGATATATCGCCGAGTTTAAGGGCGGTCATTCTCAGGATGACCTCTGCAAGGTTGGCTCTTAAAATCTCGGGCAGGGTAAAAAGCGGTCGATTCTCGAAGTCTTCTTCAGAATAAAGTCGGATGCACACCCCGTTTTCTACCCGGCCGCATCTTCCTTTGCGCTGATCGGCACTGCTTTTTGATATGGCCGTAACCGGGAGGGCGGTGGTTCTTGATCTCGGTGTGTATCGGGATATCCGAGCAAGCCCCGAATCGATGACATATTTAATGCCGGGTATGGTGAGTGACGTTTCGGCAATATTGGTTGCCACAATGATCTTTCTGGCCGAAATATTCGAAAAAACCCGCGACTGCTCAGACGCAGCAAGCCTGGCAAACATCGGAAAGATGACGGTATTTTTGTATTTTCTCCCGTTAATGAGCTCACAGGTTTCACGAATATCCTGTTCTGTGGGCATGAAGACGAGAATATCCCCGGTGCCGGTTTCGTTCAAGACTCTATCCATGGTACGGACCGCCATTTCGATATGGGTCGGGTCGTCGTTTTCTTCGGATTTTGGTTCCATTGGGGAATACTGTACTTCAACCGGATACATGCGGCCGGACACTTCGATCACGGGCGCATTGTCAAAGGCCTTTGAAAATTTTTCCGTATCGATGGTGGCAGAGGTGATGATGAGTTTAAGATCCTTTCTTCGTTTTAAAAGGGTCTTTAAAATTCCCAGGATAAAATCGATGTTCAGGCTTCGTTCATGGGCTTCATCGACGATGAGGGTATCGTATTCATTCAGATATGGGTCGTTTTGGGTTTCGGCCAGGAGGATGCCGTCGGTCATGATCTTGATAAAAGCATTGGGGCTGGTTTGATCTTTGAAGCGGATTTTATACCCCACAGACCTGCCCAACTCTTCTCCGAGTTCTTCGGCGATACGTCTCGAAACGGTCATTGCGGCAATTCTTCTGGGCTGGGTGCAGCCGATCTTTCCATCGATTCCGCGGCCAGCGGCAAGACAGAATTTCGGTATCTGGGTGGTTTTTCCGGAACCGGTCTCACCGGATATAATGATCACCTGATTTTTCGAGATCGACGCGATTATTTGATCTTTTTTGGCCAGGATGGGGAGGGCATGGTCATAGACGGGTTCCGGCCGGTTTGCTTGGCGCCACAATCTTTTTTTCACAGATGTTTGAAGCTTTTTTTCAAGACCCACCAGGCGTTTGTTTATCCGTTCATCAGACGGCGATTGGGCCGTCCATCGTTTAATGCGCATTATTTCACGCCGGATGGCATGTCTGTCTGCAGTCAGGGCTTCGGGTAAAAGGGATTCGATTTTTTTTAACATTTTTATTTTTACATTGAGAACCTGGTCCTTCCCCGCATAGTGGGATTTTCGATGGGCCAGGCCTGTCCCGCATTGCGGGGGTCAGAAATAATGGCTTTGCCTTGGAGTTTTGTGTCTAAAATCACAAATTCCAAGCACCAAAAAACAAATAAATCCCAAATACCAAGCACCAAATCTCAAGGAAATTCCCATGTAAGTTATTTTGAATTTGGTCAGCCGATTTCGCCATAGTAGCCTTTTGGCTACGACGGCTGAATTGGAAATTGTTTGATATTTGTAATTTGATATTTGTAATTTTAATAATTCAATGGGAGTCTACGCCGTCTATAGTGCAAAATAGAAAGAAGCGGGGTGCGTGTCAAGTGAACATGGAAAACCGCCGTGGATTCAAGACCGAAACAAAACATTTGAACTTCTGTTTTTCTTATGTTAATCAAATATAAGCGTAGAATATTATAAAGAAAAGCCGCATCTGCATCATTGGCAAATATATTGCGTCGCCCAAAAATTGTATCACCCGAAGATGAATTTAAACGTTCTGTTCTGCAACCTGATATGAAAGGATCTTTTAGATGGTCAAAATCGCTCTTGAAAATCCCCAGGCTTTTTCAGAGATCATCACCCACAACGAAAAAATGCTCCTGGTCTTTAAATATGTTGAGTCCATTGCACCGTCGTCTCAACCGATTCTCATCACCGGGGAGACCGGGGTGGGTAAAGAGTTGATTGCAAGATCGATTCATACGCTCAGCAAACTTAAAGGACGCTTCGTAGCGGTTAATGTGGCTGGACTTGACGACAACGTATTTTCAGATACCCTTTTCGGGCATATCAAAGGGGCGTTTACGGGTGCTGAACAGGATCGCAGGGGTTTAATAGAGCGGGCGGTGGGCGGAACGCTTTTTCTGGATGAGATCGGCGACTTGAACCCTGTATCTCAGATAAAATTGCTGCGGCTTCTTCAAGAAGGCGAATACCTGCCACTGGGACAGGATGGGGTCGAGCAGACCAATGTCCGTATTGTGGCTTCCACCAATGAAAATCTCTGGTCGCTTCAGAGAAAAGACAAGTTTCGAAAAGACCTTAACTTTAGACTCAGAACGCATCATATTCATATGCCCCATTTGCGCGAGCGCATGGACGATATTCCGCTTTTGGTGCGTCATTTCCTGGAAAAATCCGCAGATGCACTCAAGAAAAAAGTGCCGACGCCGCCGAAGGAATTGTATGAACTGTTGGCGACATATTCTTTTCCCGGGAATGTGAGAGAACTGGAGTCCATGATTCATGATGCCGTAAGTATCCACTCCGCCAAAATGCTCTCTTTGGATTCGTTCAAGCTGCATATAACCCGAGCCCAAGAGAACTTGAAAGACATCACAGACGTTGAATCCGAACATACTTTGCCCGTTAAATTCGGAGAAAAACTGCCCACCATAAAGCAAGCCACCCAAATGCTTGTGACAGAGGCGATGAAACGGGCCAATGGCAACCAGACCCTGGCGGCCAATATGTTGGGGATTTCGCGACAGGCGTTGAGTAAGCGTATTAAACAGGTTTAGGAATTTTATGGGTACCTTTATGCCGGGTCTTTCGTCACTTTCTGTTTTAAAGCCTTTTTGAGCGCTGCTTTATGAAATTCGCCGGCCAGATGCACCGGACTTTTACCTGAGATGGGGTCCCAGGCCGAAGGGTCTGCCACGCAAAAGTATTGTACATCAAGGCCGATGCGCACCAGAGCTTCTTCTGCAGGAAGGTCTTTAACGCGCATCGCCGCCTCCCAGGTTGCGCCGCAGGGCGCCCCCCGCAGCACCTTAATTTGACGGATATTTCCCTGGACAACCTTTACGGCAAACTCCGGGGTTCCAAACATGTCTCCATAACGGCCCAGGCAGACCTGCCGGGAGAGGCCGCATCAGGTGGGGGGTGTAAGTGTACCTTTGACCCGCAATTTTTTCCCCGAGGCGACCACGGGTATCTTTTTGCTCTGACACACCATGGACAGGTCAAAAGAAAGGTCCGGATGTTTCAAATAATCCAGAACCAGATCTGTACGGATATCCTGTGGGATGAATTCGCTGGCATCGTCGATAATTGGCGGCAGAGACACATTGATGGATACGATGTCAATGTCAAAAAGGCCGCCACCGTATCGCCGGATGCCCGCTATTTTTTTTTCACCGATTCCATTTTGCTGAAAAACCAGAATGCGTTGGGTTTTGACGGCCGGTTTTTGCGGCCGTTCCTTTAATTTTTTGTTGTTTATCCATTCAAAATCGTTCATTTTATTTCCTCAGCCGATTCGATCTCCTCGAGTTTTTTTTCAAATACGGCTTTTTTTTGCTCAAAAGCGCCGGTCGATTGTTCAAGTTCATCAAAGAGTTTATCGATCACTGACCGGCAGCTGTGGATTGACTGTGAAAGTGCCGCAATTTTATCTCCATCCCGGGCCTGTGAAGCGGCCTGCATTGCAGCGGTGAGTTCATCGATCCGCTTTTCATGTTTTACGATGGTGTTCTCGGCCTTTAAAATGCGTTGTTCCAAGGGGTTGAGTACCTTGGCCCGTTCATTGATGAATTTAGAGCGTCTACGCCGTATCTCTTTTTTTGTCAACTTAAAACAGGCTTTTTCTTTATCCCCGCTGACGGCTTCAGGTCCTGAGACTTGCCCTTCACGCTTCCATCCTTCTTTGTCCAAAAATTCCTGGTAGCTCCCTTCGAATACATATGCACCGTCATTTTGAAATACGATGAGGCGCTCGGCAAGGGCATGTAAAAACATCTCATTGTGCGTAACCATAATCACGGTGCCGTCGAAATTGTCGATGGCGGCAAGCATGGCATCGCACGATTCCATGTCAAGATGGTTGGTAGGCTCATCTAAAAGCAAGAGATTCAGAGGGGTTACAAGGAGTTTTCCCAGCATGACCCTGCTTTTTTCTCCACCGGAAAGAACACCGACTTTTTTTAAAGCCGCATTGCCTTCGAACATCATTGCACCGCAAATATTCCTTGCGAGCTGCCGGTCGACTTCCGGATGTGAAAAAAGGATTTCTTCTTCCACCGTTCGGGTGTCCACAAGGTTTTTGACGTTCGTCTGTTCAAAAAATCCTTTTATAACCGTTGGACTCCAGACGATTTCTCCGGTCTGAGGTCTGAGTACCCCTGACAGAAGTTTTAAAAGTGTTGTTTTGCCTTTACCGTTGTCCCCCACGACACAGATACGTTCCCGGGCGTTAACGGTGAGATTTAAATTTTTAACCAGCGGTTTCTTTGGATCGTAAGAAAAAGAAGCATTTCGGATACGCATCACATTTTTTTTATGAAAAGGGCAGCTTTTAAAAGAAAAATCAAGGGTGTTTAACGTTTCCAGCTTTTCCTTTTTCCCCATTTTGGTCAATGTCTTGATACGGGACTGCACCAGATTTGCAAGCCTTGCTTTGGCTCTGAAGCGGTTGATAAACTGCTCGATCTCCTTGCGGCGACGCGCATCGTTCATCCGGGTTTTTTCAAATATTTCCTCGTCCTGGGCGATCTGTGCATAATATTTTTCGGTGTTGCCGGCCAATTTGCGGATTTTTCTGCGGTGAATTCCGAAGGTGTGCGTAATAACTTTGTCCATCAAGCCCCGGTCGTGAGTGATGAGCATCAACTCACGCGGCCATTTGATTAAAAACCGTTCGACCCAGCGTATGGAAGTGATGTCAAGGTAATTGGTGGGCTCATCCAGCAGCAGCATGTCGGGTTCTGAGAGGAGGACCTTGGCAAGGTTCAGGCGTACCTGAAGTCCGCCTGAAAATTCTTCAGGGTGCCGTTTAAGATCATCCGTGCAAAATCCAAGTCCTGCAAGTATTTTTTCAGCTTTCCAGTGGTGATCCCTTTGTTCGTCAAGAAGACCGGTCATGGCTTCTTCAAGGATCGTATCTTCGGTAAATTTGAGCTCTTGGTGAACGTAACCGATACGATAATGCTTAGGGACGACGATTTTTCCTGAATCTGGATGTTCTTGGCCGGTTATGAGCCGAAAGAGGGTTGTTTTTCCGTGTCCGTTGCGTCCGACGATTCCGATTTTTTCTTTGGGGTTCAGCTTAA
>JAQBBE010000268.1:0-3766 GCA_032126435.1 Desulfobacterales bacterium | reverse complement strand
GGATAATTTTGTATATAATTGAATTTAAACCCTGATTGAGCGCAAACACAATTAAATTTCTCTGAAAGGAGACCACCCAATGGCAGTGATCATACACGGATGACGGCAAGACAATAAACCCCGACCCTGCATACACAACAGGGCGAGTGTTTATGCAGCATTAGGGGTTAATTTACTCGGGTTCACAGGTTCGGTCAAGGAATTGTTTTTTGGGTTTTTTACAGTAATTGACGGGGGTTGGCGTTCCGTGATACCATATACCCTAATTGATCGTAAACAAACTGGGAGAAATATTATAAGGGTTTAGTTTTTTACATGTAGGGTATTCTCTATCGTTGTATAAAAAACATGACAAAGGATTTTTAAAATTTGGGTGAGGCCTTGTCTCTGGAAAAATGGAAACCGGCGGTATCCAAATACTGGCTGATGTTGCTGGCCGGTTTAATGTGGACTGCAGTGGGAATCATGCTTTTCCGTCTGGCATACATCTGGCTGAAGGCGGTTCCCTGGAGCCGGGCCCTGCCCCTGGGATCTCTCGGCCTGGTTTTTGCGCTGGCGGCCTACCGCTACCCCTTTTCAAAAATCGCCCTGAAAAATATCGACCGGCTCTGCCTCCTGGCAGACAAATGCTGCATCTTCGCCTTTCAGGCCTGGAGGAGTTATCTGGTTATCATTTTTATGATGCTGCTCGGCATTACATTGCGTTACTCGCCGTTCCCCAGACATTTTCTCGCCGTCATCTATGCCACCGTCGGCGGCGCATTGTTCCTTTCGAGCTTTCACTTCTACCGGCGTATCTGGAGGGTAAAAATCAGGAAACGGCCTTGCTTATCTTCCGAAGACACGGGTTGAATTAGGTTTCCAATCTATCCATCACCGTTTCCGCCGCCTTTATGGTTGTGTCGATATGCTCCGTTTCATGGGCGGCAGACACGAAAAGGACCTCAAACTGTGACGGTGCAAAATAGATGCCTTCCTCCAGCATCCCTTTGTAATAATCGGAAAACATTTTCAGATTGCTGGTTTTGGCATCATCGAAGTTCCGAACAGCCCGGTCTGTAAAAAAGAGGCCCAGCATCGATCCGGCCCGGTCGACCCTAACATCTATCCCCGCATTTTCCGCAGCCCTTTCAAGGCCTGTGGCCAGACGGTCTGACTTTTTGTCTAAAGTTTCGTAGAAACCCGGCTCGTTGAGCTGTTTCAGAGTTGCAATCCCTGCGGCCATGGCCAACGGATTTCCGGACAGGGTGCCGGCCTGATATACCGGCCCCTGTGGTGCGATGTGCGCCATGATTTTGCGTCTGCCGCCATAAGCACCCACCGGCAGACCGCCGCCGATGATTTTGCCCAGGCATGTCAAATCAGGGGAAATGCCATATACGGACTGGGCGCCGCCGCGAGCCACTCTGAACCCGGTCATAACCTCGTCGAATATCAACAGACTGCCGTTTTCTTCGGTCAGGGCCCTTAAGGCCTGAAGAAAACCGTCTGCAGGCAACACCAGCCCCATATTCCCTGCAACCGGCTCGACAATGATGCCTGCAATCTTTTCGCCCTGTTCATTCATGACCTTTGAAACACGATCGATATCGTTATAAGGCAGCGACAATGTATGGGACACAAAGGATTTCGGCACACCGGGACTTCCGGGAATGCTCAATGTGGCCACCCCCGAACCGGCTTCCACGAGAAGGGTGTCGGCATGGCCGTGATAACAGCCGTCAAACTTGATGATGGTGTCTCTTCCCGTAAAGCCGCGGGCAAGCCGGACTGCACTCATGGTCGCTTCAGTTCCGGAATTCACCATGCGGACCATCTCCATGGACGGAACCGTATCGATAACCATTTCGGCAAGTCTGATTTCAAGATCGGTGGGCGCGCCAAAACTGGTCCCTCGTTTCAGAACCGCCAAGACCGCTTCGATAACCGCAGGATGCCTGTGCCCCAGGATCATGGGCCCCCAGGAACCGATATAGTCGATAAAGCCGTTGCCGTCTTCGTCATAGATCATGCAGCCGTCCGCATGATTTATGAAAATCGGTTGTGTGCCCACGGCTTTGCAAGCCCGGACAGGGCTGTTGACACCGCCGGGAATGACATCCTGTGCCAGATCAAAGAGAGCTCGGGATTTTTCGCAATTCATGGTTTCATCGTCCTTTCTTTATTTGAACGCTTTTATCTCACCGCAGAGCAAAGCCGGGACCTTCAGCTGAGCTGAAGGTTTATTAAAACAAACACATTGACTTTTTCCAATGATTTCATCGAAAATACCAGACACGATTTAACAGGTCAAGCAGGCTTTTTCCACAATGGCACAACAAAGATCCCTCAAACAGCTTTCAAAGCTCATATCTTACGTCCTGGGCCGCAGCCCTTCCGAGTTCGGCCTGGTTCCGGATCCCGACGGATTCGTAAAACTAAAAGAATTCTTAAAGGCGGTCTCCGAAGAAGACAGGTTAAGATATGTGCGCAGACCCAATATCAATGAAATCCTGACCACCCTGCCGGATCCGCCCATTGAAATCAAGGACAATTATATCCGCGCAAAACATCGCGACAGATTGCCGGGACTCCGTCCGGCCCAAAGTCTTCCCAAGCTTCTCTATACCTGTGTCAGGAGAAAAGCCTATCCCGCTGTTCTGGAAAAGGGGATATTTCCCATGGGGTTCAGCCATGTCATTTTGTCATCGGAGCCTGAAATGGCCAAAAGGATGGGAAAACGCAAAGATCCGGAACCTGTATTCCTTTCCGTCCAGACGCAGATATCCATGGATAGAGGGATCGTATTTTACGAAGCCGGAGACCCGCTTTTCCTGACCGAATCGATTTATCCCGGATGTTTTACAGGGCCTCCCCCGCCCAAACCAAAGGAAGTGCCCGTAAAGCGCGAGACGCCTGAAAAAGAGACATTGATAAAAATGCCCGGCAGTTTTTTAATGGAGTTCAAGGATAAAAAGGCGCTCCATAAACCATCGAAACACAGCGCAAAAAGCAGCCAAACTGCCGTGGATACAAATCATAATAAGATCAAACAGAGAAAACGAAACCGGGAACGCCCGCCGTGGCGGCGGTAAAGCGCAGTTTGCCCGAATATGTCACCCAAAGGGTGAACATTTAATTAATGCCCATCCACAAATGGCTAAGTTGCCCGATTTCGGCGTTGGGTGACTCGATTTGAATCCTCAAAATAGCGCGCTATTCCTGCGGTTCAAATCTCACACCCGCCTTGAACTCGACCAATTTTTCTCATCCGTGGACGGACACTAATTAAGTTTTTCCATAAAAAATTTGACAATCTTTTTTAAAATTGCTAACAAACCGGTTTTCCGGTCAAAGTGGCGATACCCGTGGGCCGTTAGCTCAACTAGGCAGAGCAGCTGACTCTTAATCAGGAGGTTGTTGGTTCGATTCCAACACGGCCCACCACGAAAATTCCACGGATTCAGGACTTGCGCCTGGATCCGTTTTGTTTTTTACCGCTACGATTTCGTAACAAACACGCCAAATCACGCCAAATTGACTCTCACCCTCACCGAGTGAAGTTTGGCGTAAAGTAAAAAATATGAACATGCCTTCGAAGGAGGAAAAACGCTACTATCTGACAATCCAATTCTAATAGAAAATCGGGATAGTCTTCGCAAGTGAATTTATGGGCTGGGGGTATCTCGGAGCCCGACAAGTCACTGAGGAAACGGCCTTGCAGGATACAAATACAAACTCCGAGGAATGGTAATGGTATTCCTTGATATGGTCAACAATCGGAATA
>JAQBBE010000267.1:0-17675 GCA_032126435.1 Desulfobacterales bacterium | reverse complement strand
GTGCCCTGTTTTTTGGTGGATTTTTCCACCAGAAACTTGGCTCCGCACTCGGGGCACTGTTTATCTACAGGTTTGTCCCAGACGGCAAAGGTGCAATCCGGAAAGCGGCTGCAACCGTAAAAAATTTTACCCCGCTTGGATGTTCGTTGAACAAGGTTTCCGCCGCAATCCGTTTCCGGGCAGTCGACCCCGATTTTTTCTCCGCCGTTGTTTGAATTTGCGGATAGGGTGTTTTTGCATGCCGGATACCCGCTGCAAGCGTAGAATGTGCCGTATTTCCCATGCTTTATAAGCATCGGTTTCCCGCATTTTTCACAAACCCTGTCCGAAGGTTCATCCGGAGGCAGTTCGGCAGGATGAATAACCCCTTTTTCATCCCGGGTGTAGTTGCTGGAATGGGTACATTCCGGGTAACCGGAGCAGCTCAGAAAATGTCCGGTCTTACCGACCCGGATATGAAGCCGGGCGTTACATTTGGGACAGGTGAGGTCCGTTGGGAAGCCCACACCTTTTACACTGAGCATGCCGGTTGAAGCTGCGTCGAGTTCCTTTTTAAATGCGTCGTAGAAGCGGGTCAAGAGTTCTAAAGCGCCCGCATCTGTGAGCTCTATGCGGTCAAGGTCGTCTTCCATTTTGGCGGTAAACTCCACATCGAATACATCGGAAAAGCTCTCCACCAGCAGATCGTTGACGATAAAACCCAGTTCGTTGGGTTTGAAGTATCCTTTGATCAGATCCACATAACCTTTTTCCCGGATTGTCGACAGAATGGCGGCATAGGTGCTGGGGCGCCCGATGCCGTTTTCTTCAAGTTCCTTGACCAAAGATGCCTCTGAAAATCTCGGCGGAGGCACGGTAAAATGCTGTTTGGGTTCCAATCGATTGAGTTTCAAAATCATCCCTTCACTCAGATCGGGAAGATCGTCTATTTTCTTTTGGCGTTCACGTTCGATCTGCTCGTCCACGGACATATAGAGCGCCATAAAACCGGGAAACGCAACCGATGAGCCGCTTGCGGTAAAGAGATATGAGCCGGCACGGATCGATATGGAATTCTGATTGATGAGAGCCTGTTTCATCTGAGATGAAACAAAGCGCTTCCAGATAAGCTCATACAACGCCAGCTGATCTTCGGACAGGAAAGGCTTTATTTTCTCAGGGGTATTAAAGACCGATGTGGGCCGTATGGCTTCATGGGCATCTTGAGCTTTTTTACGATTTTTGAAAAACCTCGGTTTCGGATCGGCATATTCTTGTCCGAATTTTTCCCGTACGAATTGAAGGGCTTCTGTTGCAGCTTCTTTTGAAATGCGCGTGGAATCTGTGCGCATGTAAGTAATAAGCCCTTCGGGCTCACCGGGGCCAAGATCGATCCCTTCATAGAGCTGCTGTGCCACGATCATTGTTTTTTTTGCGGAAAATCTAAGCTTTCGGATGGCTTCCTGTTGCAGCTTACTTGTGATAAACGGCGGTGATGGATTTCTTTTCGTAATTTTTTTCTGAACTTTTTCAACACGGAATTTTTCCTCGGACAATTCCTCTAATATACTGTTGGATGTCTTTTCATCGGGGATTGTAATTTTCCCCCCATTTTTTTTAACCAGTTTTGCCTTGAACGGCGGGGGATCGTTGTTCTCAAGATGCGCGGTTATCGACCAGTATTCTTCCGGATCAAAGGCCTGGATAGCCCGCTCTCTTTCACAAATTATTCTCACGGTAACCGACTGTACACGTCCTGCGCTGAGTCCGCCTTTTACCTTGCGCCATAACAAGGGGGATATCTGGTATCCCACGAGTCTGTCGAGCATTCTGCGTGCCTGCTGTGCTTCATACTTGTTTCGGTTGAGATCTTGAGGCGATGCCATGGCTTCGTTGACGGCCTTTTTTGTCAGTTCATGAAACAGTACTCTGTGAAATTTTCTTTCCTTTTTTTTCAGAATTTCCGCAGTGTGCCATGCAATGGCTTCGCCCTCTCTGTCCGGATCGGGTGCCAGGTAAATATCTTTTGAATCCCCTGCAGCCTGTCTTAACGATTTGATAATCTTCTGCTTCCCGGGGATGTTCGTGTATTTGGGTTTGAAGCCTTCTTCGATATTGATACCTATCTCTTTTGCCGGAAGGTCCTTTATATGGCCAACGGTGGCAGCGACATTGTACCGGTCGCCAAGATATTTTTTAATGGTTCTAACTTTTGTCGGTGATTCCACGACAACAAGCGGTTTTGTCACAGTATTTCCTCATTTTAAATATAAAGCCGTCTCAAAAATGCATCTAACGTCCTATGGATGCGTTCCATGCCGCCATAAAATACTCACTACTCTTTTGGGTCGGCCTGGGCCTTAACCCTTGAGCGCAATCTATTATTTTTGAGACAGTTTGACGTTAAATTTTATTTTGGGTTGGCGGGTAATTATCGTTTAATATCCCGATATTTATCGGGATGTTGCACGGCGATCACACGATTAAAAAATCTGCTCACGCTCTTTCCGCAATGGAAAAGAACTTCCCTGGAGATTGCTGAACAATATTTTTAAGCTCCAGTTGCAGCAGAACACTCGAAAGTCTGCCGGATTTCATGGACAGCTTCCGCGCCAGATCGTCGATGTGAACCGGATACGGCTCCAGCGCTTCAAACACCTTGGATTCCTCGAGGGACAACTGCGGTATTTTCTCCAGCGTTTCATCCGTGGTGTTATCTGTTTCAACCGGAGCTTCGATAATATAAGAAAGCTCTTCCATGATGTCTTGGGCATGTTCAACCAGTTTGGCGCCCTGTTTTATGAGTGTGTGCGTCCCGGTGCTTTTAAAGGACTGAATGCTGCCCGGAACAGCAAATACCTCCCTGTTCTGTTCTGCTGCAAGACGTGCCGTGATCAGCGATCCGCTCCGTCGGGTTGCTTCCACAACCACGGTTCCAAGGGAAATCCCACTGATGATTCTGTTTCGTTTCGGGAAATTGTGGGCATCGGGCTCGGCCGTCAGAGAAAATTCTGAAACAACGGCACCGGTGTCGGCAATTTGATAAAAAAGCTTACGGTTTTCCGCCGGATAAATGTTCTCAAGACCGCTTCCAAGTACGGCGATGGTAGAGCCTTTGCCCATGAGTGCGCCTTCGTGGGCTGCCGAATCGATCCCCAGTGCCATACCGCTGACAATGGTTATCTTGAGCCGGGCCAAATCTCTGCACAGCCGACGGGTTATGGAGAGCCCATAACTTGTTGCGTTTCTGGAGCCGACAACCGCGACATTTTTTATGGAACCGTCAAGACGGCCGAAAACGTACAAAAATGGCGGCGGATCCGGTATTTGAAGCAAAAGGGGCGGATAATCAGAATCTGCCATGGTGACAATTTTATAACCCTTTTGCAGGACAAGATCGAAATCTTTTTTGACCGGATCAGGAATTTTGCGCTGCTTTATAGCGGCAGCGAGGCGAGGGGTTATGCCTTCAACCTCAAGAAGTTCGTCTCGGGTGGCTCCAAAAATAAACTCCGGGGAATTGAAACGATCTATCAGCCGTTTGAAAAGGAGGTTTCCTATTCCGGGAACACTTTTCAGAATAAACCATGGCAGAATATGATCCACGTGTTATTTTTTTCCACGAACCTTCCATGCCAGGAGTATGGGGCTTGCCACGTAAATGGAAGAGTAGGTCCCGACAATGATGCCGATCATCATTGCAAATGCGAAATCATGGATAATTCCACCCCCCATGACAAACAGGGTGACAACCACAACAAGGGTTGTCCCAGAGGTCAGTATGGTTCGACTGAGGGTTTCATTGACGCTTTTGTTAATGACGACTTCCAAAGGATTTTTATGATATTTCCTCAAATTTTCCCGAATCCTGTCGAATACGATAATGGTATCATTGAGTGAATATCCGATGATTGTGAGAAGCGCCGCGATGATCGGAAGTGTAAACTCCTTGCCGAACAGAGAGAATATACCCACCGTAATGGTAACATCATGGATAAGTGCCACAATGGCCCCCATGGCATATTTCAGCTCGAGAAACCAGAAAAGAAAAAGGGTTACAATTAATGCCGCCGCAATCAGGAAAGGGACGCTGACATTGAAAATAGAAAGCAGATAAACAGCACCCATCAGCACTCCGGCCATAACGCCGCTCAAGATCCACTTGAGTTCAAAACGACCGGATATATATATGGCAATAAGAAGCAAGGCGTAAAACATGGCAAACAGGGCTTTTTCCCGTAAATCTTTTCCCACCTGGGGCCCAACCATCTCAACCCGTCGGATGGTCACATCTTGTCCGGTTGACGATGCCAAGGCCTTTTGTACTTCGAGCGAAAATCCCTGTTCGGTCATGACAGAACTGTCGGTCCGGATAAGATACTCATGTTCGCTGTGTTCGCCGAACCCTTGAACCGATGATTTGCCCAGATTTACGGTGGCGAGTCCTGATTTGATATCCGCCAGTTTTACGGGCGCATCGAATTTGACCTGTACCAAGGTGCCGCCGGCAAAATCGATACCGTATTTGGGCCCTTTGTGGACCACGAGAGAAGCGATGCTGATAAGGATCATCGCCAGCGATAGCGTGAAAGCGATCTTTCTTTTACCGACAAAATTGATATTGATATCAGGCTTTATAAATTGCATCAATAAAATCCTCTAACTAAATACTTAGAGTTTTAACCTTTCGGTTTATTAAATAGTAATCGAATATTATACGGGTGAGGATAAGCGCTGTAAAAAGACTGGCAATAACTCCCAGACTGAGCGTTACGGCAAATCCTTTTACCGGACCGGTACCGAACTGGAAGAGGACAAGAGCGGCAATCAGCGTGGTAACATTGGCATCGAGAATCGTAAGGGTCGCCCTTTCATAGCCTGCATCGACGGCCGCACGGGGTGTTTTGCCGATGCTCATCTCCTCTCTGATACGTTCGAATATGAGAACATTGGCATCTACCGCCATTCCGATGGTGAGAATGATGCCTGCGATACCGGGGAGGGTCAACGTCGCCTGAAAACCGGCCAGTCCTCCGGCGATCAGGATAACGTTAAGAATCAGCGCAAAGTCAGCAATAAGCCCCGAACCCCGGTAATAGACGATCATGAACAGGACGACAAGGATGCCGCCGACACACATGGATATGAGCCCTTTTCTGATGGAATCTGTTCCCAGAGAGGGGCCTACGGTTCTTTCCTCGAGAATCAGTACCGGTGCCGGGAGGGCGCCTGCACGCAGGGCAATGGCGAGATCCCGTGCTTCTTCCGTCGTAAAATTTCCGGTGATACGGGCTTTGCCGCCGGTGATTTTTTCCTGGATAACCGGTGCTGAATAGACCTTGTCGTCCAGTACGATTGCGAGACGTTTTTTAACATTTGCTTCGGTTATTCGTGCAAAATCCCTGCCCCCTTTCTTGTCAAAATCGATGGAGACATAGGGTTCGTTGTACTGGGAATCTATCTGAACCTTTGCATCTGTAAGATGGGCTCCCGTCAATAGGGTTCTTTTTTTGATCAGATAAGAGGTTTTTATAATGCGCTGTGTTGTGGGATCTTCCTTTGTTCCATAAAGAACTTCGCTTCCGGGAGGAATATCTCCTTTCAGGGCGGCATTTAGATCGTGGGTTTCATCCAGCAGTTTGAATTCCAAAAGTGCGGTCCTGCCGATGAGGTCCTTGGCTCTTTTAGTATCTTTTATCCCCGGAAGCTGGATAAGTATCCGTTTTTCACCCTGGCGGCGAATATCGGGCTCGCTGACCCCAAACTGGTCGATCCGGTTTCGAATGGTTTCAAGGGCCTGATCGGTGGCCATTTTTTTGATTTGATTGGCTTCCTCGTCCGGAAGATCTATGGTTAGGGTAAGGACATCGCCGTCGGTTGATCTCGAAAGAATTCGCAGGCCTTGGAAATCCTTGTCGAGAAGTTTATCAAATCCGTCGATGTTGTTTTGTCCTTGCAGTTTGATGGCGATACGGTTTCCCTCCACACGATTTAAGGCGATATATCGAATATGCTCTTTTCTGCAAAAATCTCGGATTTCCTGGCTTATTCGTTCAATGGTACCCTCCAGAGCTTTATCCGTGTCGACTTCCAAAACCAGATGCATGCCGCCTTGAAGATCGAGGCCCAGGTTGATCTTTTTATGTGGCCACCAGGTTGGGTTTATGGTCGGAAGAACGTATATAATGGCAATAATAATGACCGCAAAAACTGCCAGAGCTCGCCATGAAAGATTGTTCAATGATCCCATCCTTTCAATAAATCAAAAATAGTATTACCAAAATGAGATTAATACTCCGCAGCAGTGGGTTCAGAGGATCCGTTTTTGAAGCGCTTCCCTGTTTGCCCTATATGCCAAAACGTTCGCCGTGCCTTCGTCGGGATTATTTTAATCCGTTACAGAGTAAAAGAAGGTAGAGTATTCATTTTTTATTGTGAATCAGCCTCACTTTTTTTTTGTTGCTTGAGGCTGTGATGAAGACTGGGCCACCTGCGCCACATTTGCTCGGGAAATTTTCACACGTACTTTGTCGGCGATTTCCACCGTCATTGTTTGTTCACCCGTAGCGGTAATTTGACCATGCAGACCGCCAGTGGTTACGATGCGGTCGCCCTTTTTAAGGTGGCCGATCATTTCACGATGTTCTTTGGACTTTTTTTGCTGGGGCCGGATGAGCAGGAAATAGAATATTACAAACATCAGGATGATGGGGATAAGCGATGCAAATCCACCGGCTCCCTGTCCTGTCCCCACTCCGCCCTGACCCATTGCATAGGCAGTACTTATCAAGATAAAACCCCCTTTAAATGATTCGTCAATATTTCACGATTTTTTTTTCCCGCCAGAGGCGGAATTCGATATTTCATGTAAAAGATCTTTTGCACGTTTATCAAAATCGGCACGAGATCTTTTACCCGTCAACACCCTCAAAAATGGAGTGGATATACAGCATATTATATTTTAGGTCAAACATTTCTTTACTTTGCAGATACCCAGAGTGTTTCGCCGTCGAACTGAATGTTGTTAACATGTTCGTAATCGATGAGATCCAGAAGTGCAAAAATCTGATCCATATTATAAACAACCCGTTTGGTCAAGGGAAAGATCAGGTTGAGGTCGACATCCAGTTTATTCTTTTCGTCCGCACCTTTTGACTTGAGGTCTTTTTCAATGATATCGACACGTTTAATCCGAATTTTGTCTAAGATCTCCTTCATGGAAACCGTGATATCGCCGATTTTAAATGATTCAGAAGATCCCGTATGCGGAGCGGCGGGGCGCTTCATTTTTCTCGTACCACCTTGCTCATGCCCGGGATAATCGTGTCATCCCCTTCGATGGTAATGGAAAGGTCGCGCCGTACTTCCAGGTCGAGGATTTCCTTTCGCTTTTTATTCAAAAGATAGTCTGCGACGCCGGAGGGGACAATACCTTTGACACTGGAAGTTATATTTTTTAGCGTTTCGAGACGAAGTTGGCGGAGAAAGTCGAGGGCCAGCATTTCAATCGACGGAACCACCCCTTTCCCCTTGCAATGACTGCAGGGTTGAAAACTGCTGGATTCAATGGAGGGTCTGAGCCGCTGTCTCGACATTTCCATAAGGCCGAACTGTGAAATCTTGCCGATTTTTGTTTTGGCCTTGTCGGATTTCAAATTCCGTTTGGCAGCCCTTTCAATTTCAGTTTTGTGCTTGGAATCTCTCATGTCGATGAAATCGATCACCACAAGACCGCCCAAGTCTCTCAGCCGCAATTGGCGGGCAATTTCTTCGGCGGCTTCAATGTTGGTCTGGAGGGCTGTCTGTTCGATGGATTTTTTTTGGGTCGCTTTCCCGGAATTCACATCTATGGAGACCAGCGCTTCGGTCTGCGCAATGACAATAGAACCGCCGGATTTAAGTTTGACACTGCTTTTATAAATCGATGAAATCTGTTCTTCGAGCTGATATTTGGAAAATATGGGCCGGTCTTCCTTATAGTGTTTGACGATTTTGGTGTGTTTGGGTGATATGATTTTAACAAAATCTTTAACTTCACGGTATACCGCAGCATCGTTGATGAGAATTTCTGTGACATCGAGTGTGAAATAGTCACGTATGGATCTTAAAACAAGATTCTGCTCTTTATACAGGAGTGCAGGGGCCTGTGCGTTCATTATATTATTTTGGATGTTTTTCCATAACCGGAGAAGATAGCGTAAATCTTTGGACAGGTGTGTTTTGTTACTTTGTATCCCCGCAGTACGGACAATGAGGCCGAAACCCTCCGGAATTTTAAGGTTGCCGACAATACTTTTGAGACGTTTGCGTTCCGCTTCATCTTCAATTTTGCGCGAGATCCCACGCTTATCGATGCCGGGCATCAGCACAAGGTGCCGTCCCGGAAGCGATATATACGTTGTGAGCATGGCGCCTTTTTTCATGTGGGGGTCTTTGGTAACCTGTACCAGAAGTTCTTGACCCCGCTTGATCATTTTTAGTATGGATCGATCCTTTGAAAGATTGTCCTGGAAATAATCGCTGTGGATTTCATGCTTCTGCATAAAACCGTGTCGTTCCCCTCCATAGTCCACAAATGCGGCCTGAAGGCTGGGTTCAATATGGGCGATGACCGCTTTATAAATATTTCCATGGATACTTTCTCTTCCCGAGCTTTCGATATGAAATTCTTCAAGCTTGGTGTCGATTACTTTTGCAATCCTGCAATCCTCGGGATCTATGGCATCGATAAGGATTTTACTGCTCATAAAATATTTGCTTTCATTGTGTTTGTGTCAAATTGGGGTTGAACTTTATGGTTCGAAATTAAAGGATTGCTTCTGAAGGGAAACAAGTTTTAATCTCAAGCACTTACTTTTTAAATGAATATGAAATTGTAATATACAAGTCAAATGATTTTTTATCTGAATCGTGCCTGCAAGATTCAGGTCTTATCTCTTGCTATTTACCCAATGTTGTGGCATGAGAAGTTATTGTTTGAACCGGCGATAATGACATGTGAAATTAACGTGTTGCAGGTATGTAAGTTTATAGAGACGACATATTATGTCATTGTGGATGATATGAGACAAGTTAGTTCGCTTCGCTCACAATTGGAATGATGGAATAATGGAATAATGAGTTACTGTAGGGATTAAAATGATATTGTTCCTTCAGCCCAACGTTCCACTATTCCAAGATTCCAGCATTCCATGGAAGTGGCATAAACCAGGAGATATAAAAAAAATCTTTAAATTCAAATAGTTGTAGAAAATCCGAGACGTTAAATTATTGAATTGAGGTGACCTATTTAAAATGGATGAAAGATACGAACCAAGAGCATTGGAATCCAAGTGGCAAAAATTCTGGGAAGAGACAAAACTTTTCAAGATCGAAGAAAACCCCGACAAAGAAAAATATTATCTTCTCGAGATGTTCCCCTATCCGTCCGGCAACATCCACATGGGACATGTGAGAAACTATACCATCGGAGATGTTGTCGCAAGGTATAAACGGATGCAGGGATTTAACGTCCTTCATCCCATGGGATGGGATGCATTCGGCATGCCGGCGGAAAACGCTGCAATTGCCAATAACAGTCACCCGGCCAGGTGGACATATGAAAATATCGATGCCATGCGATTCCAGTTGAAATCTCTCGGTTTTTCCTACGACTGGGAAAGGGAAATTGCAACGTGCCGTCCCGAGTATTATCGCTGGGAACAGTGGCTTTTTTTAAAAATGTATAAAAAAGGGATGGCCTATCGCAAGGAGTCTTTTGTAAACTGGTGTGAACACTGTCAGACCGTCCTGGCCAACGAACAGGTTGAAGCCGGCATGTGTTGGCGGTGCGGCAAACAGGTCCATCAGAAGAAGCTCTGGCAATGGTTTTTCCGAATTACCGATTATGCTGAGGATCTCCTGTCATACTGCGAAAAACTGCCCGGGTGGCCGGATAAGGTTATCACCATGCAGAAAAACTGGATCGGGAAGAGCGTCGGCGCGGAAATACGGTTTCCCATAGAAAATACCGGCGAACAAATACCCGTCTTTACAACCCGACAGGATACGGTTTACGGCGCGACGTTCATGTGCCTTGCGCCGGAGCATCCGCTGGTGATCAAACTGTCCGAAGGGACCCAGCAGGAGAAAGAAGTCTCTGAGTTCATCGACCGCATATCCATCCAGGACCGTTCAAGCAGGGCGGTGGACAGCTATGAAAAAGAGGGGGTTTTTACCGGTGCATATTGTATCAACCCCTTAAGCGGTATTCACATGCCGATCTATACGGCCAATTTCGCCCTCATGGAATATGGTACCGGTGCCGTTATGTCCGTTCCGGCACACGATCAGCGGGATTTTGAATTTGCCCGTAAATACGACCTCGACATCGTTGTGGTCGTAAAACCGTATGATGATGATCTCGATCCCGTCTCCATGACCGAAGCGTATGCCGGAGAAGGTACCATGGTTAATTCCGGCCCGTTCAACGGTATGGATAATATCAAGGCCCTCGATGAGATTGCTTCTTATCTCGAACAAAAAGGTTTGGGAAAGAAAACGGTGAGTTTCAGGTTGAGGGACTGGGGGATATCGAGGCAGCGGTACTGGGGGGCGCCCATCCCGATAATTCATTGCAAAACATGTAACATTGTCCCTGTTCCCGAAGAAGATCTTCCCATTCTGCTTCCAGAGGATGCCGGTCTTTTGGAAGGGGGGAAGTCGCCGCTCCCGACCCTCGAATCTTTTGTAAACACGACCTGTCCGATTTGCGGCAGCCGTGAAGCCAGACGGGAAACCGACACCATGGATACCTTTGTGGAATCCTCATGGTATTATGAAAGATATTGCAGCCCGAATTACGACAGCGGAATGTTTGACATCAAAGCTGTGGATTACTGGATGCCTGTTGATCAGTATATCGGCGGTGTGGAGCATGCCATTTTGCATCTGCTTTATTCCCGATATTATACCCGTGTGCTGAGAGACTTTGGCCTGGTCAAATATAAAGAGCCCTTCACACGGCTGTTGACCCAGGGGATGGTCTGTAAAGAGACGGTTTCCTGCCCTGAACACGGGTTTCTTCTTCCTGAAGAGGTGGACGGAACCGGTGAAGACCGGTGTTGTAAAAAATGCGGCCAGGCGGCGACGGTGGGCCGGGTTGAGAAGATGTCCAAGTCGAAAAAGAACGTCATCGATCCGAACATTCTACTGGAAAAATACGGTGCGGATACGACAAGACTCTTCTGCCTTTTCGCGGCCCCACCGGTAAGGGATCTGGAATGGAGTGAGCAGGGGGTTGAGGGCGGTTATCGCTTTTTGAACCGTGTTTGGCGCCTTGCCCGGATGTGGATGGATTCAATCCGCGAGGCCGAACCTTTTGACGGTCGTCCGGATCAGGTGGGGGGCGATTCTCGCGATGTCGTCAAAAAGACCCATGAAACCATTAAAAAAGTTACCAAAGATATTGAAGACAGATTCCATTTCAATACCGCCATCAGTTCGATCATGGAGCTTGTGAACACCCTGTACGGGGTGGAACCGGAAAAAAGCCCTCAAAAAATTGCGGTCATGCGGTTCGCCATGGAGTCTGTGACACTTCTCTTATCGCCCATTGTTCCACATTTTGCCGAAGAACTGTGGAACGCCCTGGGATTTGAAACCAGCATTTTGCTTGCATCGTGGCCGTCATACCGGGAAGATGCCTTGGTCAAGGATGAATTCTTGATCGTTGTGCAAGTGAACGGCAAGCTCAGAAGCAGATTCAATGTGGATGCAGATGCAGACGATGGTACCATTAAGGAGATGGCCCTTTCAGATGAACGGGTCCAGAAATTTATCGATGGTAAACCTGTCAGGAAAGTGATTGTTGTCAAGAAAAAACTCGTGAACATTGTGGTTTAATTGATGAACTTAAAGAATGGAGTAACCGTGTTTTATTGCAGGAAATATATTTGGCTGGTCCTTTTTATCGGGGTGTTTTTTTCAGCTTGCGGCTACCAGTTTTCCGGGAGTGGAAATCTGCCATCCGGCGTACAGACCATCTTCATCGAAGTCCTCAAAAACCGTACGGTGGAAACCGGTTATGAAAGTACCGTTACCAATGACTTGATATACGAATTTACCAGAAATGGAAGGGCCGTAGAGAAAAGCAGAGACCATACGGACGCATTCCTTACCGGTGTGATTGAATCTAAGAATATTCGGACAATATCCCGTCAAGGGCAGCTGAAACCCCTTGAAAGACGGGTCCAAATTACAATAAGTCTGAAATTAACGGATCGAGGCGATACGGTGATATGGTCCAGGTCAGATATTTCTGACAGCGAAGCCTATGATGTGGGGGCCAACAATCAGATCACCAAACGAAACGAGCGCCATGCCCTCGAAATTCTGTCTAAACGACTTGCAGAAACCGCATACAATCGTTTAACAGACAATTTTTAAGAACCTGTTGCTCGAGTTTAACACCCCCGGCCCACGAGGGACACACGCAGGAATAGTATTACACGCCAGATGAGCGCTTCATAAAAAATGCGGGTTTTACCGGTTAGGCAGAGACGGCGTTTACAATTTTGGAGAGGCGGGAAATTTTCCTTGACGCGGATTTTTTGTGAATCACACCTTTTTTTGCTGCGTTATCGATGATAGATTTTGCGGTATCGAGTTTAGTCAACGCCGATTCTTTCGATTCTTCGCCCACAGCAAGTCGCACATCTTTGACAATATTTTTAATCCTGGTCTTTGTCGACTTATTGCGAATCCGCCGCTCTTCATTCTGGCGTGCACGCTTTAATGCAGATTTATGGTTGGCCAATTTTCAATAAACTCCTTTTTATAAGATATTATATTTAAAAATAATTAATTTATGAATTATTTAAAGGGTTGTCAAGAATTTTTTACTCGATATGAATCCACCCAAAAATAGACCGGTCTCCGAAAACGACCGTGTAACAAAGGCGACAGGTGTTGTTGGATCGGCAACGCTATTGAGCCGTATTTTTGGTTTTATAAGAGATGTTGTCATTGCCTGGTTTTTCGGTGCCGGACTCAGTTCAGATGCATTTTTTGTGGCGTTCAGAATTCCAAATCTCTTAAGAAGACTTTTTGCCGAAGGATCGTTAAGTCTTGCTTTTATTCCTGTTTTTACCGAGTACCTTACCCTCCATGGAAAAGAGGATGCCTTTGAAATGGCAAGATCCGCCGTAAGGCTGCTTTCGGTGTTGCTGGTTGCCGTCGCTGTTACAGGTATCGTATTCTCTCCGGTGATCATACGGATCATCGCGCCCGGGTTTGCCGGCTCACCTGAAAAAATTTCCCTCACGATTTTTTTGACCCGGGTCATGTTTCCGTATATTTTCTTTATTGGAATGGTTGCCCTTTCCATGGGAATCCTCAATGTTCTGGGTCATTTCGCTGCACCGGCCCTTGCGCCTGTTTTTTTGAACATCTCCATTATTTGTTCGGTTTTTTTTATTTCACCCCACATGACGGATCCTGTAACTGGTCTGGCCATCGGCGTGGTCATCGGCGGTGTTTTGCAACTTGCACTTCAAGTGCCGTTTTTGATCAAAAAAGGATTCTATTTCTGGCAGAAAGCAAAATTTTTCCATCCCGGACTCAAAAAAATCGGCCTGCTCATGCTGCCCACCATATTCGGCGCTGCGGTCTATCAGATCAATATCCTGGTGGGGACCCTTCTTGCTTCGTTGCTGGCCCAAGGGAGTGTTTCGTATCTTTATTATGCAGACCGTCTGGTGCAGTTTCCCCTTGGAATATTTGCAATCGCAACCGCAACTGCTGTTCTGCCGAGTCTTTCCAGGCAGGCAGCGAAAAAGGACTTGCAGGCGGTTCGGGAGACCTTCTCATATGCCATGAAACTGATTTTTTTTATTACGATTCCTTCAATGGTCGGCCTGATCGTTTTGCGGGAGCCGATTGTCGCGTTGTTATTTAAAAGGGGCGCTTTTGATGCAACGACAACCCATTTGACTGCATACGCTCTTTTATACTATAGTATCGGGTTGTGGGCTTTTTCCGCCGTACGGATTGTCGTTTCGACATTTTATGCATTGCAGGATACCAAAACGCCGGTCATAATCGCTGCAGTATCCGTTTGTGCCAATATCGTACTGGGAATCATTCTTATGGGGCCCATGGGACACGGTGGACTTGCACTTTCCACGTCCGTGGCTTCGATGCTGAACTTAGGGCTTCTGGTCTGGGCCCTGAGAACAAAGCTCGGCGCGTTAGGGTTGAAAAGTATTACGGAGTCCGCCTGTAAAACGATGATTTGTTCAGGAATTATGGGGACGGTAGTCTGGGCAGCGGCACGCATTATTATTCCCCCTGAAGGCGGAACGATTTTCGGCCTTTTTTTCGGGGTATTGGGAAGCATCATCATCGGACTGGTGCTATACGGTTCTTTTTCCGTGTTGTTTAAGAGCCGGGAACTGGAAAAGGTGCTGGCTATCGCCAGGACAGGGATGGGTAAAAAGTGAGTATAAAAAATAGCATTATGCTGACCTTGACAGTGGTGTCGATGTTTTTATTGTTGTTTTTCGTTGTTTTCGGCGAAAATGGTTTGATCGATCTAAATGGGCTGAAAATTGAAAGGGATCGACTGTTACAAAAGAATTCGGAGCTTGAACAGGAGAACATTTCTTTGTACCGTGAGATCGGACGATTAAAGAACGATCCCAAATATGTTGAAAATGTGGCCAGACAGGAACTGGGTGTTATCGGTAAAGATGAAGTGATCATTAAAGTAAAAAAACCAAAAAAGGCCGGCGAAAATTGAACGCAGACGACATCTTTTATACCCGGACAATGGCAAAGGTCCTTGCGAACCAGGGGAATTTGAGAAAAGCGGCTGAAATCTATCATTACCTTTTGGAACGTGAGCCCGGGAACCCGGATCTTGTGGATGCGCTTTCTGAAATTGAGACCCAACTCATTGAAAAAGGTTCGGATGATCTTGTCCGGTTGTTCAGCAGATGGATCGATCTTTTGCTCACGCACAACAACCTGCGACAGCTTAAGAAGCTTCAAAATAATATCGATGGATGATTGGAGATAGTTTTTGAACCGCATGGATCGTATAGAATTTCTTTTTTTAGCGTCCCGCTTCAAGGGAAAGATTATATGGCATCGCGAAGCCATGGTATATCCGGAGTGATGACAAACCGATGAAAACCGTAATACAGAAAAAAAATATCATACTGGGTGTGTCCGGCGGAATTGCGGCATACAAAAGTGTCGAACTATTAAGGCTTCTGGTAAAGCAGGGCGCCAGCGTCAGGGTGATGATGACAAAGAATGCCCAATGGTTTGTGGGGCCTTTAACCTTTGAAGCCTTGTCCGGTCAACCGGTGTGTACCGACCTTTTTGAGAAAAATGACGACGCATCCATACGGCACATCCAATGGGCCGAAGCGGCGGATGCCGTGGTGATTGCTCCGGCAACGGCCAATATTATCGGCAAGTTGTCCGGCGGAATTGCCGACGATGCGCTGAGTACTTTCATGCTGGCAGTGACCTGTCCCGTGATCGTCTGCCCTTCCATGAACACGCATATGTTTGAAAGCCGGGCGGTACAGCGGAATCTTGAGACACTCAGGGCTGATGGACATTTCATCATAGACCCGGAATCCGGAACACTGGCATGCGGAACCACCGGACCCGGCCGCCTTCCCGAACCTGAAGACATCGTGGACAGAATTGCATATTACCTGTCGACCAAAGACCTGAAAGATAAAAAAATACTGGTCACGTCGGGTCCTACCCGAGAATCTGTCGATCCCGTCAGATTTATCAGTAACCCTTCTTCCGGCAAGATGGGCTTTGCGGTTGCCAGGGCAGCGGAATACCGGGGCGGGGAGGTTACCCTGATTACCGGTCCGACACATCTTCCGGATCCCAACAATGTAAAGATCATCCGGATCCAGACCGCCCGCGAGATGGCCCAGGCTGTGTTCGATAATATGGAGCATTCCGACATAATTATAAAAGCAGCGGCGGTTTCCGATTACAGACCCAAAGACCCGGCCACCCAAAAAATAAAAAAGGAAAAAGGTGAGTTGGTTTTGTATTTGGAAAGAACCCAGGATATTCTGAAAGAAATCGGCATGAGAAAAAAAGACCAGATACTCGTGGGATTTGCCGCGGAAACAGAAAACCTTGAACAGCATGCAGAAACAAAGAGGGTTGAAAAAAATCTGGATATTATCGTGGGAAATATCGTTGGCGAACCTTCTTCGGGTTTCGGTGCCGATACCAACAAGGTGACCCTGTTCTACAAAGACGGGACCCAAGAGCCCCTGCCTGTGATGGAAAAAGATGCGGTGGCCCATATTCTGTTGGATCGAATATTGAAACGGCCATAATATATCAGGATCATCCGCCGATTCGTTGTCGTTAGTTAGTTTCCATCCATAAATGGCCCTTTTTGCCCGGATCTGCGTTCTCCGCGGGTTTCCGGCTGCGGCATACAGGGAGTATGCCTCACCAAAAACCCTTGTGCCTGCCCCGTGAAATGCGAAGCATATTTAACTGGGGCGGCCTTGATCCGAACAAAATTTGCTCATTTATGAATAGGAAACGCACCGTGGCTATTTTGTAATTGTGGATGGACACTAATTAACCATTTTGAACCAACACGGTCACGGAAATAATAATTGACGGAATGCCGTGGGGGGACCGTCGTTAAAAAAACCGAAATGATACAAAAGGGGAAAACATGGGAAAAACCATTGCTGAAAAGATATTCGATGCCCACCGGGTTGACAATCCTGCCGATGATGTTCATGTGATCCGGCTGGATGCCGTATTTTGTCATGAAATCACAACCCCGCTGGCAATCCATGACCTGGTCAACCGAGGTAAAGACCGGGTGTTCGATCCTGACAAAATCAAGGTGGTCATCGATCACGTATCGCCCGCAAAAGACTCAAAAACCGCCATGCAGGGTAAAATCCTCAGGGAGTGGTCCCGACGACACAATATCCGGGATTTTTTCGATATCGGCAGGAATGGAATCTGCCATGCGATCTTCCCTGAAAAAGGATTTGTTCGCCCTGGGTTTACGGTCATCATGGGGGATTCTCATACGTGTACCCATGGTGCGTTCGGCGCATTTGCCGCCGGCGTCGGGACAACGGATCTGGAAGTTGGAATTCTTAAGGGCGTTTGCGCCTTTCGCTATCCGTCGACCATCAAAATTAATATCAGCGGCCGCTTGCCTGAAGGTGTTTACGCCAAAGACGTGATCCTTTCGGTCATCCGCCGTTTGGGTGTTAATGGTGCCACCAACAAGGTTGTTGAATTCACCGGTCCGGTTATCGATGCCATGAGCATGGAATCGAGGATGACCATCTGCAATATGGCCATTGAAGCAGGGGGAACCTCCGGAATTTGCAGCCCGGATATGGTCACCATCGAATATTTATGGGATTTTATCAAAGACGAATATGCCACTAAAAAAGAAGCCCTCGAGGACGCCAGCAGGTTTTTATCAGATGCTGACGCCCAATACGACCGGGTGATTGAACATGATGTCAGCAGCCTTGAACCGCTGATGACCTATGGATACAAGCCCGATCAGGTCAAGCCCGTCCGGGAGATGGAATCCATAAAGGTCGATCAGGTCTACATTGGATCCTGCACCAATGGACGAATCGAAGACCTCCGGGTTGCAGCACAGGTGCTTAGGGGGAAAA
>JAQBBE010000266.1:0-3758 GCA_032126435.1 Desulfobacterales bacterium | reverse complement strand
ACTTCCCACCTTGACCGAGCTTAAAAGCCTCTATATACCAGATAAAGCTTATAAGGGATATGAAACGGATTGCGGGCAGCTGATCAAGGCGGTTCCCGAAATAAAGTTGAGCTGCGGCTGGGTCTGGACGTCTGAAAGATCCGCCATTCAGGCAGCTACTTTCAACTTCAACCGCGGGTACCATTACATGGACCGAATTGGACATTATAAATCTTACCGCGCTTTACCTGTACGCAATTTGAAATAAACTAGAGACGAAGGGCCAAACACAGCCCGTCCTTTTCAGGAGAATGAAAGGGCAGGAACGATAACAGGCTAATGCTTTTCCATTCCAAAGATTCGAATATCAGCCGGTTGAAAGGATCTGCCTCTTTAAAACCTACGTTGTCCGCGACCAGCAGGCCACCTTTTCTTAAAAGCCGCCGGCAGTGAGGAAGCGCCGCGTCGTAATCCACCTTATCAATATCCATAAAGATCACGTCAAAAGGCGGCGCAATCTTTTCCATTTCTTCAAAAGCGTCTCCGACCCGGAGATCAATCTGTAAATCCAAACCCGCCCGACGGAAGTTTTCCCGGGCTCTTTCCGCCATTTCCGGATCATTCTCCAGGGTTATCAGGCAACCCTGTGCGGTTTCAAATGCACCGGCAAGAAAAATCGCGGAATACCCGGTGGCCGTGCCAAGCTCCAGGATTTTCTCGGCCTTGGCAATCCGTGCCAGAATAAACAGGAATTCACCGACCACTGGCCCCACGATGGGAATGTCCTCTACCAGGGCTTCTGCTTCCAGTTCCTTCAGAAGGGCGCTCCGTTTCGGGACAAACTGTCTAAAATATGCTTCCGGGTTTTCAACCAAGTCTGACATGCTGCTGTGCCTCAAATCCAAACGCCTTCGATTTTCCAACCGCATTGGGGGCACATTCCGTTGGTTATCCTATTTTTTTGCACATTAAACCCCCAGCGATCGATAAGGATTTCACCGCACTGGGAACAGAATGTCTTTTCCCCGCGGTCACCGGGAACATTACCGGTGTAAACATATTTCAAGCCGGCCGTTATGCCGATGTTACGGGCCATATCCAGGGTCTTCACCGGCGTCGGAGGACGATCCGTCAACTGGTAAGTGGGATGAAACCGGCTGATATGCCACGGGGTGTCGACGCCCAGAGAATCCGATAGAAACGCCGCCAGCGCTTCGAGTTCTTTTCTATCATCGTTCAACCCCGGAATCAGCAATGTGGTAACCTCTACGAAAATTCCCAGGGATTTCATCCGTTTTAATGTCTCTTTGACCGGCTCCAGCCGGGCTTGACAGTATGTCTTGTAGAAATCTTCGGTGAAGGCCTTTAAATCGACATTGGCCGCATCCAGGTAGGGGCTGATCATCTCAAGTGCTTCTCCGGACATGTATCCGTTGGTGACGAACACATTCTGAATTCCCTTTTCATGGGCAAGTTTTGCCGTATCGTATGCAAATTCAAAATAGACCGTGGGTTCGGTGTAGGTATAGGCGATGGTTTTGCAATTTCCCTTCAAGGCTTCATGAACAACATCAGCGGGGGCGGAAACATCGCCGAGGATCATCCCCTTGCGATCCGACGGCATCTGGGCAATGTCTGCGTTCTGACAAAAACGGCACTTGAAGTTGCATCCCACCGTAGCGATGGAATAAGAGAGACTCCCCGGCAGAAAATGATACAGCGGTTTTTTTTCGATGGGATCGATGTGACGGGCAATGACCCTGCCGTACACCCGGGTTTCCAAAGTGCCCCCGCTGTTCTCCCGAACACCGCATATGCCCCGGAGCCCGTCTTTTATGACACAACGGTGATTGCAGAGATTGCATCTGACTTTGGTGTCCTTCAGGGATTCATAGAGATACGCTTCCACAATGGGATCCCCTGTATAGAGTATTAAACTTGAGTTGAAATTGAGCCTTCAGCTTCGAACCTTGAGCCGAAAGCTTTTCCATATCCCGCCACTGCTCCGGCGGTCGGTTTGGGTTTATATGGCACGGTGAGCGGTCTGGTTTTAAAGCGTGGAACAAGGGTGACCACCATACCGATAAAAGCGCCGAAGGGGTATTTCTTCAGCAGCCATGATTGTTCTATTTTGTCGGCAGACGGACCTGAAGATGCCGAAAACTGGCCGACGGATCTCCAGGTAATGGGCACATCCCCCAACAGGGAGCGAATGATTTCTTTGAGTTCCCAGATGCTGAAAAAACAGGCATGATTGTATATGGTCCGGGTAAACACGCCTTTGATGCGGCGGTGGACCCCTTTGAGGGCATATCGGTTAAGAACGCCCAGAAATATTTTATCTTTGGCAACCCTGCTCGCCTCTTCAATGGCCGTTCTGGAATCTTCGACGAATTCAAGGGTATTCATCAAGCAAGCATAGTTAAAGGCATTGTCTTCAAAGGGAAGATCTTCTGCAAAACCTCGATAGAGTTCGGCACGGTTCCCCAGATTTTTGAGGGCAATATCAAGCATATACGGTGATGGATCAAGGCCTGTAACATGGAGGCCCTGGTCATGAAAGGTCAACAGACCGGTGCCGGTGCCGCAACCGATATCGAGGACATGCTCTCCTTTTAGAGGCTTTAGCAGATTGAGCATCAGGCGGTGTTCGACTTCAGCGACGAACCGGTTACAGGGATCGTTTAACCGCTTTTCGTATTCGATCGCATCATTAAAATCAAAAACATAGCCCATACAAGATTATTTAATGAAAAAAAGAAATTTTTTCAAGATTAAAACTTTATTTTCAAAAGAACGTATCTTATGCCGGCAGGAAAATGGCGCACGACACCGAAATCGAAATTCTGTCCCAGGCATCCCGGTCGGCGATGAATATTTCACAGGCAACGCCTTGACACAGAAGCCGCCAACATACTATATATTTTTTAAAAAAAAAGACCCATCTTGAATTTAAAATGAAGCACCCCGCCGTAAGCGGCGCGGCATTGAAAATCATAATGAAAGAATTTTTCAAAGTTACCGATCTAAAGAGCGTCCTGGAATATTCATCTGACTTTCCCCGGGTCGAAACCGAGGACATACCCCTCGATGAATCCACCGGAAGGATTCTCGCCGTGAGTGTCGATGCGGATGTCGATCTTCCGGATTTTACGCGATCTACCATGGACGGATATGCGGTCCGTGCGTCCGCTACCTTTGGGGCTTCCGAAGCGAATCCGGCATATCTCACAATCAAGGGTGACGTCCCCATGGGAGAATCCCCCGCTTTTTCCATCGGGTCCGATGAAGCCGCCAGGATTTCAACCGGCGGCATGCTGCCGGTAGGTGCCGACAGCGTGGTCATGATCGAGTACACAGAAGCCATAGATCGCACCACCCTAGAAGTCTACCGAAGTGTTGCGCCGGGGCAGCATATCCTCGAAAAGGGAGAAGATATACCCAAAGGTGCGGTCCTTGTCCCAAAAGGAAAGCGTCTCAGGCCCCAGGAAACGGGCTTTTGGCCGCCTTCGGAAACGAGACGGTCACGGCTCTTGTCGCCCCTGATATTTCATCTTCCAATGCCAATCTGGCTTCTTGTGTCGCTGATGCAAACTCTAATTGCGGCCACTCAAAACCAGGTTCTTCAATCTTTGCATGCCTGAATGGGCAAAGTGGATTTGGGCATCTTGGATTATGGTGCATTGGAGTGCATTTGCAGCTATTAAAGACTTGTTTGGACCAAATAGGCAGTTTTGTCATTTCTGCAAGCAATGATTCTCTCATTGCAGGTGAATGCA
>JAQBBE010000265.1:0-8169 GCA_032126435.1 Desulfobacterales bacterium | reverse complement strand
GTGATGGGTAAACAGCGGATACATGCAGCTGTCCCAATTGCGAATGCGAATGCCGGAAAATCCGAAGGTTTCGTCTTGAATATCGAAACACCAACACGTGGGACACGCATATGTGCAGGTTCCACAATTGATACAGGCAAAAGCGACATCTTCCCAAAAAGATGCTTCAAAAAGCGCTGTGGTGTCTTTATCCTTTAATTTGTCTGTGGAAACCCGGGCGGTTATTTTTGTTTCCGCGGCCTGTTTTAGGGTTTGGACCTGTTCTTCCAAATCATCGGTTTTGGCCGCCGTGCCCCAGTCGGCCGCTGTGATTAATTTTTCTCCCTTTTCACTTATAATTTTGGCCAGATAATGATCAGTTGCATCGACCAGGAGTACATCCAGACCTTCTTCATGAAACGGTCCGCACCCGGCTGTGGTGCAGAAGCAGTTGCTGCAAGGCGTATTGCATGCATACCCGATCAAGGTGGTGGCTTCGTAAGCTTTGATCCAGTAAGGGTCTTTATATTCGGGTGTATCAAAATTCCGTCTTACCAGGAGAAATGCTTTGGCATCACACGGTCTGATACCAACGAGGGCTCGGGGCAAATACTCTTTATCAATTTCTTTTAAAATGTGATGATCTTTCTGCTTTTCATCCAGAGTGTATTCGAACATGGTTTCCGACTGGGGATAAACCACCGATTTTGGAGAAAGCCGTGTGTTCTGCAACCTCAAATCCGGAAGCTCACCTTTATGGAGTTCCCTGAAGATATGAAACTCATCCTGTTGTACCGGGCCGAATAATCGGAATTTATCTGCCAAATGTTTCAGCCCTTCAGCCCAGCTCTTTTTATCAATTTTTATGACTTTCATCGTATGTGCCTTTATTCTTTTTGCCAGTCGTCACGTGTTGTTGGTTTATACATTCTTTTTACAAAGCGGATAATGACCAATGGCGATTGACCCATGTCCAATGACTATTTAATAAAGTCATCCGGATCATCGGGCCTGTAAGTATCCAAAGGCGGCCGTTTTTCCAGGGTCAAACCGGACTCCCAGTCGAACAGCTCAAGGCAGTCTTTTTCCAGTTTCTTTGTTAAGATTCTGACCTTAATTCCCATTGGACAGGCACGCTCACATGCACCGCAGTCGGTGCACCGACCGGCACAATGATATGCTCTTAAGAAGTGAAACGTCCTTATGTCTGTGGGGTCTTGACTTTTGCCCACCCACTGGGGCCGTGACTCATCCACGAAACATGTGGGACAATAGCAGAGCGGGCATGCATTTCTACAGGCATAGCAGCGAATACACGTCGAGAGGAGATCCTCGAAATATTCCCATTTCTCTTGTGGTGTCATGTCTTCAATTCTGCGAACATCCTCGTACTTGTCCACATCTGTTTGCTCTTCTATAAGATCGGCGGCAAGTTCATCGTAGATGACCGGGTTGCGGTGAGTACAGATGGTGCAGTTTTGCTGCAGGACATCTTTTTTATCGATGGTTTTATCGATACCGTCGCCCTTGATATTTATTTTGCCGTCGGCCTCAGTGACCTCATCGATTTCGGTATCAAACATGGCTTCGATTTTGTGCCGGTCGATCATTCCTTTGCAGGGGACGCCGATAATTACGATCTGATCCCGTTTGATTTTATTTTCGATAATATGGGTCACAATATTTCTGGAATCGCACCCCTTTGAAACAATCCCGATTTTTTCCTTCCTGTTGGCAAGGTAGTTCGCCAGATTAATTCCGCAGTTGCTGTCCCACACAAAACCGTCAACCTCTTCCGGCGTTTTTGCAAAACAGGGTTCGTTCATCATCGGCACCGTTCCTTTTCTGAACCCGATAATTAGATCGACCGTGGATTCTTTTAATAGCCGATTCGATATTTCTTTAATTTTTTCTATGTAGGCGAACATGTTAAGCGACCTTAGCTTTTGTTTTTTTAAAATTGTTATTCGGCCCAAGCGTTTTGACGGCCTCCACGGTCTCCTTGACGACCTCCACAAATTTTACCGATTCTGCAGAGGAGATCCATGAAAAATGGAGGCGACCGGGTTCGATCCCCATATATTCAATGAAGTTTTTAAATAAAGCAAATTTTCTGCGTGCATAGTAATTACCTTCCAGGTAATGGCAATCTCCGGGATGTCACCCGGAAACCCATACGCCGTCTGCGCCCTGTCTGAAGGCGGCCAGAATAAATTTCGGGCTCATCCGACCTGTACAAGGGATTCTGATCACCCGAATGTTTGGCGGATATTCCATCCTGTTCACGCCTGCAAGATCAGCGGCACCATAACTGCACCAGTTGCATAAGAAACTGACGATTTTGGGTTCCAAGTCTGACATATTATAAATTCTCCTGACCCGGGTAAACCGGAACAACTAAAGAAAAATATTCTGTTACGAAAGATACAAAATAACGATTAACAAGTTAGGAGCTTCGCCCCAATTGGAATGCTGGAATATTGGAATAATGGGTTCTGGGATAATACAATTGTTGGGTTAATGGTAAAATTTGTGTCGACGATAAAATTAAGAATAGATAACATCCTTTTAAAAACCAACCTTTCAATATTCCACCATTCCATTATTCCATATCCGAGGCAAGCGTTCAAGCCTCAAAAATGTTCTATTTTTTCATTAAAATTTATAAATTCAATATGTTAAATTAACTATTATACCGCTTCATTCAACGCAAAGATTTGTGCAAAGATCTGATCATTGTCGAAACCTTTGAGATGGATCGCGCCGGATCGACAAGAGGCGACGCAGAGACCGCAGCCTTTACACAGAACCGGATTGATTTGGGTCTTTCCGGTAAAAGGTCCTTCTTCAATGAAACTGGGTGCCGAATAAGGACATTCGGAAACACAAACCCCGCAGGAACTGCAATGGGCAGGGTTTGTTTCAGCAACAATGCCGCTGGTCTGGAACACCTTTTTGGCCAATACGGTTACGGCACGGGAAGCGGCGGCCTGCCCCTGAACGATGGATTCATCGATGGGTTTGGGCGCGTGGGCCAGGCCGCACACGAAAACGCCGTCCGTGGCAAAATCCATTGGCCGTAGTTTGACATGGGCTTCGGCAAAAAATCCATCGGCATTCTGCGGGACTTTATACATCTGCGCCAGTGGATTTTTAGAATCGGGAACAATGGCCGAAGCCAGGACCAAAAGGTCGGGCCGTATATCCATCATCCTTCCCAGAACCCGGTCGGTGAAACTCATCTTGAGCCCCGCATCTTCCTTTGCGACATTCAAGTCTTTTCCCGAATTATAACGGATAAATACGATGCCTTCAGTGCGCGCTCGACGGTAAAGATCTTCCCTGAGACCATAGGGGCGTAAATCCCTGTAAAGAATAAAAACGTCCATTTGCGGGTTGATTTCTTTTAGTTTCAGAGCACTCTTAATGGATTGTGTGCAGCAAACCTTGGAACAATAGGGTCTGTCCGGGATTCTGGAACCGACACACTGAACAAATACCGCCGTGTCGATCTGCTCGATGGACGGGTCTTTGTCGATAAACCGTTGCTGCAGCTCTAGTCCCGTAACCACGCGGGTATCCTCTCGGTATAAATATCCGTCAGGCTTGAACTCCGAAGCACCCGAGGCGATTATGGTCACGCCGTGCTCTAGGACCTTGTCCTCGCCGTTGCAGGAGATGGTCGTTTTAAAGTTCCCCACAAATCCGTCAACATGGGTAATTTCGGCATTCAGAAAAACCGTTATGTTATCATCGGACTGAACCGCAGCGGTTAAACTCGTCAAATATCCCTGAATGTCCTCACCCCGCCAGGTTTCATGGAGATAACGCGCTTGCCCCCCGAGAGCATCGGTCTTTTCAACCAGAAATACCTGATATCCCTGTTCCGACAGGTTTTTGGCCGCCGCCATTCCGGAAACCCCGCCGCCGATAACCAAAGCCGACGGGTTGATTTCCATGGTCGATTCCGACAACGGCTCCTGAAGCATTGCCTTGGCAACGGCCATCCTGAGAATATCTTTCGACTTTTCAGTGGCCTTGTCCGGGTCGTTTTTATGAACCCACGAACACTGGTTCCGAATGTTGGCCATCTCAAATAGATACTTGTTGATACCGGCGTTAATTAAGGTCTCCTGAAATAAGGGCTCATGCGTCTTTGGGGTGCAGGCGGCAACCACCACCCGATTCAGTCGATGCGCTTTAATGACCTCGGTCATCTTATCCTGTGTGTCTTGGGAGCAGCTGAACATGTTCTCCTCTACGTGGACAACGCCGGGGAGGTCTTTTGCAAACTCCGCAACTTCAGGGACATCAACGATTCCCGCGATATTGGTTCCGCATCGGCAGACAAAAACACCGATCCGTGGCGGCTCGCCCCGGACATCCGTTTCGTCCGGGATTGCTCTGGTTTTTGTGAGGGTCCATCTAGACTCGGCCAATTTGCTGCCTGCCACACCCGCAGCAGCGCTGGAATCGATCACCGAAGACGGGATATCTTTGGGCGCTTGAAAAATACCGCAGGCATATATCCCGGGCCTGGACGTCTGAACCGGATCAAAGCTGCTGCTGCTGGCAAAGTTGTAATGATCCAGATCGATGCCCCATGTTTTTGCCTGGGCGGTTGTTTGCATAGATGCCGTCAGCCCCACGGACAGAACCACCATGTCAAATTCTTCTTCCACGCGCCTGCCGGCCTCGTCCACATACCGGATAATCTGCATCCCCGTCTCTTTATCCGGGTCGATACGGGTCACTTTGGATTTGATGAACCGAACCCCCAGTTCATCCTTGGCACGGTTGTAGTATCTCTCAAAGTCTTTTCCGTAGGTGCGGATATCGATATAAAAAACGGCTGCATCCAGGTCTTCGCTGCTGTGCTCTTTGGCCAGCATGGCCTCCTTGACGGCGTACGTACAGCATACCCCGGAACAGTAACCATTGGCACCCACATGGATATCCCGGGACCCGATGCACTGGAGCCAGGCAATTTTTTTCGGCTCTTTATGATCCGAAGGTCGCACCATATGCCCGCCATAGGGCCCGGAAGCCGAAAGAATCCGTTCAAACTCCATGGACGTCACCACGTTGGGATGTTTTGTGTAACTGTAGGTGTCGTGCTGCGCAGGATCATACGGCTCACCCCCGGGCGTCAAAATGATGGAACCCACATCAATCTCTATGGTTTCATCCTTCTGGGAATGGGTTTTGAGGGTGAGCGCTTCGGCCTTGCAAACCTTTACACACTCGAGACACTCACAGCATACCATGCAGTTCAGGCATTTTTTTGCCTCGGTAACCGCAGCCGCTTCACTCAGACCCCGTTCAACCTCGGCAAAACTTGTTTTCCGATCTTCCATGGGGATTCTGGGCATTTTGGCCCTTTTAACCTTTGGGATATCTTTATCAACGGGGTTGAAATTTTTCTGGGGAATCTCAATGGGTTTTCGCCCTTCTTTTAAGTCTGTGCCATCAAGATATCTGGATATGGAAATTGCGGCCTCTCGTCCGGCAGCCACCGCTCCAATGGCGATCCAGGCGCCGGTCTGTGCATCACCGCCTGCAAACACGCCTTTTCTGGTGGTTTCGAAGCTCACCGGGTCGACGTCGATGTTGTTCCATCGGTCCAAATCAACACCTGTTGAGCCTTTAAGAAAAGCCGTGTCGGTACGCTGGCCGATAGCCGGTATGATAACATCCGTATCGACGACAAATTCACTTCCTTCAACCGGAACCGGACGACGACGGCCGCTTTTATCCGGCGCTCCTAATTTCATTTTAATGCATTTGAGACCCACAGCCTTACCGTCTTTTTCCATCACCTCCACCGGGGCCATAAGGAACTGAATATCGACCCCTTCTTCAAGGGCATCTTCGATCTCCTCCGCCCGAGCCGGCATCTCTGTGCGGGTCCGCCTGTAAAGGATGCTGACTTTATCCGCACCCAGGCGTAAAGCTGATCTCGCAGCATCGATTGCCACATCCCCGCCGCCGACAATGGCAACATTCCCCTTGACTTCCTTGATGTCGCCCAGTGCTGTATCTCTTAAAAATTTAACACCCGGGATGACACCCTCCGTATCTTCGTTGGGGATGTTAAGTTTCATATTGGCATGACAGCCAACGGCGAGATAAACCGATTTGTTCCCGTCGTCCATCAAGCTATCAATGGTGATGTCTCGTCCAAGCGCCGTATTGAATTTTATCTCAACGCCGAGCCGGGTGATCCACTTGATCTCTTTTTCAAGAACATCCGGTGGGAGCCTGTAATCCGGAATTCCGACTCTGAGCATTCCGCCGGCAACAGGAAGGGCCTCGAAAATTGTAACCTTGAAACCATCTTGCGCCAGAAAATATGCCGCGGTCAGACCGGCAGGTCCGGCGCCGATAATAGCGACCTTTTCGTCCCTTGGCGTGATCTCGGTTAAGGGCAGGTCATCGATATCGACCTGGTCTGCTGTAAAACGTTTGAGTGTGCAGATGGAGATCGGCTCATCCACGTCTTTCCGTCGGCACACGTCTTCACACGGGTGGGGGCAGATTCGACCGAGAACACCCGGGAGGGGCAGCGTCCTTGTGATAACCTCGAGCGCCTCCGTATATTTTTCCTGGGCAATCAAGGCCACATATCCGTGAGCATTTACATGGTTCGGGCAGGCATGGGTGCACGGCGAAGGATCTCTTTTGTCTATGGAATAGGCTCCGGGTACGGCCTGTGCGTAAGGCTTATAAACCGCTTTCCGGTCGATGAGGCGCTCATCGTAGAGACTGGGAAGACTGACCGGGCAAACTCCGGTACAATCTCCGCACCCTGTACATTTGTCTGGATCGATATATCGCGCACCTTTGTTCAGGGTGACCTTAAAATTGCCGGCTTCGCCGGATATTTCTTTAACCTCGGTGATGGTGTGGAGCTCTATGTTAATGTTCCGGCCGACCTCGACCAGTTTGGGTGAGATAATTCACATGGCACAGTCATTGGTGGGAAAGGTCTTGTCCAGCTGTGACATTATGCCGCCGATGGCCGGTGACTTTTCCGCGAGGTGAACATAAAACCCGGAATCCGCTAAATCCAGAGCAGATTGCATTCCTGTAATTCCGCCGCCCACAACCAGTACCGATCCGATGACATCTTTGGACATGGTTTAATTCTCCTGGTGAAAATATAACATAATTCTAAAGATATTCGTATTTGATGGCCATGCAAACGGGAAAAAAAAGGCCTTTTTACGAGAATGTTTTGTGTTTAGCACAAAAGAAAATTACTATATGTTGCAAAAAAGCATGTCAATAAAATTTAAAGCTTGGTTTTTCGTCTTCTTGACGGTGTCGAAATGTTGGATTAACATCCTAACTCGGAAGGGACGCAACCCAAAAATTTTGTCACAAAAAGCAAAAATTTACAACCGAGGAACTTATTATGAAAAATTATAAACATAAAGCGGTTGAAACTTCAGAATTCTTGAAAAAACACATCAAAAAGTTACCTCGAATTGGGCTTATTACCGGCACGGGTCTCGGAGAAAGTTCGAGATCTTTAGATATATCTGTATCCTTTGAATATGAAGATATTCCGAATTTCCCGACATCAACGGTTGAGAGCCATTATGGGAGGCTTCTTTTCGGAGAAATTCGGGATAAACAGATCATGGTCATGCAGGGGCGTTTTCATCTTTACGAAGGCTACTCACCCCTCGAAGTGACCTTCCCCATACGGGTTATGCAGGAGCTCGGTGTTAAAACGCTCATTCTTTCAAATGCTGCCGGCGGTCTGAACCCCGGATTTAATATCGGTGACATTATGATCATTAGCGATCATATCAATTTAACCGGTTCAAACCCCTTGATCGGACCCAATGAAGAGCGCTGGGGGATCCGGTTCCCGGATATGAATGCAACCTACGACCAAGGGCTGATGGAACTTGCGGAAAAGGCCGGAAAGGATGAAGGCATCCGTTTGCAAAAAGGGGTGTTTGTGGGACTTAAGGGTCCGTCCCTTGAAACGCCGGCCGAAGTCCGCTTTCTAAGGACCATCGGTGCTGATGCCGTAGCTTTTTCAATCATACAGGAAGTCATTGCTGCGACCCATGCAGGGATAAAGGTGCTCGGCCTTTCGACCATAACCAATGTGCATGTTCCGGATCAACCTGTTCCCGCAACGGTTGAAGAAATTATTGCCGTGGCCGAAAAGAC
>JAQBBE010000264.1:0-4976 GCA_032126435.1 Desulfobacterales bacterium | reverse complement strand
CTTGAGCGTTTCTTTTATAACATATTGAATTTTTAAAATGCTCTTCTTTTGACCGCCTTTTCTGCTGAAATTGAGAATCTGCTGAATAAGATCCTTAGCCCGGTCGGCTGCTTTAAGGACGGCTGCCAGATTTTTTCGGGTTTTGCTGTCTTCGGGGACATCGTACATGCTCATCTCGGTGTAGCCGATTATGGGGAAAAGAATATTATTGAATTCATGCGCAATACCCCCCGCCAAAGTTCCAATGGCCTCCATTTTCTGTGCTTGTTGAAGCTGCTTTTTAAGTTGGGTCTTTTCTTTTTCCAATGCATCGACGCGTAATACCATATGGATCTGAGCAGTTAAATCACCACGGTTAATCGGTTTATTCAGAAAAGCGTCAGCGCCGGCTTCCAATCCCTTAACATAACTATGGGGGTCCGATTGGGCCTCCATCATCACAATAACCGGGATTTGTTGGGTGTTTTCGTCAGATTTCAGCCGGTTACAAACCGAATGCCGCTCCATTTCCGGTGCGCCGGTGCCCAGAAGAATGGCAACAGGGGATTCGGTCTTTGCGCGTTCTAACCCCTCCAAACCGGATCGGACGGCAATCACCCGGCAATCGGGGATTACGTCTTTTAATAAGGTCGTAATATTATTTAAATCGTCCGTTTTATCGTCGATCATCAATATGTTTTTAATCATTATCATTCTACCTTCCAAATACCGCATCCTACAGGTACAAATCAAGGTATACCATCGCTTGCGATTCGATACCTTAAAAAATCCCCTTTTTGGCAAACGATTTTATCTGGTTTTCGGTATAACCGAGTTCCTGAAGAATAGAGACCGTGCTTTCTCCAAAATCCACCGGCGGTGTTCGAATGGAGCCAGGAGTTTCACTCAACTTAATCGGCACACCCAAAGTTTTGCATTCTACCCCGTCTTTTTGTCGGATATCAACAACCATTTCCCTTTCTCTGAAATAGGGATCTTCCAGCACTTCTTTGAGATTCTGTATTCGTCCCCAGCATACATCAAGGTCGGCAAGCTCTGTTTCCCATTGGGCAAGCGTCTTTTTCTTGAAAGTGGTTCGCATGAAATCTATAATCTCTTTCCTGCATTTTTCATCCTGCTGGAGAGCGGCATACTCCGGAACCCCCAAATATTCACAAAGTTGTTTCCAAAAACGGTGCTCCACAGCACCGATGGAGATATGGCGGCCATCGGCTGTTTCATAGGTGTTATAAAAAGCGAAACGGTGAGAAAACATCGAGTCACCGCGCCTTGGGACATCTCCTGTGCGTTGATGAAAAAACAGCGCCAGCGGCAGAAGGCTTGCCATTCCATCTGTCATAGCAATATCGATATACTGACCTTTTCCGGTCCTTTCCCTGGCCCATAGCGCCAGAAGGACGCCGATGGCGGCGTTCATTCCTCCTCCTGCAATGTCTGCAATCTGGACTCCGGGGATGGATGGCGGCCGGTCCGGTTCTCCCATAAGATCGAGAACACCCGAATAGCCGAGGAAGTTCACGTCGTGTCCGGCTCGATTCTTATGCGGTCCGGTCTGGCCATAGCCTGTAATGGAACAGTAAATGATTTTGGGATTGATGGAACGAACCGTATCATAGTCAACACCCAGCCTGTGAACAACCCCGGGTCGAAACCCTTCGAGTAAAATATCTGTTTTATCGACCATCCGGTAAAAGATCTCTTTGCCTTCCGGGGTCTTGAGATTTAGAGACATATGCTCTTTGTTTCGATTGATGGAGGCAATGAAAAGGTCGTCTGCCATAAAACGTTTATCCTCCACCGAGATCACACGTGCGCCATGGTCCGCCAGGATCATGGTGCAAAAAGGGCCGGGCAACAGACGGGAAAGATCCAAAACCGTTATTCCGGATAAGGCGCCGTCATTTAACATGTTTTTCCTATTCACTGATTTCTCTTATTTTAAGCCTTCAGCTGAAACGAGTTCTCCAACAAAGCTTCCAACAACGACTTTGCTCTTTAATTTAACGGGAATTCGCCGGTGATCCGCTGTGACCCACACCTGGATTTTAGCATCCTTACTTTTCTCAAACACACCGCCGACATGTTCGATCTCGGGTTCTATTAAATAGGTATCATAGGTTCCGCTTGCCAGTTTAAGCGTTTCTCTTTGGATAACAGCTGCCTTGCCAATGATACATTTCTTTCCATCCGTTACCGGACGTTCAATGGCTGATTTTTTCTGAAAATCAAAAAGACGGACAAAATAAAAGGCGGATAATGGATCAAAGGATCCGGGTAATATATCAATCGGCGGATGCGTCTCCTTCAATGTGGAATATGCGGCCTTGTTATTTCTCCAATCGAAATTCACAACAACATCTCTATGTGTTTTTCCTTCCTGCTGCTTTTTTTTGTAAAGGATCGAATGGGTCATCTCAATGTCTGTATAGGCGTCTATTTTGTCCCGAACCTTATAAAAATTATCGATAAAGGAATTCGATTTTGCCGTCAGCAAAAAATGGTATGTTTTGACACCATCTATGGTTTCCATGGGAAGTACCTCAAGAACGCCTTCTCCGGCCGGTATAAACGCCCATTTAAGCTGAAACGTCAGTTTTTCACCCGGATAAAACGGAAAATCATTCTCACCGGCTTCAATATTGACGCTCAAACTAAACATCGTTATGGCAGTTATCATAACGAATGTAACCCACAACCGAATATTCAGGCCGGCGAAGTAGTTCCGTGAAGATTCTCCGCTCATCAAACACACCTTACGCGATTTTCGATCCATTAGGATTATAAAAAAATAAAAAAAATTATAATAAGTGCGCAAACTCGGTATTAATAGCATTAAAAAGTTCTTTGCCAATTGCAACACCTAAATCTATAAACTGGGGACCGTATTTTTTTCCGGTGCGTGTTCGGAAGGTGTGCTTTATTTCGGCAAGCTTTTCCATTCCTTCAGGATAAAGATCCATAAACTCGACAACAGGGATTTTAAAGTCTGATACCATGGCCCACAGCGTATCTGTAAAGTTGTCAGGCCCCCAACGGAATTTATCGGCATCATAGAGACAGTCGGAAACAAGCGCACCTTCAATGGTATCTGCCTTTACAGTGGGTTTGAAAGCTTCATGATTTCGAATCGCCCGGCAGATATCGTCAACCTCGCTGGGATCGAGAGGATAGGGTTTCAGAACTTTCCTTGCATGGTCAGATCCTTTAATGGCGTGATTTTCTTTCCTGCGTTTGATGTCGTGGAGGAGACCGGCCCACTGGACAACGGCGACTCTGCGGTTTATTCGGTTGTCGGGTTGTTGGGCAAGTTTGTTCTCAATGATCATCAAAGCGCCGGCATCGATGGCCACCTTGATAGCGTGCTCAAGGCCATGTCCAAAATTTTCTTCTAAGTGTTTTGCAACAAATTCCCGTAATTCTGCGGTAAAAGAATTGGTTTCAAAATACTGGCGGGACATTTCATTTGCGAAAGAATGATCTTGATAAAAGTCGGGAGAGGGATGGCGAGATACAATCTGGCGGGCTCGTTTACGAAAACGAGCATATATAATTTCCATATTTTTCGATCGATTGAAACAATTATATTAATTTGGTTTTTTGAACTGCAACAGCGCGTGCATATTAAAATGGATAAAATTCCTTACCGTCGCTGCGAAGCACTGCCGCAAGGCAGAACATTCCCTGCAGTTTGCTCTATGGAGTTTCAAAAAACAAATCTCATCTGAATTTATATACTCCGGTTTAAAACGGATGGTTTGATTGTAAGACGGTTTAGGTCGTTAAATCATTATTCTCCATATTAGGGCAAAGAAAAAAGGTTCCCGCAAACCTTCCACTGGCTGTCTTCCTTGATGACGTTGAAGGTTTCGTCAACCTCATGGGTTGCACCGATATTAAATAGTTGCGCGACAATCGGATAAACATGATTGATGGCAACTCTTTTTTTGCCGGTTATCCGGATTTTGGCGGTGGTATCATTTTTTAAAAGGGTCTCGGTTTCTATGTGGTAGAGTTTGTTTTTCATGAAATTTATATCAAATCCTCGTTCGTTTGCCTCTTTTGCTGCGAGGTATAGATATTGATCGACAATATCGACAGGGTCAGTTGTCAGTTGTTTTTTGCAGATTCTATCCGCCATTGATCGATCAAGCTGGAAATATGCTTTGCTAAATTCTACAACAGCTTTATTCGGTGTATCTCTCAGGTCTGCCAGTGAAAAGAGCAACTGCACCAGGAATCCAACAATTAGAACCAGAATTATGCCTACACTCCTGCTTAATTGTATCATCTACTGCTTCCTCCTTTTAAACGTTCATCATGAAAATATTTGTATAAAAGGTCTGTTTTAATGCGGTTTGATAGCATGGAATAAATTTTGAAACAAGGATAAATTCGTCGGTCCGAATTTTGTCAATAATCCGGCACTTTTCCTTTGACACACAAACCGGTATTTTTTATACTTCTGATCCAATCGGCACATGTTTTCAACGCTAATTTGTTCGTTTTATTAAAAATCTGTATTCATGTTCGGGGGTTGGGCTTCCAATGAATTATGAAGGTTCAAAAGGACAATTGAATCAGAAAAGGCGTCTCTCAGAAAAAACAAGTTCGCTGGGTCTGTGCCTTGGGGCATCCACCATATCCCTGGTACATCTGGATTGCGAACCGCTGGAGGATACGGGGAACCCCACAACGGTTATGGGTCCCCCCCGGGTCGTTAAGTATTCACGCCACCCCCACGAAGGGGATCCCAAGCGGACCCTGCTGTCCGCCGTCAAGGGTTTCGACCTGAAGGCATTCGACCGGATTGTGGCCACGGGCCGAAAGTTCCGGGCGTTTGTCAATCTCACCTCCATTCCCGAACCCGAAGCGGTGGAATATGCCTATCGATTTGTGAAGCCTCCGGGGGTCTCGTGCCCGGCGGTTGTTTCGGCCGGAGGTGAAACCTTTATGGTGTATGTGCTCAACCGATTGGG
>JAQBBE010000263.1:0-39766 GCA_032126435.1 Desulfobacterales bacterium | reverse complement strand
TTTGCATAAACCGTTGAAATCTTACCTTTGATCCCGCCCAGTCGGCCGGCCCATTCAATAGCATCTTCCAAATTTCCGATACGGTCCACCAGCCCCAATTCTTTAGACTCTTCCCCGGTAAAGATACGTCCGTCAGCAAGCGATCTCACCTTTTCCGGGTCCATCTTTCTGCCCTGAACAATATCTCTGATAAATTGTTTGTGTATCTTCCGCGCAAAATCCTGTAAGATTTTCTTCTCTTCGGGTTTCATCTTTCTTACCGGCGATCCGATATCCTTGTACTCACCGCTTTTGATAACAACGGGGACCAATCCGATTTTTTGGAGCAGATCTCCATAATTGGTAAACCCCATAATCACGCCGATACTCCCGGTTATGGTCCCGGGGTTGGCGACAATCCCATCTGCACCGGCAGCGATGTAATAGCCTCCGGAAGCAGCAATTGTACCCATGGAAGCCACCACTTTTTTGGTGCTCGATGTCTTTTTGATCTCCCTGAAAATTTCCTGGGAAGGACCTACGGCACCTCCCGGAGAATTGATCCGGATTACGATGGCTTTAATGGCGTCATCCTCACGGAAACGTTTTAGGTGATCCAGCACGTTTTTGGAATCCGCAATAATGCCGTTTATCTCTATGATGCCGACTTTTTCTCCAAATTCAAACTCAGAGTCCCTTGTGCCCAGGGTGAACAAAAGGGTCATTACCACCATTGCCGAAACAACAACAGCTGAAAAAATCAGTATAAAAAAAAGATATGGATGCCTACGAGAAAACATGATGTTTTTACATAAATTTTGAAGCTGAACACCTTACAACTTAGAAAGAACACGCAAAAATTTATTCCCCATTCAACTTTTCCTGAAGGTTTTCGCGCAAGATTTCTCCGAAAGTTGAAGTTGCGGGTTTAATATTATTGACATATTCGCTCAACAAGCTTTGTTCACTGTCCATTTCAAGCCGTTTAATTGAAAGGCCGATTCGTCTTTCCTCACTGTTAATATTCATAACTTTGGCGGTGATGACATCGCCGATACTGTATTTCCCGATGGGGGTTTTTATTTTTTCTTTACTAATTTCAGATACATGAACAAGACCCTCTATGCCTTCTTCGAGTTCTATAAAAACTCCGAAATCCGTAAGGTTGGTCACCGTGCCTGCAATTTCTTTTCCAACTGTATACCGTTCGGCGACCGTTTTCCAAGGGTCTTCCTGAAGTTGCTTGATTCCCAGTGAAAACCTTTCGTTCTCCTTCTCGATATCCATGACGATGGCCTGAACCACGTCGCCTTTTTTATAAAGCTCGGATGGATGTTTTATTCGTTTTATCCAGGAAATATCGGAAATATGAACAAGACCGTCAATCCCTTCACCAATTCCGATAAAAAGGCCGAAGTCGGTAATATTCTTGATCTTGCCCTCAATCGTTGTGCCGACCGGGTACTTTTCACTGATAACATCCCAGGGGTTGGGTACAACCTGCTTCATTCCCAGAGAAATTCGTCTGCTTTCAGGTTTGATATCCAGTACGACAGCTTCAATCACCTCTCCGACGGAAACAACCTTGGAAGGATGACGAACCTTTCGGGTCCATGACATTTCAGAAACATGGATCAGTCCTTCGATACCCTCTTCCAATTCCACAAATGCACCGTAATCCGTCAGGCTGACAACCTTTCCGTTAACGCGGAAGGTGATGGGGTATTTTTCTGCAGCAGTCAGCCAGGGATCCTCGGCGAGTTGTTTCATTCCAAGCGAAACCCTCTCCCGTTCAATATCAAGGTTTAGAATCTTTACGGTGATATTGTCGCCAACTGAAAAAAGTTCTGAGGGGTGTTTGACCCGTCCCCATGATATATCTGTAATGTGAAGAAGACCATCCACACCGCCAAGATCAACGAAGACTCCGTATTCTGTTATATTTTTTACGATGCCGTCGACGACTTTGCCTTCGTGGATTCCAGATAGTGTTGTCGTCCGTTTGGAATCGCGTTCCTCTTCAAGAATCAGTCTTCTCGATAGAACGATATTGCTCCGTTTTTGATTGAATTTCAGGATTTTAAAAGTAAATGTCTTCCCGACCATCTCATCGAGGTTGCGTATAGGACGCAAATCCGCCTGCGAACCGGGCAAGAAGGCCAAAACACCGATATCCACAGAGAAGCCGCCCTTAACACGATTAACAATTACGCCTTCCACTGTTCCATCTTCATCGTAAGAAGCTTTAATATCTTCCCAGACTTTGACCTTGGTCGCCTTTTCTTTGGAAAGAATGACGCGTTCCTCGTCGTCATCCCACCATTCCACCATCACATCAACTTTATCTCCCATATTGGCGATTAACTCGCCGTTTTCATCTTTGAATTCTTGAATTCGGATTTGTCCCTCTGATTTGTATCCAATGTCTACAAGAACATAATCCTTGTCTACGGAAATGATCCTTCCGGTGACGACTTCCCCTTCGGCAAAACGTTTAAAGCTCTCCTCGTACATACTCATCAGACTGTCCATGTTTTCTTCCGAACTTTGAACCGCTTTCGATTTTTCACTGGGACGTTGAACTTCATCCGAACCACCTCCGGTTTCCGACGCTTCTTCAGAACTTAAGCTTGCTTCCTGAACATCTGACGAATTGTCCGTCGTGTCATGAGAATCATCAGATACGGCATCTTCATCCGCCGTGTCGGCCGATATCGACGCTTTTTCCTGCGCAGTTTCTACGTCTGATTCTTCTCGAGTCTCATCATCAGATAAATCCTTACGGTCTAAATCTTTGGTTGAATCGTTTGTTTCAATATTTTCCATTAAATAAAATACCCCCTAGACTATTTTTTTTACTATCACCTGTTAGGTATAGCATAACCGCTTTTGGTATCAGACTCATTTCCAAAAAACAATGATTATTTTAAATAAATGGCTAAAGTTTTGAATCATCTGATGACGATGCTGTAATCGGTGAGAAAATTGAGGGAAAAGATTTCGTGGAAAAGATTTCAAAAACGCTGACGGGGTGAGAAAAATTGACTTTTTAATAACGGTCAAATGATATTCTCGATAACGGTCAACATCCGGTCAACAACAGCTTGGATGGAAAGGTCGGTTGAATCTATTCGAATCGCGTCTTCGGCTGGCTTTAAGGGCGCTAAATTTCGGGTGCTGTCATTTTTATCCCTGCGTCTCATATCCCTTTCAACCGCTTCTAATGGCTGATGGCTTACCAATTTTAATTCTTTGTATCGCCTTAGCGCTCTGATTTCTTGGGATGCATCCAGAAAAAACTTCACATCAGCATCTGGAAATACCACGGTGCCCATGTCTCGTCCTTCAAACACGGCATTTTTCTCCCGTCCCAGATGCCGTTGCAAATCTAAAAGAAAATGTCTCACAACCGGCCTTGCAGAAACCGCCGAAGCAAACATCGATATTTCAGGCGTCCTGATTTGATCGGTAATGTCTGAGCCGTTTGATATAAGCCGCAATCCTTTTTCCCCGGGTATAAATTTTATTTTCAGGGTGCTGCAAAGCTTCTCTAAAGCGGTATCGTCATCGGGACTCAAGCCGGTTAATATAGCTGCCAAGGCAACACCCCTGTAAAGGGCGCCGGTGTCGATATATCTGTAATCCAAACGATCAGCCAGCAACCGGCTTGTGGTTGTTTTTCCGGCTCCCGAAGGACCGTCTATGGTAATCAGCAGTGGTTTCAACAGAAAATTTGAATTGTTTTAGGGTATGGTTTAAATACGATATTTTTTTCACACCAAGCTTTTTTCAAGCGCCTTTATAAAACGGACGTTCTCTTCATGAAGTCCGACATTGATTCTGATATAATTGGAATAACCATAGGATTTCATGGACCGGACAATGACACCTTGACGGAGCATCTTTTCGTAAATTTCATCCGCATCTTTACACACGTCCACCAGAAAAAAGTTGGTTTGTGTGGGAAAATATTTTATGCCCATCCGGTCAAGGGCATCGTGTAAGAAATCGAGTTCTTCATGTACCAATGCGAGTGTCTTTTTAAAGAAAATCGTGTCTTCAAGTGCTGCGCAGGCGCCGGCCTGGGCCAGTGAATTGGTGTTAAACGGAAGTCTGACTCTGTTTAGCAGGTTTGCGATTTCTTTCGGCATAATGCCATAGCCTACACGAAGTCCTGCCAGACCATAAGCTTTGGAAAAGGTGCGAAGCGTAATTAAAGGCCGGGTGTCGTCTATATAGTCAATGCTTCTGGCACAGTTCTGATCCCGTACAAATTCAATATAGGCCTCATCCACCACAACGATGACTTCAGGCGGAATTTTTTTCAGAAACGTTTCAAAATCATTTTTAGAAACAATGGTTCCCGTGGGGTTATTGGGGTTGCACAGAAAAACCATCCGGGTTTTCGATGTAATCTTCTCTGTTATTCTTTTCAGATCGATTGAAAGCGATTTCAAGGGAACAAACACCGGTGTTGCACCGGCGCTACAGACCGTTATTTCATACATGAGAAATGATGGCCGCGGCAGTATGACCTCTTCGCCCGGCTGAAGAAATGCGCAGGCAAGCATACCGATAATTTCGTCGGAACCGTTCCCCAAAACGATATTTTGCGGCGAAAATCCGAAATGTTCTGAAATTTTTTGTATCAGATTATGACCGCTTCCATCAGGATACCGGTGCAATTTCCCAAGGGTGCGTTTGATGGCTTCAACAGCCTTGGGAGAAGGCCCCAAAGGATTTTCATTGGAGGCAAGCTTTATGGAATCAACGATACCGTATTCCCTTTCAAGCGCCTCGATGGGTTTTCCAGGCACATACGGCTTAATGGATGAGATGCAATCCGAAACTGACAATTTCATATTTTTTAGCAATATTTTTTTTGTTTGATGGCAAATAATGGAATGTTTCCTTGAAGATTTAAGAACTTGATCCAATTTCTTCTAAAATCTCAAACCACCGGCGCGAATCGACATCCCTAAATCGTCGATCCTCGATATTCAATATTCATTGGTTTTTGATTCTTTCGATTCGCTTGGGATTTTGTGTTTTACTTCAACCGGGCAGCCTTTTTCCCCGCGTCCAGCGCCGCCATATTGATCGGGATAAGTTTTTCTCTGGAAGCAAATTGTTCTTGGACGCATTTGCGCATGACTTCAAAATCGACGATTTTGCTGCGAGCCACAAAAGCGCCCAGTGCGACAATATTGGCTACTTTCGTACTCCCAAGATCTTTTGCAATATCATTGGCCGGCACCCGGAGTTCATCAACATCCTCTCGTCCTGCACCGATGGAGATCAATGAACTGTTGATGACAACAACTCCCTTTGGCTTCACCATGGGTGCAAATTTTTCCAAAGAAGGACGATTCATGGCCACCAGGTGCTTCGGGTTTCTGATAATCGGAGAACCGATGGGCCTGTCACTGATAGCCACGAGACAATAGGCAGTTCCGCCCCGCATCTCCGGACCATAAGAAGGAACCCACGCCACCTCGGAACCTTGTTCCATTGCAGCATGTGCAAGGATATTTCCGATCAACAGAATCCCCTGACCCCCAAAACCGGCAAACATTACTTCGCTTTGCATTCAGCCCTCCTCGACTTCATCGGGTGTTTTATATTCGCCCAGTTGGTAATAGGGAAGCATATTCTCTTCAGTCCACTTTATGGACTCTGCGGGTGTAAGCCCCCAGTTGGTCGGACATGTGCTGACCAGTTCCACCAGACTGAAACATCGGCCGTCTATTTGATACTGGAAGGCCTTTTTAATCGCTTTTTTGGCCCGGACAATATACTTTGGTTTTATCACCGTTTGTCTGGTTATATATGCAGGTGTTTCCAAGGCGGAGATCAGTTCGGCAATCTTGATGGGCATGCCGACATCCTCGACATCACGTCCTGCAGGAGAGGTTGTGGTCCGCTGACCTTTTAACGTCGTCGGCGCCATCTGCCCCCCGGTCATCCCATAGACGGTGTTGTTAACAAATATGGTGGTAAATTTCTCTCCCCGGTTGGCGGCATGTATAATTTCTCCCATTCCGATACTTGCCAGGTCGCCGTCACCTTGATAGGTAAAAACAATCAGGTCGGGCCGAACCCTTTTTATACCGGTGGCCATTGCCGGTGCTCGGCCGTGAGCCGCCTCCTGAAAGTCAAATGTAAAATAATTATAGGCCAAAACAGCACACCCAACCGGGGCAATGCCGACCGTCCGACCGCTGATACCCAGCTCGTCGATAACTTCAGCCAGGAGCCGGTGAATAACACCATGGGTACAACCCGGACAGTAATGGGTAACCTGGTCGGAAAGGGCCTCGGGTTTCTTATATGTTTTTGCCATTATATCTGCTCCTTATGTGATATGAGATGTTTTCTATCTCTATCCCTGTCGTGATTGCAGTTGTATATCACACTGTAATTTTTATTTATTGCTGTTCATCGTCATTTTGTTTGCGCTTGTTTATTTAATAAACGATTTAACCACATCAACAACTTCTTCGGGTGTCGGTATTTCACCGCCGGCTTTTCCATGCCAGTGAACCGGACATTTCCCCTGAACGCTTCGCTCTACGTCTTCAACCATCTGCCCCATGCTTAACTCGATACTTATGGCAAACTGGCAACCGTCTTTTGCAGCCGCCGCCCTTATCGGCTTTATGGGAAAGGGAAAAAGGGTCTGGGGTCTTATCATGGCCACTTCAATACCTTCGGCCTTCATGTTGTCAATGGCCGTCTTGCAAACCCGGCTCATGGTGCCATAGCTAACAATAAGCGCCCGATAGTCCGTTTCAATGTTATACGGTTCATATCGGACCTCTTCTTGCTTCATACGATCGTACTTGGCCTTTAAGACCAAATTATGGGCCTCCAGCTGTTCCGCATCTAAAAATAGCGATTTGACCAGGTTTCGTTCTTTTCTATTTCGGGTGTCCATGCCGTTGGTTGCCCAGTCATCCTTATTGCTCGGTTCAGATTTAAAACGATCCGAAAATTCAACGGGTTCCATCATCTGACCGATCAAGCCATCACCCAGAATCATCACCGGATTTCGATATTTTTCCGCCAAAGGGAATGCCATCATAACCATATCCACGGCTTCCTGAACTCCGGCCGGCGCCAGAACAAGCAATCTGTAATCGCCATGTCCTCCTCCCTTTGTGGCTTGAAAATAATCCGCCTGGGATGGCAGTATCCCTCCCAATCCAGGACCGCCGCGGACAATATTAACAAAAACCGCCGGAAGCTCGGCAGCTGAGATATAACTGAGGGCTTCGCTCATCAGGCTTATTCCGGGGCTCGACGATGTTGTAAAAACCCGGGCACCACATCCTGCTGCACCGAAAAGCATGTAGCCGACCGCAACCTCACTTTCACCTTGCAAAAATACACCTCCCACTTCCGGCATTCGGCGAGAAAGGTATTCAGCAACTTCAGATTGAGGGGTAATTGGATACGCAAAATAATTGAGGCATCCAGCCCTGATTGCAGCCTCTCCAATCGCTTCATTCCCCTTCATTAATATTTTGCCCATGTTTTTCCTCCGACTACTGTTCCGACGCTTCCGTTTCTTCAACGACTTTGGTTATGGTTATCGCCACATCCGGACACATGATGCAGCATGTTGTACAAAAAATGCAGTCATCAGGACGCGCCTGATATGCTGGGAAATAGCCCATGGAATTGACTTCTTCGGAAATTTCCAGAACATTCTTTGGGCATACCGTTACACACAGTCCGCACCCTTTGCATCGGTCATTGTTGATGATATGTCTATATGCCATATTTTCTAACTCCTTTTAACAGCTTATTTTTTCAGCCCGGCTGCCTTTATCCACGGTGGAACGAGCTGTCTTTCTATGGGCAAGACCGAACAGGAAAAACGCCCCGTATCTATCTGAGCCAATAATGTTGCCGGAGCAGTGATAAACTTGAGCGGCAACCGACTCTCGTCAGACAAGGCTTTAACAAAATTATACCCTTTGTATATATCCTCGATAGCGGTTTCATCGATCATGTTTGCATTGCCGATGATGCCGTTGATGGTCATTTTTGAGGTCTTTTCGATCTCATCACGCATTTTTAAACAGCCTTCAATGGTTTCAGTAAACGGCCGATAAGGATTTACCACCTGTAGCATATGAACACTTTTTTTGCGCAATGAATCGGCCAATGCTGCAAGAACGGTTGCGCCCACATCATTGCCGCCTGCATCGATCAATGTCAGTTGGCTGGGACGGCGGATTAACCCCGCGATTACAGGGCTCAGAATGGGCAGATCCGCTTTCAGGTATTTTTCCGCAGGCACAACCACCTCAATGCCCAACTCGGCAAGCGTTTTCCTTGCTTCCCGGGTTCGAAAATAAGGATTAACAAGATCAAGATCTGCGATCCGAACATCGATACCTGCACGCTTGCGATTCACGGCAAGATTTATGGAAACTTCGGTTTTCCCGCTTCCGTAGTTTCCAACAACAACGACAATCCCTTTAAGCTGTTCCACTGTATTAAATCCGATCAAAATCGATAAACTCTTAGAAAAATTGTGCGTGTTCAGGGGGTGCGCTTCGCCGTGTAACGATATTGGCGGAGTGGCTTCGTTATTTCAATAACTTAGCAGTGGGGGAGACCGCGGCTACCGCATGCTTTTTGCGGGAGAACGCGGAGGGGGAAGGAATGCCCCCGCTGCTAAGTCATTGAAATAACCAGACACGTAGACGGCAAAGTGAAGCGGGGGACCCCCTGAACACATACGAAAAATTAGCTGCTTTGTATTTTTATTTCATGCCGGTGTCAAGCTCTTTTCGGGAACGTGGCATGGATTGAAGCTTCCCGCACCACGCTTCAGGGAATCTTCGGCTGTGATGGAATTTTATCCAGTTTAATATTCGCTCGCTACCCCGCAGCCCCGTAGAAACAGGGTCTTGGTTTTAATCCGATCGATTGGGGAGATTTCGCTCGCAGGTGTTCTTCAAGAGGACATACCTTAAAAATATCTTATAGATGATGGAGGACTTTGATAGGGTGTCTTGTTTATGACGTGCTCTCCTTGGAAGTTTTTTTCTTTTCCTGCAAACTGCGGCATTTTTCCAACAACCCTTTTATACGCTTTTCATGCCCCCTTTCTGTGGGGAGATAAAAACGCTGCCCTTCGAGTCTTTCCGGCAAATAGTTTTGAGGGACATATGCATCTTCATAATCGTGGGCATATTTGTAATCTTTCCCGTAACCAAGCTCGCTCATGAGCGCAGTCGGTGCATTCCGGATATGAAGCGGAACCGGCAGAGAACCATGTCGGTCGATGACCGCTTTGACTTTTCCATGAGCGACATATATGCTGTTGCTCTTCGGCGCCGAAGCAAGGTAGATGGCAGCCTGGGAAAGTGCCAGTTCACCTTCCGGATGGCCGAGAAATCTGAAAGCCTCCATGGCGTTCAATGCGATTCCCAGTGCATTCGGATCTGCATTTCCGATGTCTTCAGATGCAAATCGGACCATTCTTCGGGCGATATAAAAAGGGTCTTCGCCGGCCGACAACATTCGGACTAGCCAATAGACGGCAGCATCAGGATCATTTCCCCTTAAGCTCTTGTGAAAAGCGGATATTAGATTATAGTGCTCTTCGCCGGACTTGTCATACAAAAGGGCCTTTCGCTCCATGGCACTTTCTATGTTTTGAAGGGTTATGGTTGAAGACTTTCCGTCTGACGAATCGTTGCCACTCGATGCGATGAGCAATGCTGTTATTTCGAGGCCGTTAAGTGCAGTCCGGGCATCACCGTCTGATATGCGCACGAGATGAGTGAGCGCATCTTTATCGATAGCCAGATTCATTTGTCCAAGGCCCCTTTGTTTGTCTTTGAGAGCGTTTTCTATGATAACGGTGATGTCGCTGGGTGAAAGCGGTTTTAGGGTGATTAGACGGCATCTGGACATCAAGGGTGGAATCACTTCGAACGAGGGGTTTTCGGTGGTGGCACCGATCAGGGTGATCAGGCCGCTTTCCACATGGTGAAGAAATGCATCTTGCTGGGCCTTGTTGAATCGGTGAATCTCATCCACAAACAGAATGGTTTTTTTTCGAAAAAGCGATTGCTGGTCTTTCGCATCTTTAATAACCGACCTAATCTCCTTAACGCCGGAAAGAACAGCAGAAAAATGGGCAAAATGACGGCGTGTTTGGCGGGCGAAAACTCTGGCAAGGGTCGTTTTTCCACATCCCGGCGGCCCCCATAAGATCATGGAAAAAATCCGGTCTTGTTCAATGGCATTCCGGATCAATGATCCCTCTCCCACAGCATGGGTTTGCCCGATAAACTCATTCAGATTTCTGGGGCGCATTCTGTCGGCAAGAGGCCTTGATGCATCGGCATTCTTTTGGGAACTGTATTCAAAAAGATCCATAATTCATCTTTTTAACCGGTTGCCGTTTCCCTCAGGCACTGGTTGGGGAATATTTATTCCATCCCGAATCATTTCTGGGTCTTGCCGGTCCGCTTGCGGAAGATTATCCGTATCGGTGTTTTGTCGAGTCCTGCCTTATCCCTGATCTGATTCATAAGGTAACGTCTGTAAGAAAAATGGACTGCATCGGGATAGTTTACAAAGCAGACAAAACTCGGCGGTCCGGTGGACACCTGCGTAGCATAATAAAATTTAAGACGCCTTCCCCTGAAAAGTGACGGTTCGTTTTTCTGGATGGCCTGTTCAAATATTTTGTTGAGCGGTCCCGTCCCGATACGGTATGCGTACTGCCGGTAAACCTCTTCCACAATGCTGAATGTTTTCAAAACCCTGAGACCGGTTAACGCTGAAATGGTCAAGATCGGGGCAAAGCTTAAAAATTTTGTTTCCATTCTTAACCGGTCATGGAATATTTTCACCGTTTTGGTGTCTTTTTCAACAAGATCCCATTTATTCAACAGCAAAATACATCCGCATTTGCGCTCAAAAGCATAGCCTGCGATATTAACATCCTGTTCTGTGATGCCCTGGTTCGCATCAATGACGATGAGCGCCACGTTACACCGGTCAAGGCTCCTTAATGCTTTAATAATTGAAAATTTTTCAAGCTTTTTTGAAACCCGTGCCTTTCGCCGTATACCTGCAGTATCAATAAGAAGGTACGATTTCCCGTTAACATCGCAAACAGAGTCGATGGAATCACGTGTTGTCCCCGGCGTATCACTGACCAGCAGACGGTTTTCCCCGAGGATCCGGTTGATCAACGATGATTTCCCAACATTGGGTTTCCCGACCACTGCCAACCTGATGAGATCACCGGGTTCTTCGGAAAATGTTTTTGGCAGACTATCCGTCAAATCATCTAAGAAATCCGATATGCCGTAACGGTGTTCGGCGGAAATGGGATATAATTTCTCTATGCCGAGGCTATAAAAATCGTAAAGCTTGACCTCGTGTTCAGCACCGTCAATTTTATTGACCGCATAAAAGACCGGTTTTTTTTGGGACCGAAGAATCTGGACAACATCTTCGTCAAACGGAGAAATTCCACTCTTTCCATCCAGCATAAGCATAATAACATCGGCATCGTCCATGGCTTGAAGGATCTGGAAACGGATTTTGTGGGCAAAGTCATCCTCATCATCCCCCGGAAATCCGCCGGTATCGACCAGCGTAAAATCGACGTCTCCCCAACGGGCATCACCGTAATGACGATCTCTGGTAACACCGGGCAAGTCGTCAACAAGGGCGTTTCTCGTTCTGGTTACACGATTAAAAAAGGTCGATTTCCCAACATTGGGTCGACCCACTATGGCAACAATCGGTTTCATGGCAGATTTATAGCAACGAATGAATTACCCCGTTTTAGCGCTGCAAGCAGCGGGAAATTAAACCCTAAAAGAGATTAAACGTCTCGAAGCAGATATACATTAATCATCAACACCTTGTCAAATCATCAAACCCAGTGGTCACCGATCTCACCCATTGTTTTTTGGCTTCAGCCCCTTTAGGCCCAATGGCATTCACACCATAAAATGATCGTGTGTGTTTAAAATAACATCATCAAGCAAAATAAAAATGTACGATCCAAGGGGGTTCACTGTTGCAGCTCGGACTTTGGTGGTTCTCCGTTCTCGTTCCAGCCGCGTGCCCTGTAATAATCGTCCATAAGCTGTTTCATTTGATCTTCGGTGATAATTTTCTGGGTTTCAGGTAACGGCTCACGGAAAAAACGTTTGGGGATGCCATCCTCTTCAGGGGTAAGGCCTTCCCTTAAATTAAACCGTCGGGTATTATCAACAATCGAAGCGGCAATGGATCGCATCTCTCCGATATCAAGTTCCATGCCTGTTGTCGCTTTGATAATGGTTGACAGCTTATCCCACTGATAGAGATCCCGATAAAATCGGCACAAAATTAATGCATCAAAAATGGTCAGGCGATCCTCCCACTCCGTGAATATCTCTGCCTTTCCGTCAATTTGCTCCGGATCGACAATCCCGCTGAGTTCAGGTTTATAGAAGGTGGCACGAAGGTGGCAGGCACCCCGGGCGGACGATCCGTAAGCCAGACCCATTCCTTTCAAAACCCGCGGGTCATAACCGGCCGGCTCCAGACCTTTAACATGTATGGCCTGATCCTCCATTTGCCATTCTTTCGCTGTGAACTTAATGCCGCGGGCCAATGTGTCGCCAATCCCGCGACGATGGGCAATATCTTCCAAAAGCTGCGCAATCGAGTCGACCTGGCCGTAGTCAATCTGATAATCGATTTTTCCTTGCCGGGAGGCCTCGATGGTCAGAGCGGCAAGGTTCCCGCCACTGATGGTATCCATGCCAAGACGATCGCAGATATCGTTTAAGTATGCGATTTCCTCTATGCTGTCGATTTCACAGAGGCCGCCAAAGGCATAGATCGTTTCATACTCCGGTCCCTCTATTTTAAGTCCCTGGTGTCTCCCTTCCTTTATGGTGGATAGCCTGCCGCAAGCCATAAAACACTTCAAACAGGCATGGGGTTTTACCTCGCAGCGCTCGTGAAGCGCTCCGGCATTTATTTTTTCAAAATGTTCATATTTCCCCTTTTTCCAGTACCGGGTGGGAAATCCGCCGGCGTTGTTCATAATATCCACCAGCATCGGCGTGCCCATGCTTTTATACGCCTTTACGCCCGCGTCTTCTTTAGCGCCTTGAGCCAGGGATTTCGCAAAATCTTTCAACAGATCGACGTCGGCAAACGCCTTTTTCCGGTTTCCCCAAAAGGCAATGGCCTTGATGTTTTTTGAGCCGGCCACTGCACCGGTTCCGGTCCGACCGGCACTGCGCCAGTAATCGTTCTCCAAGACCGCAAAGCTGACCTTATTTTCACCGGCCGGTCCGATGCAGACCACACCGCACTTTTTCGTTTCAGGGCGATTTTGCTTGACCCATTCTTTAACACTGTCTTCTGTTTTAAACGTATCCCGACCCCAAAGATCTTCTGCAGAGTGAAAATGAACCGCCGCTTCACAGATTTCGAGCCAAACCGGTCTCTCGGCAACACCGCTTATAACCATGGCATCGAATCCCGTACCACTCATATGTTCGGCCACCGTACCGCCTGAATAAGATTCCGAAAAATAACCGGTCTGGGGGGATTTGGTATAAACGCCATGACGACATGAGCCCCATACCGAACTTCCCGTAACCGGTCCTAAAGCGAAAATCAGGAGGTTCTCAGGACTCAGCGGATCGACCCGTGGCGGGTTGTGATCGAGCAAAAGACGCGTAGCAAGCCCTTTACCGCCCAGACAGGTTTTCAGGATTTCGTCGTCCACCGGTTCAATGCTAAAGGCTTCTTGGTTCAAATCTATTTTTAAAATTCTTCCATAAAATCCATACATTGTTTTCACCCCTTGATTAATATTTATTCAAACACGGATGAATTTACAGGGTCTGTTTGGACGACAGGTTACGTAGTTTAGAGTGTGTTGCCGGTGGGCGGCTCAACGTCTCAATATAACAGATTATAACCCAAGATAGGCGGTCTTGATGTGGGGATCGTCCAGAAGATCTTTGGCCGGACCTTCCATGGCAATTCGGCCATGCTCCAACACATACCCACGGTCACTCAACCTGAGTGAATGCATAACATCCTGCTCTACCAAAAGCACGGTAGTACCCTGGTCTGCAATCTTGCGTACTGTTTGGAAAATGTCTTTGATTAGGATCGGAGCAAGACCCAACGAAGGTTCATCAATCATCAACAACTTCGGCCTGGCCATTAAACCCCGGCCAATAGCCACCATCTGCTGTTCACCTCCCGACAGGGTCATTGCCAACTGGGACTCTCTTTCTCGCAGTCGTGGAAGCAGGGTATAGACGTCTTCAATGGTGGTCTTCATGTACTGATCGGCACGGCTGTTGTACGCCCCTACGATGAGGTTGTCTTTCACAGACATCAAGGTAAAAAGCCGCCGCCCCTCCGGTACCTGTATGATCCCGCATTCCACAATTTTTTCCGGAGGCGCGGTTTGGATTGCAGTGTCTTCGAAAAAAATTTCCCCTTTGGCCGGATGCATTAACCCGGAAATCGTTTTCAACAATGTCGACTTGCCTGCGCCGTTACCGCCAATAATACTGACCACTTCTCCTTCCGCTATTTCCAGAGAAAGGTCGAAAATAACCTGTACGTCTCCATAATAAACATCGATATTTTTTACCTCAAGAAATGACATATTCATCTCCCAGGTATGCTTTGATCACGTTATCATCAGAGGCGACCTCCTGGGGAGAACCCTCGGCAATTTTCTTGCCAAAATGGATTACCACGATCCGGTCGGAAAGGGTCATGATTGCACGCATAATGTGTTCAATGACAAAAATAGTAATGCCTTGATCGCGCAGGTTTTGGATAATCTGCACCATCTCATCCACCTCGGCAGGCCTTAAACCCGCCATAACTTCATCGAACAGCAGAAGTTTGGGTTCGGTTGCCAGGGCACGGGCAATCTCCAGGCGCTTGCGTTCGGCAATGGTCAGGTTGCCGGCCCTCTCGTCCTTCTTATCTTCAAACTGAAGCAGTTTCAAAACGTTTAGCGCCTTTTCCTCGGCGACGGAAGTTTTATCCGTGTTGACAAAGCTTCCAACCATAACATTGTAAAGCACACTCTTGGAGGAGAAGGGCTTCACAATCTGGAAGGTTCGGGCCAAGCCCTTTTTGCAAAGATTCCAGGGCTTGATCCGGTTAATTTTTTCACCTGCAAAATAGATTTCACCCCCGGTCGGCGCATAAACACCTGCAATACAATTAAATGCCGTGGATTTGCCGGCGCCATTGGGGCCTATCAGACCCAGAATCTGCCCCTCTTCAATGCTGAGGCTCAATGTATCAACGGCCCTAAGACCGCCAAAATCCTTTACTAGATTTTTTATTTCAAGAATATTCATGCGCTATCTCTTTCTGCCCAGTCCTCCCGAAGATTTTATCCAGTAGCCTGTTGTAGGCTCTGGTCAGAGGTTCTTGGAGACCGCGAGGTTGAAAAATCATGACAAGTATCAGGACCGTGCCGAATATAATCAGGTGGAGTCCCGGCAGTGTTGAACCGAAGTAAATCCGTGAAAAATCGCTGACCGGCCGGAGAAGCAGCGCTCCCAATACAGGCCCGGCAATGGATCCTCTTCCGCCGATGAGCGCAATGAAGGCGATTTCAAATGAAAAATCCAGCGACATTACACTCTTAGGATGGATATAAAGCGTAAATTGGGCGTAAAAGGTCCCGGCCAAAGCGGTCAAAAAGGAACTCATGGCCATGGCGATGAGCTTGGCTCGAGCGACATTGACCCCCAGCGACATGGCAGCTTCAGGTTCTTCACCCCCGGCATTTAAATAGTAGCCGAGTTTGGAGCGTGAAATAAAATAGGTCAATGCAAGAACGCCCACGAGCATCACCAGAATAATATAGTAATACGGCTCCTTGCCGGCAAACATATAGTTGCCAAATCCAATATGGGTGGGGGGGATTTGCAGCCCTCTCGGTCCATTAATTTTCAGTGGTCCGAGGTTGTCGATGTTTTCAACCATGACGCGAATCCCCTCACCAAAAGCAATGGTCGCCAGGGCAAAATAGGCCCCTCTCATTTTAAATGTGGGGAAGCCGATTAGAATGCCTGCAATGGCGGCCAGAATGCCGCCCACAATCATGCCGATCCATGGACTGATTCCGTACTGAAGCGACAAAATTGTCGATGCATAAGCACCGATGCCGATAAAAGCGGAGTGCCCCAACGGAAGTACGCCGGCAAAACCGCCCACCAGATTCCAGCTCGAAGTCAGATAGGCATACAAATAAAGTAGAATTAATATATGGAGATACGTAGGACTGCGGAGCACCAGTGGCAGACCAAAGGCGACAACTCCCACCAGGATCAAGGCAAATCTGTTTATATTTTGACGCGTCATTATATTACCTGAAAAAATTATACACTACCAGTCGTATTTAACTCCGAACAGCCCCGAAGGCTTGACGAAAAGGACCACCAAAAACAGACCGTAAACAATGGCTTCCGTCCATGTGGCTGTCATAAACTGGGGAGCGATGGATTCGATCAGACCGATGATAATCCCGCCCAGGATCGCTCCGCCGATGCTTCCCAACCCCCCCAGAACCACGATGATGAATCCTTTAATGTCGAAGAGCACCCCGACAGAGGGGAAAATATTATAAAACGGTACAAGGGTAACCGCCGCAATTCCGGCGGTGGCCGTTCCGATCCCGAAAGCGACGTTATATACCTTAAACTGATTGATGCCCATCAGGCTGGCGGCTTCGCGATCGAGGCTGGTGGCCCGTATGGCCCGACCCATGCGGGTCTTTTGCAGGAACCAGTAGACCGCCGCAGCGGTGATAACCGCCGTTACAAATCCCCATAGCTTGGGAACGGATATAAACATCTCCCCAATTTCCAGCATTTTTCCTTTCAGAGGATTGTCCTGAATACTGCGGTACGTCGGGCCGAATATGAGCAGCGTAAGGTTGTCCAGAATATACCAGACACCGGTGGTTACGATAATAACCGTAATCGGCTCACGAACATCCTTTTCAGCTTTGAAAATGGGTTTGATGACAATGTCCTGGAGATAATATCCGAAGAGATACATTACAGGAGCGACGATAATCAGCGCAACATATGGATGCACCCCTGTCAGTATGATGGCCCAGTATGCTACGTACATGCCGACCATCAGAAGCGACCCGTGAGCAAAGTTAATGACCTTCAGTACACCGAAAATCAGGGTCAATCCTAAGGCCGTCAGGCCGTAAATCGACCCCATGAGAACACCGTTGATCGCATCTTCCAGAATATAGATCATCTCATAAACTCAATAAAAAAAAGGAACGATTATGGGGGAGCGTCGTCTTGTGAGCGACGCTCCCGGTTTAAAAGACGCGTTGTCGGTTACTTATTCGGCATGGGGAATGTCGGCGTATAGCCGGCGCGACGGGCGTTTTTTGGCCATACGGTGATTCGTTCCAAACCCTTGCCCAGATCGTTGATCTGAACCATGACCAGTGCAGCGTGCTTGTTCTGGCCGGTCTTGTCGAATTCAACCGCATCGTAGCCGACGATCATGCCAGGCCCGCCCGTCAAATTTGTGGTCGCCAGTGCCTGGCGAATTTTAGCCGGATCTAAGGACCCCGCCCGCTCCAAGGCGTCTTTGAGTACATACATGGCCAGGTAAGCATCTACAGCTTCGCCGGTAAGGTTGGATCCATACTTGGCATTATACTTGGCATTGGCCTCCTTGGCCCCGGGTTTGTTGACGTCGGTCTCCCATTCAACGATATCAAAGATATACTGTCCGTTCTTCCCTGCTGCCTTCAAAAAAGACGGGTCAGCATGTCCACCCCCGCTGCCGATGATGGCTTTTAATTTCACTTTATACTCGGCCAGGGTGTTGGTCAGCAAAATTGCGTCCGCTGCATTGGAGACCAGCATCAATACATCGGGGCGGGCGCGTTTAATCTTTTGAGCCACCGGACTCAGGTCAGTGGCTGTAGACGGATAGGGTTCATCCAAAACGACTTTGTAACCCCCTTTTTCAGCCAGCGCCTTCCATTGTTCGGCAAAACCTTTACCCCAGTCACCGTTTTCATATACAAAGGCCAGTTTTTCCACCTTCGTATTAAATTCTTTTTCCATGTCCTTGAGAAAGGCAAACTGGTCACGCGTCCACCAACTGTCTTTGGCTGCAATTCTGAATACATTCTTGAAACCCTGTTCGGTGATTTTGTCGGAGACAGACACCGGAACGATGAACGGAATGCCGTAACGCTCGGCCACTGCAGACGTCGGGTAACTCACTGCGGAGTTCCAGCAGCCGGTTAATACATTAACCTTTTCGGTATTAATAAAACGTTCGGCCTCGGCAACACCCTTTTCCGGTTTGGATTCAGAGTCGGCGTAAACCATTTCCAGCTTGGCCCCCCCTAAAGACTTAATACCACCGGCAGCATTGATCTCTTCGACCGCCATTTCACGGGCGTTTTTACCCTGCTGGCCGACCGATGCCGAAGGTCCGGACAAGGGTATGATATTGCCCACTTTAACCACATTGTCCTTCGCCCATACTGAAGATGATTGCGGTACGACGGCAAGAAAAGTGATGATTGCAAAAATGGCGATCAGCTTTCCCCAGAATTTAAAGTTGGTTTTCATTTTTAAGTTCCTCCTTGGGTTTTGAAAGTTAACGTTTTTTCAATTTCACACAATCAAACCTCAATGCGACTGCCAAAGGAATAAAAGGTAATATCCTTTGGTATTCCCATATTGATAAATTCTTCCAAAATCTTATCTGTCCGGCCCGGATCGATTTTCACCACCAGTATGGCCACGCCGTTGGTCTTGTCGTAATGAATCTTCCGTTCAAAAATTCCCAGTTTCAAACGTGAGATGACATCAAAAACTCCTTGAAACTCATCTTCATCGGTCGATCCGCTGGACTTTTCAAAAATCACGTAACTGTAGGCAGGATCGAGTGTCCGCTTGATCTTCTCTAACACAGGTGAATTGAGTTTGCGCCGTGCTTTCATATCATTTCGAAAGGGACGTGAGCCCTTCTTCCATTATGGTCAGACCTTTATCCAGCAGCTCGTCTGTTATGACCAGAGGCATCAAAGCTCGAATAACGTTTCCATAATTGCCGCAGGCCAGTATAATCAGTCCGTTGTCATAACAGAATTTCACTAACGCTTTGGCTTCATCGGTCGCAGGTTCCTTGGTTTCCCGGTCTTTAACCAGTTCCAGAGCCAGCATGGGACCCATTCCACGAACATCCCCAACGAGCTCATATTCCTTTTGAAAGGCATCGAAGCGCATCCTTAGCTTTTTCCCCAGGGACTCAGCAGATTGAAGGAGATTTTCCTCTTCAAAGATTTCCATTACGGCAAGACCCGCACAGCAGGCAACCGGATTCCCGCCATAGGTGCCACCCAAACCAAAGGGGTGCACCGAGTCCATTATTTCTTTTCTCCCCACCACCGCACTCAGGGGCATCCCTGCGGCGAGGCTTTTAGCCACGGTCATCAAATCCGGCGCCTCGTTCCAGTGCTCCATGGCGAACATCCTGCCGGTGCGCCCCATCCCGGTTTGAATTTCGTCACTGATAAACAGAATTCCGTTGTCACGGCATATTTTGATCAGTTTGGGGAAATATTCCGGAGGTGGCGTTATAAAACCGCCTTCACCCGTAATGGGTTCTGCAATAACCGCGGCAGTTTTTTCGGCAGCCACATGGCTGATGAAAAATTCTTTCAGTTGATCCGCACAGGCGACATCGCAGCCCGGGTACTCGAGACCGAAGGAACAGCGATAACAGTATGCAAAGGGCATGCGGTAGACTTCCGGCGCAAAAGGACCGAAGCCGAACTTGTAAGGCTTGACCTTGCTGGTAAGGCTCATGGTCAAGAGGGTGCGACCGTGGTAACCGTTTTCAAAAGCGATGACCGCGGGTCTTTGGGTATAGTACCGGGCAATTTTGACCGCATTTTCAACAGCCTCGGCCCCGCTGTTTATGAAAAGAGCCGTTTTCGGAAAATCACCCGGCGTTGCAGCACACAGCTTCTCAGCCAGGGTGACAACCGGCTCATACGGCATAACCATGAAGCACGTGTGCGTGAACTTCTCTGCCTGATCTTTGATGGCCGCAACCACTTTGGGATGGGAATGCCCGACATTCATCACGCCGATACCACTGGTGAAGTCGATGAACTCCCGGCCCTCCACATCCCGGACCAGCGCACCTTTGGCTGATGCCACGTAAGTGGAAGTCAGGCTTCCATGTCCGGGGGGTATGTATTTATCCCGCAATTCTTTAAGTGCATTATTTGTTGTGTGGTTCATCGGAAACTCCTTGCGTAGAGGTGAAATGGATTACGTCGCAATACGATTTCATCATCAATTCAGCAACAATCGTGCCAAAATTCGCTTTGATGGATATAATAGCTGTTATTACGGAAAGTTATGCATTTTGTTGGAAAGTATGGATTTGAGCCGGTTGATTCACATATGAATCGAAACAAGGGTGAAAAAAGCGTCGAGACCGGGGTTTAAGTGTGATTCAATAATGCATCACCCAGAAAAATACTATATGTGTTATAATATTAAGAATTTATACGACATTTCGATTCATTATTGGATCGAATCTCGATAAAGACGATGCTTTTTCAGTTTGCGCACGACGGTTGGCTGACTTACCCTTAAATGTCGTGCAATTTCTCGGGTCGACTTGCAGCGGGCCATGGCATTTTGAAAAATTTCCTTCTCTACATCCAGGATCTGGTCTGTCAGACCCTTTCTGTGATGTGCATCCATCGACGAGTCAGTATATTGGCCGGCATCGACCGAAAGGCTCTGATGGATCATCTCATCAATGGATTCGTGTTCGCTCATGACCACAGCCTTTTTAAGGATGTTTTTCAGTTCACGGATATTGCCGGGAAACGGAAAATCCTGAAGCATCTTCAGTGCTTCAGGAGAAATTCGGCGGTTGAATCCATATTCTTTTCCGTATTTTTTCATGTAGAAGTTGACAAGCTCGAAAATATCCTCCGGTCTTTCCCGAAGCGGCGGAATCTTTATGGTAAAAGTATTGAGCCGGTAAAACAGATCCTTCCGAAACCGTTTCTGTTTGACCCGAGCCTCCAAATCTCGATTTGTTGCGGCAATAATCGTACAGTCTATTTTTTTTGATTTGAGTCCGCCAAGACGCATGATCTCATGATCATCCAGGTATTTCAGCAGTTTAGCCTGTAGGGAATGTGGCAGGTCGCCGATCTCATCCAAAAAAAGAGTTCCCTCCTGTGCCAGTTCGAAAAGACCGGCTTTTCCTTCCTGCCGGGCACCGGTGAACGCACCTTTTTCGTAGCCAAAGAGTTCGGCTTCCAGGAGATTTTCCGGCAAGGCCGCACAGTTGATCTGAATAAAGGGGTTTTTGCTTCGATGGCTATTTTTATGAATGAATTTGGCCAAAAGCCCCTTGCCGGTTCCGGATTCTCCCAGAATCAATATATCGGACGCTTGCAGATGCGCAAGTTTAAGGGATAGTTGAAGCACTTCTTGCATGTTTCTATTTTCAGCAACGATCTTTTGATCTTTCAGCTCCAACATACTAAGTTCGGCCAGCTTGTCCTTGATTTTTTCCGTGACCATACGAGACTGTTCCAGCTGATCCTGGATGGCATTCAATTGCGTCATATCCCGTTCATTGACCACCACTAAAAAAATATCCCCCTTTTCATCAAAAGCAGGTGTACCGGTCGCCAATATAATTTTATGGGTCCGTTTCATATGCTGGAGCACACTGACCTGACGTTTGGTTTCCAAGACCTCCAGGGTGACCGAACGATCAAACAGGCCGCCGTTTACAAGATCGGATATGTTCTTGCCGATGACCTGCTTTGCCTGAATCCCATTCAGCTTCTCCGAGGCCTCATTGATGTCGATAACTTTGCCCTTACCATTGCAGACCCAAATCCCGTCGGAAGACGCCTTAAAAATGGTTTCTAACTGACGATTCAGGCATCGGTAAGATTCCAGTTTTTTAGCCGCACTTTCAAATTGCTTCAATTCCTGAAAATTGCACACCGCACCCTTGATTTGCTTACCCGGACGAATCAAGGTAATATTGAGCACCAGATCGACTTTCTTTCCGATGATGTGATGGCCCAACTTTGACTTGCCGGTTTTAAGACACTCCATAACCTGCGGACCGGTCAACGGCAGAAGCTTTGAAATATAATTTCCGGTGTGCTTTTTAGCGCTCAGGTTTAGAATTTTTTCAGCACGCTGATTGATATAGACGATATTACCGGATGCATCGGTGATGACGACACCGTTGCTGGTTGCGTGAAAAATCTGCTCATATGTAATGTTTTTGTCCATGGCAAAAATCGGATGCTTTATTCTACGCAATTTTGCGTATCCGCAAACTATAATATTTTCTCGAACACGGGTCAAGGACGAGCTTGACCCTTTGCTGGATATATGGGTATAAATCATTCAAGGTGAATCAACAGATGCAAAAACAGAAAAACTCACGCGGGTGTTTTCTCTGCGGACTCGAAAATGATGTTTCATTAAAGATGAGATGGTACGAAGATCACCAGGCCCAGGAAGTACGTTCGACCGTGACGGTTCCCGATCATTTCAATGGTTATCCGGGCGTTGTGCACGGGGGGATCGTTTCAGCAATATTGGATGAGACATCCGGCCGTGCGGTCATGTTGAAATCAGGCAAAGATGCTTTGATGGTTGCCCTCAAACTGGAGATCACGTTTCGCCGTCCCACCCCAACCAACACGCCATTAACGGCTGTCGGCTGGGTGATTAAGCAAAGTTCGAGCCGGGCACAGGTTGCCGGAGAAATCCGTCTTCCAGACGGAACGATAACCGCCGAATGCAAAGCGATCGTCGTTCGCCCTCCCCAGGGAATTCTTGACAAATGGGAACCAGAGAAACCGTACTGGAAAGTATACGATGAATAGAAGCCGTTTCAAAACATCCCCGTAGTTGGCGTGAACAGAACGTTTCGTTCAGGCACCAAGCAGGGGGTGAGGTTTGGGTGATGATCGAAAAGTTTTCTTTTGGAGATATCGTTGTAAATGGAATCACCTACAACGATGATATTAAAATCATTCAAGGCAAAGTGGTTCCCACTTGGTGGAGAAATCGGGGTCATAAGGTGGAACTAAATGATATCAAAGATATTATTGATACCAAACCCAGTGTTTTGGTGCTGGGTAAAGGCCAGCCCGGTATGATGAAATCGACCCGATCGTTAAGGGAATTTCTTCAAAAAAATGATATTGATTTGATCGAGGAGAAGACATCCAAAGCGGTAAAAACCTTCAACCGGCTTTTTAAAGAAGGTAAAAATGTTTGTGCAGGATTCCATTTATCCTGCTAATGCAAGTCAATTAAGGAGGTTTTAAATGCAAATTCTGGTTCTCTATTTTTCAAAAGGCGGTAATACTAAAAAGCTGGCTGAGGCTATTGTAAAAGGCGTTGAGAGTATCCAGGGCGTTAGGGGCGTTTTGAAACATACCGATGAAGTAACCAAGGAGGATTTTGTTGCCTCGGGCGGCGTCATCGCCGGATCTCCCGTCTATTTCGGAATAATGGCTGCCCAGCTCAAAAAGATATTCGACGAATTTGTGGGTATACGCAAAAAAATGGAAGGCAAGATTGGGGCCGCCTTTGCAACTTCCGCAGATCCGTCGGGCGGCAAGGAGACCACCATGATGTCCATTGTCAAGGTAATGTTGATTTACGGCATGGTGATTGTCGGCGATCCCATGTCAGCCACCGGACATTTCGGGACGTCCTGCGTGGGATCACCGGACAGCGGCACCCTGGAAAACGGGATGAAACTCGGCCAAAGAGTTGCAGAATTGGCTAAAAAGTTAAATGGTTAACTGGATCTTTGCTAAAAAACACATTTATCCATATTCCCGGCATCGGGATCCAAACAGAACAGCGATTGTGGGAATCCGGAATTCAACGCTGGGATGACGTTACAGAGGATCGAACACCAGGCCTATCCCCCAAAAAACGGAAGACGGTGGTCGAGCACCTCCGGGCATCCAACAAACAGTTTGATGCCATTAACCCGAACTACTTTTTCGAGTTAAGCCCCTCCAGCCACCACTGGCGATTTTTCCCTGAATTCAGAGGCGCCACCGTTTATCTGGATATCGAGACAACGGGACTGAACCCGTATTACGAAACCATCACCACCATTGCGCTTTATGATGGAGAATCGATTTTCTATTATGTTAAAGACCGCAATCTGAATGACTTCCCGAAAGATATCGGGAAATACAAGGTCATTGCAACTTACAACGGCAAGAGTTTCGATCTTCCTTTTATCGAAAGATATTTTGGGATTAAGCTGAATCAAGCACATATCGATTTAAGATATGTGCTCGCAAGCTTGGGGTATAAGGGGGGCCTGAAAGGCTGCGAAACCCGGTTGGGATTCCATCGGGGAGATTTAACCGATATTGACGGATTTTTTGCCGTCCTGCTTTGGCATGATTACCGAAAAAACAGAAATGAAAAGGCTCTGGAGACGCTGCTGGCGTATAATATTCAAGATGTCCTGTCCCTGGAGATTCTGATGGTTATTGCATACAATCTGAAAATCGAAGACACGCCCTTTTATTTAAACAGGCTGCCAGACCCGGTTATGCCGGAAACACCGTTTGATGTGGATATAAACACTGTGGAGAGGATCAAGTCCGAACAAAATTATTTTGGTCTCGTTTAACCAAAATCCCCATTTTTTCCACCTTGACACCATCTTTGCATTTATTTATATTTTTAAACTTGGTCTAAAATCCTAAAATTAAAATTTTTGTATAGGACCCTTACCTATGCCGCTTAAAAACACACAGGAATTTATCAAAAAACTCGAATCTGAAGGCGAACTCAAAAGGATTTCCGCAGAAGTCGATCCAGTATTGGAAGTGACGGAAATCGCAGACCGGATGAGTAAGACCAACGGTCCCGCCTTGCTTTTTGAAAACATCAAAGGCGCCTCATTTCCGGTGATGATCAATGCCTTCGGCAGCTTTCGGCGGATGGAAATGGCGTTGGGGTGCAATTCCTTCGATGATATCGGCCGTCGTATCGAATCACTCATCAAAATCAGGCCCCCAGGCACTTTCACGCAAAAAATACGGATGTTTTTCGACTTGAAAGAACTGGCCGGCATTACCCCCAAAAAGGTGAAGCATGCGCCGTGTCAGCAGCAGGTTTACGGTCCGGACGGACCCTTGCTGGATATGCTCCCCATTCTCACCTGCTGGCCCCACGACGGCGGTCCGTTTATAACCCTTCCGATTGTCATTACAAAGGACCCTGAAAGCAGTACTCAGAATGCCGGCATGTATCGCATGCATAAATATGATAATGCCACAACCGGTATGCACTGGCAGTACAATAAAGACGGCAGCCGCCATTTTGATAAATACAAATCCCGGGGAGAGCGTATGGAAGTGGCGGTGGCCCTTGGCGGACCCCCCTTGGTGACCTATGCTGCAACAGCACCGATGCCGCCGGATATGGATGAATTTTTACTTGCAGGTTTTATCGGGTCACACCCCATTGAGATCACTCGAGCAAAAACGGTGGACATCTTTGTCCCCGCCGAATCCGACTTTATCATTGAAGGGTACGTAGACCCCAATGAGGATCGGGTTGAAGGTCCATTCGGAGATCATACCGGATTTTACTCTCCTGCCGATCTTTATCCGGTTTTTCATGTAACCTGTATAACCTGCAGGAATGACGCTGTTTATCCTTCGACCGTAGTGGGGAAGCCGCCCATGGAAGACTGTTATATGGCAAAAGCAACGGAAAGAATCTTTCTGCCGGTGTTAAAGATGCTCGTTCCGGAAATAGTGGATATAGAACTCCCCATGGAAGGCGTGTTTCACAACTGCGCCCTGATATCCATTGACAAAAAGTTTCCCGGCCAGGCAAAAAAAGTAATCCATGCACTCTGGGGTCTCGGACAGATGGCCTCCACGAAATATATTGCCGTATTCGATAAAGATATGGATCTTCGCGATTCGAGTACGGTGGTCTGGAAGCTCCTTAATAACGTAGATCCCAAAAGAGATCTGTTGGTATCGGAAGGACCCCTGGATGCTTTGGACCATTCGGCGTCGTACCCGAATTTTGGCGGAAAAATGGGGATAGACGCCACAAGAAAAACCCGCGAAGAAGGTATGGGGCGGGAATGGCCTGAAGAAATCAAAATGTCTGAAGAAATCATCGAAAAAGTCAGCAATCGGTGGAAGGAATATGGATTTTAAGAAATTATCCGAGCTCATTATGATCGAGCAGACCTTTTTTGCCCTTCCCTTTGCATTGTTGGGTGTGCTGTTTGCCGGTGGTGGAACGTTTAAGACCTGGTTCTGGGTCATCGCCGCTCTGGCTGCAGCCAGAACTGCCGGCATGTCGTTCAACCGAGTCATCGATGCTCAAATCGATGCGAAAAATCCCCGCACCCGTAATCGGCTGGTTCCAAAAGGGGCGGTTAGGCCTTCGGTGGTATGGATGACGGCTGTAATATCCTCGCTGGTGCTTGTGGGTGCTTCATTCATGCTGAACAGGCTCTGTTTTTATCTGTCTTTCCCAGCGGTTTTAATGCTGTTTACCTATTCCTATTTTAAACGCTTCAGCGCTTCGTCCCATTTTTATCTCGGCCTGGTAGAAGCTGCCGCCCCCGTTGGCGGATATATTGCAGTCACCGGAGAATTTGGCCGTGTTCCTTTGGTTCTGGGTCTGGTTATCTTGACCTGGATAGCCGGGCTCGACATCGTATACGCGATACAGGACATCGATTTTGATGTTAAAGAAGATCTTCACTCCATACCGGTTCGCCTGGGCAAGAAAAAAGCCCTTGTCATCTCTGCAGCCTGCTATATTGGCTCCATAAGCGCAATGATATATGCGGGTGTTCTGACACATAAGAACGTTCCCTACTGGACTGCGGTTTTATTGGTCGGAATGATATTTTTTTACCAGCAGAGACTTGCCCGGCGTAAAAACATCGCTTTGGCTGTAAAGAATTTTTTCAAAATCAACATGTATATATCCCCGATACTCTTTTTCGGAACCCTCACGGATGTTTTTATCGGACAAATTTTATAAACGTTGAACAGTGGATTAATGTAAGGCTGAACACAATGATAGTTGTCGGAATTTCAGGCGCCAGCGGCCCCATCATGGGCATTCGTTTGATTGAAGAACTTCTCAATTCAAACGAGCGGGTCGCAGGAATTGTTTCACAGGCTGCCGGGCAGATTATTGAATACGAAATGCTCAATGAAAAGGAGTCCTTTACATCCTTGAAAGAGCTGCTTTTAAAACGGGGCCTTTCGGGCAACCATAATCTTTTGAGTGAATTTGAAAACCATGATTTCTTTACCCCGGTTGCCAGCGGATCTGCAAGCTTCGAAGCGATGGTTGTCATGCCCTGCTCCATGAAAACACTGTCCGCCATTGTCCATGGATATGCCGATTCACTGATTACCAGAGCCTGTGACGTGGCATTAAAAGAAAGGCGCAGATGCATCATCGTGCCCAGAGAAACACCCTTAAGTGTTGTTCATACTGAAAATTTGTACAAGGCCGCGCTGGCAGGAATTGAGATCGTGCCGCCGGTTCCGGGGTTTTACACCCGGCCTGAATCCCTGGATGATGTGATCAACTTTGTTGTGGGAAAGGTGTTGAACCTTTTGGGCAAAAGGCACGACCTGTTTGAAAGCTGGGGGAAAAGGGAAATATAACGTGGAATTTCTGGATACGTTACAGAATAAAATACTCCACAGCATTGCCGAAAAAGTTTGCAACAAAGTTCCCGTCAGCAGCGAAGATGCCCTCTACATGCTCACAACCGACGACATCCTCGACCTCGGTGCCATTGCCCAGCATATCCGGACACGATTGCACGGAGACATTGCATACTATGGTGTAAACATGAACCTTAACTACACCAATATATGTGAGCTGCGATGCCCGTTGTGCGCCTATTCCTGTGATGAAAACGACGAAAACGCGTTTTTGCTTTCTTTAGACGAAATTGACCGGCGGATGCAACAGGCCGTTTTGATGGGAATTGATGAAGTTCACATCGTGGGCGGGCTCCATCCTGATCTTGGTATCGATTATTTCGAACAGATGTTAAGACGCATAAAAAAGATAAAACCGGATATCCACATTGTTGGTTTTACTGCGGTTGAATACGATTATTTTGCGAAAAAAAACAAAATTCCCCTTGAAGAAGTGTTCAAACGGCTGATGGATGCCGGTGTCGAAGCACTCCCCGGGGGCGGCGCTGAAATTTTTTCGCCGCGTGTCCGCGATATCATCGCGCCGAAGAAGATTTCAGGCTCAAAATGGCTGTCCATCATGCGGACAGCGCACAAAATGGGCCTTAAAACCAATGCCACCCTGCTTTATAACCATATCGAGACCCCGGAAGATATTGTGGATCACCTTTCACAGATCCGTGATCTGCAGGATGAGACCGGGGGATTCAAAACCTTTGTGCCCTTACAGTTTCACGGAGAAAACACAAAAATAGACGCACGTCGATCGACCACCGGCTATGATGACATCAGGATCTATGCTGCGAGCAGGATTTTTCTTCACAATGTGCCCCATCTAAAGGCATTGTGGATGTATCTGGGTGATAAAATGGCTCAAGTACTTCTCCGGTTCGGCGTTGATGATATCGGCGCAACGTATCACAATGAAAAAGTGGTTCATGCTGCCGGTGCACAGACGCCCGATTTTGGATCTGAGCCGTTTTTAAGAAGACTTATTCATGAAGCCCAGCTCATACCTGAACGGACAACAGCGAGTTACCGCAGTTTATCGGCCAACCAGAAAGAAGATTTTGTATGAGGCTCGGGTATATCGACTATCTTAACTGCTATCCCTTTTATTACCGGATGTTTGAAAAAAAACCTGTCCGAGGGATCGATATCTATCCGGGTTATCCGTGCATGCTCAATAAAATGATGGCGGACCGGCAACTCGACATGAGCCCCATTTCCTCCGCAACCTGTGCACAAATTGCTGATGATGTGGCCCTCCTTCCCCAATTCTGCTTAAGTTCGGTCGGATATGTGGGATCGGTGATTCTTGCGAGCAAAATTCCCATCGAAGAATTGAATCACAAGAAAGTGGGAATTACCAGCGCATCTCATACGTCGGCGGTGCTGTTGAAAATTCTTCTTAAAAATTATTACCATGCAGACCCGGTTTACATACCCACCGATCCGAGGCCGGTGCTAAAAGATATGGATGCCGCTCTGGCTATCGGCAACGATGCCATGGCCATATCCTCTGAACCGGTATCCTATATGTATGATCTCGGCGACCTGTGGCTTCGCAAGACCGGCTTCCCTGTGGTATTTGCCGTGTTTGCGGTCAGAGAAAGCATCGTTGAAGAATACGCATCGAAAATCAGAGCGGTGGTTTCTTCATATCACAGCTCTTTGCGCCACCTCGAAGCGGATAAAGCGCAGGTCGTTTCAAAGGCAAGCGCAAAATATCCGGATATTATTTACGACATAAACAGCTACTTTGACCTGTTGCAGTTTAAGTTCGACGAGGATTTGAAAGATGCTTTGATGTTTTACTTTTCAATGGCAGGAGACATGGGTCTGATAAAAAAGGTGAAAGACTTAAAGTATTTGTCTTTTGAATAGAAATGGAGGACATGATTCAAAACAGCGATCTTTATCATAAGATATACGGGGGTAACAGAATCACCTCCAAAGAAGCTCTGGATCTATTTTCCTGGAACATCATCGATCTGGGGAACGCTGGAGATATGAGAAGAAGATTGGCATTCCCCAAAGAAGCGGTCGGATTCATCATCGATCGGATTGTAAACTTTACCAATATTTGTGAGGCGGCCTGTGCTTTCTGCGCATTTCATTCCCGGGCAAATCTCATTCAATCTTATGAACTGACCATGGATGAAATTTGCCGGAAGATTGAAGAACTGGTTGCTGCCGGAGGAACCCAGGTGATGCTTCAGGGTGGACTTCACCCCGGTTACACACTGGATACATACATCCATATGGTGACGTCCGTGAAAAAACGTTTCCCGGAAATCCACCTTCACTCCTTTTCTCCTGCGGAAATTGTACATATTTCACGCAAAAATTCGCTGTCGACAGGTGATGTCGTAAAAGCATTAAAAGCGGCCGGCCTCGATTCCGTACCGGGCGCATCAGATCTTCTGGTTGACAGAATCCGTGCCAAGGTAAGCCCGAAAAAAATCACCGTGGATGAATGGCGGGAGGTCATACACGCCCTATACCAAAATGAAATGACGTCATCAGCGACCATGACTTACGGCATGGGAGAGACCCTTAAAGAGAAGATAGAACATCTTGAGGTCATCCGCGATGTTCAGGACCGAACCGGCGTTTTGAAGGCGTTTATTCCCTGGTCTTTTTCACCTGCACGGACGCGCATGGCGGATCTCCTCCCGGCAACGGGTATTGATTATCTTAAAATCGTGGCCATCGCGAGGATATTCCTTGACAATATCACCCATATTCAGGCGGGATGGCTGACCGAAGGTTTGAAGCTTGCACAGATCGCCCTGACCATGGGGGCCAACGACATGGGCGGCGTGCTCATGGAAGAGGTTGTGGTGAAGGCTACAGGGATAACAACCCGGACCCACCAAAAAGAGCTTGTCCATATCATTAAAAACGCCGGAAAGATTCCTGTTCAAAGGGATTCTCAATATCGGGCCATAAGGAATTTTCGGTGAACATCCGCTTGGGTGCCTGTTTCATAACGAAGTATTGCATCTTCATTAACAGCGTAAATTCTGAATAGATTACGGGCCTACGCCCGTGGTCTTCTGCCAATTTTGGAAAGAAGTATTATGACAACACTCGATATTGCTTTTTCAACATGCCCCAATGATACCTTTATATTTCATGCAATGCTTCACGACGCTATCGATACGGGAGATTTGCGTTTTATTCCCCATATGCACGACGTGGAAGACCTCAATAAAAAAGCCTTTTTAAAAACATTTCATGTTTCAAAGCTTTCCTTCTATGCCTATCTTAAACTAAGACAAAACTACGAAATCCTTGATGCAGGATCGGCTCTGGGGTATGGATGCGGACCGCTTCTCGTGGGAAGGTCGGCTGATTTATCCTGGCCCGAAGCAAAAATCGCCGTACCCGGTGAATATACAACAGCGTATCTTCTATTAAAACTGTGGCGTCCTGAAATCCGAAACGTCGAGATAACCCGGTTTGACAACATCCTTGAAAAAGTACAAATCGGAAAATATGACGCCGGGCTGATCATTCACGAGGGCCGGTTCATCTATCCGGAATATGACTGTGTCGAGATCATCGATCTTGGCAAGTGGTGGGAAGGTGAAACAGGGCTTCCGATCCCTTTGGGATGTATTGCTGTCAGAAAAAATCGTCCAGCCATCGATCTGAAGAATGATATTGAATCTGTGCTTCGAAATTCCGTGCAATATGCCTTGGAAAACAGAAATGCGTCCAGGGAATTTGTAAAATTGCATGCCCAGGAAATGGATGATCGGGTCATTGACGGACATATTGACCTGTATGTCAACAATTTTACCGTATCACTGGGAGAAACCGGTAAAAAAGCGATTCAAGCCCTTGAGGAGATGGCACGGTGGAAAAAAATACTGTAACTGCAGTGGTCATGGCCACCCTGCTTGAAGCAAAACCGTTTGTTCCGGGGATGTCTTTAAAGCAAACCCGGAAAACGCCGTTTCCCCTATTTCAAAATGATAATCTTCTCTTGGTTATTTCGGGCATCGGCAAAGCAAATGCAGCCATGGCAACCGCCTACTGCTGTCAAAAGTATACGCCTGCCTGCATCTGCAATCTGGGTGCGGCGGGAGCAGCAGGCGTTGGCCATTCTCTGGGTGAAATATTTCATATCGATGAAATTATCGAATATGACAGACCTGAACTGAAATCGGGAAAACCCCATATTCATAAACCGGATACCATAGATGGGTTCCGGACCGCAAAACTCGCCACCAGCGACCGAGCGATTCTTGATCCGGACGAACGAAAAGAAATCTCCAAAAATGCCGACCTAATCGATATGGAAGGGGCCTCAGTGGTTCAGGCGTGCAGGAAGTTCCGGACAAAGTGCTTTATGTTTAAATTTGTCAGTGACACACCGGAGCATACAAGAAGTGAAGATATCGTGGAAAATATCAGGTGGTACCGCTCTTTTTTTTACGAGTTTTTTTGGGATTCCGTACTGCCTGTTTTTTCATAGCAATCTTATTATGGAATCACAAAAGAACCTTGGCTTCCAGCCGTCGGAGTCAAGCCGGCGGTCACGCACAAACCCATCTTTCGGAATGTAAAACAGCCTTATTTACCACAGCATTTTTTATGCTTAATCCCGCTTCCGCACGGGCAGGGGTCATTGCGCCCAACTTTCTTTTCGGAGATCTGTGGTTTTGGCGGATTCAATAACCTTTCTAGATCGGTAATATCTTCTGGTTCATCCGGTTCCAATCCGATTGTATGTTGCCACCCGTTTTCTTCAAAGATTGATGCGACTTCTTTCATTCTTTCTTCTGTTTGTACACGAACAACAGCGGGGTTCTTTTCAGTACCCAATTTTCCGGTCTTTTTACCATTGAATATTTTTGCCATTTTTTCACCGATAAATAAATATTATAGGATTCATCTGTCGCCTAACAAAGAGCGTTTATCTATTGTCCCATAAAACCTTAAACTTGGAAATATAAAAAATCAAGCTGTTAAAGCCGACAAACTCGTAAAAAGTCTTTTATGAGCGATATCCGATCATTTGGAAATTAACTTTCTCGCCCATAAGATTCGAGAGCAGGCTTAATCTCTTCATGGAATCGACAGGGTCAATCATTTCCTGCCCAAGTATTGAAATTATCAATTTTACATATCGCCTATCCTTATACTATATATCTCCCATGTAAATTTCAAAGGCATTTGGGCCTCATCGGGGTGCAAAATCCGATCTGAATCCGGGAAATTAGGAAATGATGCGTTCAATAACGAGTGAAGCAGGTGGAACGATCGCCGCCCCAAAAGGTGAAGGGCTTCATGGCCTGAGAAATATCTTTTTATCCACCTTGATTTACAACCTTTCCCGTATCCTGTTGAGTGTTATTTTTCTATGGTCCGGCATCTCCAAGCTAATGGCCCCTCAATTTTTTGCGGTTATTATCGAAAATTATGGTTTGTTGCCCGATCCCTTGACCCTGCCGGCGGCCATTGTCTTGTCCATGATGGAGGTTCTTGCCGGCCTGGGATTACTGATGGATATCCGTGGATCTCTGGCCGTCGTCACCGGCCTTTTGACCTTATTTATCGTGGTTTTGAGTTATGGCATCTGGATAGGGCTCGATGTCGATTGTGGGTGTTTCGGTCCCGAAGATCCGGAAGCCCGGGCCTTTCGTGGGCTGCGAACGGCCCTTTTACAGGACATTGCCATGATGTTGGTTATCTTTTACCTTTATTTTTGGCGGTATCGCCAAAGCATGGCACCCAAAACGTTAACAAATCTGTTTAGAAGCTTAAAAAAGAAGGAGGTGTGATGATGCGAATGGGAAAAAGTGTTTTCAGCCTTATAGTCGTTGGACTATTTGTGATGAGCCTGACAAGTCCGTGTTTAGCCAAAAACAAATTTGAAAAAGAAGTGGAAAAAGAGCAGGAAGCCGTCAAGCTGGTCCGTGAAGTCCAGCAAGGCGGTTACGGCGTGATCACAGCCAGGGAGCTTAAAGACCTGATCGATTCCGGCAAGGACATCCTTATTATCGATACCATGCCCTATGATGCCAGCTATAAAAAAATGCATGTCCCTGGTGCCGAGCAGTTTCTGTTTCCCATTCCCGAGATGAACGCGTGGGATATCCAAGAGACAGATGGGAAAACCATTGACGATTTCAAGGCGCTGCTGGGTCCCGACATGTCAAAAACCATCGTCATCTACTGCGGGTTTGTCAAATGTACCCGCAGTCACAATGGGGCCATGTGGGCGACGAAACTGGGATACAAGAATGTTCTGCGCTTTCCGGGCGGAATTTTCGCCTGGAAAGGAGCCGAATATCCTGTCGAAAAGGCAAAATAAGGATTCGAGGTGGGTTAAGGGCACACACGCCTAACCCGTGATATCCAGGTTAGAGGGTGTATGTCTTTAAGAATTTATTATGTGATACGACCAAACCCCGGAAATTACCATGTGAACCGCAGTGCGGAAGCATTGATTAAAGAATCCGGCAACTGGCCGACACGCTTCGATCCAAAGCGACTGTTTTACCTTTTACCGAAGGAATACCCGATACCATTTTGATGAAAGATCTTGACCTTAGCCTTAAAGTAGAAGAATAATAACCGCATACAACAATTTCAACCATGGAGCATTCATGCAGTGAAACTGAACCTTTTCAAAAAGCCGACCCTGCTGAGCCTGTCAAAAACGTGCGGTTGAGCCGCCAAAATCGACCCGGTCGGGCTCGGAGATTTGTTGGCAGGTTTACCCAGACATACAGATCCCAACTTATTGGTGGGCTATGAAACCAGTGATGATGCCGGCATTTATCGATTGACCGACGACCTCGCCGTCATTATGACTGCCGATTTTATTACGCCCCCGGTGAACGATCCGTATGTATTCGGCCAGATTGCGGCTGCAAACGCCATCAGCGATGTTTATGCCATGGGCGGCCGTCCCATCGCCTGCCTTAATCTGGTCAGTTTTCCCGTTAAGAAGCTGCCTTTCGATGTCCTGCACCAAATCGTCGCCGGCGCTTTAAACAAGATTACCGAAGCAGGAGCGGTGCTGGCAGGGGGGCATTCCATCGAAGATGAAGAACCCAAATTCGGATTGGCGGTGACCGGCGTCGTACATCCCGACAAATTCTGGACCAACCGGGGCGCCCGGCCCGAAGACGTCCTGATTCTGACCAAACCCATCGGAAGCGGCGTACTGTTTAATGCCAATTTGAAAAAATGGGTCTCCAAGAAAGCCATGGATGCCTGTGTGGCAACCATTTCAACACTCAACCGAACCGCTGCTGAGGTCATGGCGGACTTCGATATACACGCCGCAACCGATATAACCGGATTCGGGTTGTCCGGACACGGCTTTGAAATGGCCAAAGCATCTGAAGTCTGCCTGGAAATCGAAGTTGCACGTTTGCCGATCATGGACGAGGCGCTGGCGGTCTATAAAAAAGGGATGAGAACCGGCGTAAATGCTTACAACAGACAGATGGTGGAAAAACATATGCGGATTGAGGCCGACGTTCCGTTGTGGCATCAGGAAATTTTATTTGACCCGCAAACCAGCGGCGGTCTTTTAGTGGCAGTATCCGAAGCCCAGGGAGAAGACCTCATCAAAACCTTGGTATCAGCAGGCGTGGCCGCGGCCAAAATCATCGGCCGCGTTCGTGACGTGAAAGCGGCGACGCATCTGGTATTTAAATAAAGAATCCGGGCTAAAGGCCCTGCACTTTCTCGGCGATAATCTTGGGCAAAGGTATCGCCTTCCAGGTATGATCGATGGCCACAAAGGTAACGCTCCCTTCAGCCAGTAAGTGAGTTTCTGGAGGTCGGTAAAAATGGAACTGAAAAATGATGGCTTTTTCCCGGATCTCTTTGATGGCGGTATGCATCTCCAGCAAATCCCCATAATGGGCCGGGGCTAAGAAATGGCAATCGGCAGCCACTTTGGGCATGCCGAACTTTTCCTCCGTGTTTCGAAAAAAAGTGCCGGGGTTTATGCCGATATGACGCAGGAATTCTTCAATGCCCTGATGAAAATATCGGAAATATGCGACAAAATAAACAACTCCATAGGGATCGGTATCGCCAAAACGAACCTGAACTTGGGTTTTATGAACGAGCATTTTTACCTCCTGTAGATTACAGCATAACTATTTTCTTGATAAATTTATGCGGTCCATTTAGAAGTTTGCAAAAGGCTCAAACCGACAAACGATTGCGGTCATAAATACAACAAAGAGGTCATGATGCGATTTTTCAAACATTCTATTCTGGTCTGCCTGCTTATCGTTATGTACATAAACCCGCCGGCCCGGGCGGCCGGAGATATCGGGGTAGAGCTGGTTCGCCTGAAAACCACCGATGGAATACAGCTAACCGGTGTGATGCGAACACCCCATAAGGCCGAAAAAAATGCCGGGGTGGTCATGATTCATGGCTACAGCGGCAATTTTTATTCGGGCATCATGGGCTTTCTTCCTGAAGCGCTTGCAAATCGAGGATTTCCCACCCTTGCTCTCAATATGCGTGATCATGACCAGGGTCCCAAAAAGAACCGTTTTGAAGATAATCGGCATGACATTGCAGCGGCCGTCCAAAAAATGGCACAACTTGGATATAACTCCATCTTCCTATACGGTCACAGCATGGGAACCAACCGGGTGCTGTACTACCTGGCAACAACCGGAGACCCCAGGATCAAAGGCGTTCTTTTAACCGGTCCTCCGGGCAATCTGTTCGAGTGGAATATACATATATTCGGTCTTGAAACGGCAACCCGCGTTCTCCGCCAGGCCCAAGATTTGGTGGCCAAGGGAAAAGGAGACCAATGGATGCTCATAGATCTCGGCCCTTTGGGTAAAGCGCTTTACACCGCCAACCACGTTGTGAGCCTTAGAGGACCGGAAACAGTTTCTGACCCATACCGGAACATCGCCCGAATTTCCAGGCCGGTTCTCATTGTTCACGGCCTTTCTGACCGGCTGGCCAATCCTGAATTGGCTGACCGTCTCCGCAGCAGCGGAACGCCCGCCACCCATGTGACGGTGATCAAAATACCCGACGCCAACCACCGTTTCAGCAATCACCAGGAAAAGCTTGCAAGCGTTCTATCCCGGTGGATGCTTGAGCAGCTCAATCCTTAAGATGATTGCTCCAATTCACGGATAAGTCTTTTAATTTCTTTTTTTGTCAGTTTAAGTTTCACTTTTCCGCCGCCGGGATGGGCAAAATTTACCGTACAGCCATCTCTTTTTTCATCCACCTCCCATTTTTGTCCTTTGGGAAATACAGCGGATTTGTCCAGCCAGTCGTCCGGGTCAAATTCCGCAATCTGGATGAGAACGCCGAAGGCATCTTTGGGATGAATAAAGATTTCCTTCCAGAAATCGCCATATTCATTATACCCGAAATAAGAAATATTATGATCATCCAGCTTCTGCAGGGTTTTTTGGATATCCGGGGTCTGCAGGGAAATATGGTGAAGCCCGCCGTTTTTATTTTTATTAAAGAAATTGGACAGAAAACTTCCGTCCCCGGTAGCACTTATCAACTCGAGACGAGAGAGGTCTCCAAATGAAAAAATTTGCCAATGATATTTCAAATGATGGTTTTTATCGGCCGCGCCGGGGATCGCCCCGAGTATATCTTCAAAAAAATGGCGTGCTTTTGCATAATCTTTCACAGCGATTGAGATATGATCGATCCTTGAAATCATTTAAGAAATCTCTTGAAGACTGTTTCGAACTTGGGAGTAAATACCCGGAGCCATAACCAGAAGGCGGTCATTAATCTTTTGCCCGTCCAGATATTCATTGATGAAAAAGTCGCTCCCATCCATCTTGCAGATTTTTCCGCCGGCCGCCTCAAGAATAATGCTGGCGGCAGCGAGATCCTGATAGGACTCATTGGCGATCACGGCAGCTTCTGCACGCCCCATAGCCACATAACATATGTGTGCGCCGGTGCAGCCCAGATCGCGGATTTTTCCCGGAAATGTTGAACGGTAACGGTGATGAAATCGTGAATACGTGAAGAGAAGACTTTCGTCGTTGATATTCTTCAGATCTGAAACGCGAATTTCTTCATCTCCCAGAAAAGCATTTTGGTCGGCCCGTGCATGAAAAAAATCGCCGGTCGCAGGCATATAAAACACGCCGAAAATCGGCCAGAAATTTTCAATGAGCGCCAGAGATATGCCCCATATGGGAATGCCCGCCTGAAAGTTGGCCACACCGTCCAATGGATCAAATATCCATATATAGCGCTTTTCATCATGGGTATAATCCGTGTTCGCCTGATTGTTCTTAAACACCTGATGTTCTGGAAAACGATGGTTCAGTTGATCCTGAAAAAATTCCATCAGATGGGAATCCGCCTCTGTAACTAGCTCTTCGTCGAACTTTATGCGGGAATTCCCTTTGCCATAATACAACAGCGCCTCTTCACCTGAACGGCGGATCACTTCCATCGCGAATTGAGTCAACACTTCAATCCCATGACGTTCTTTATCAGCCATCTACCCTCCTTGTTTAAACGTGCCGGTGCATCTTTATAAAAAGACGTATGAATTAAAAAACCTAAAAATCTCCCAGGGGCCTTTTAAAGGTAAATTGGGCGGGATCTTTCACCAGTTTTTGGGAGGCCTCTTTGGTATTGCCCCCCAGCGCCGAGAAGGGGAGAGATACGACAAAAACAGCGCACCCCAAAACGGTGGCGACGATTCCCAAAGGTCTGACAAGCACAAGATCAGCGCTCATGGCGCCGGCGGTATTTTTCTCATCCAGGGACCCCTCCCGTGCCAGGGCGGAAGTCCCGAATGGAACCAGAACAAGCGTTGCAATCAACAAAAATACCATGGATTGTTTTACAATTTTATGCATATTCTCCTCCTTTAATCGGTTGTAGAATTTCCGAGATGTTAATTTTATCTCCTCTTTTAGTGGGTTCCTATAAAGTTGTGGCGTGGATCGTCCAAGCAGGATATCTTGATTTTTTTCGGGTGTGCGTTTTGAGAGTATGATGACGTTAATTTTTTCAAAACCGGCGATGCGCATAACTGATTTAGAAATGGTTGAAAAATATCGACGTTAACGCTATATATTGGAAGGTTTGATAAAGAACGCTGAACGATTTTATCCGATTTCAATTGCATTGTAATTGAATCGAAATGTTTTTAAAATATCTAATTTTCACGGACAGTTTCCAGATAACAGCTTAAAGAAAAGCCGGTTGGCTGTCAAGAAAAAAGCCACTGCTATCCATCATGCTTTCTTTATGCCCATAACAACAAGGCACTTAACTCAGTGACATCCCCTTCGATTTACATAGAGGTTGCCATCGCCCTTCCGGTGCATAACACGTATACATACAGCGTTCCGGAAGACCTTTCAGCGCTGGCCACCACAGGAAAAAGGGTCCTGGTTCCTTTTGGTCGGCGCAGGGTAACGGGATATATTTTGGGTTTCTGCAAAAAAATCCACCAGGAAGAGATAAAAACGGTTCTGGATATCCTTGATGAAGCATCGCTGTTTCCGTCATCCATGATACCTTTTTTTAGATGGATTGCCGATTACTACCTGCATCCAATCGGAGATGTCATTAAGTGCGCACTACCGGGTGGACTGAATGTTTGTGACGACCATATTGTGACCATTAAAACAAAAGGGGAACAAGCGCTTGTCAAGAATTCGGTTACACCTTTGGAAAGCGAAATTTTAAATCTGCTGACGGCAGCACCCTTGCGCCTAAAAGAACTCCGAAAAAAACTCCATAAGCAAATCCCGAATGCCCTGATGTATGCCATGGAAGGTCAAGGGCTTATTGAGCATACGTGTAAGCTTAAAGGTGGAACGACAAAGCCGAAGGTCGAACGGCATGTCGCGTTGACCGGTTCAAATATGCCTGTAGACGGTCTTTCCGATTCAAGAAAAAAAATCATTGGGATGATCGAAGCAC
>JAQBBE010000262.1:0-5619 GCA_032126435.1 Desulfobacterales bacterium | reverse complement strand
CGCGCTATCGAGGCCGCCGAGCGTGCCATATCCCATCCACTTCTTGAAGATATCTCCATTTCCGGAGCCAAGGGCGTTTTAATGAATATCACCAGTAACAGCGATTTGACCATGGAAGAAATGACCGAGGCTGCCGATCGGATATACAATGAAGTCGGAAAAGATGCCGATATTATCTGGGGAGCCGCCGTAGAAGACAGCATTGGTGATGAGATTCGTGTTACGGTCATTGCAACGGGAATCGATTCGGGTCCCGAAACCCGGATTAAAAATGAGCTCAGAGGCAAGGTCAGAGATATTACGGCAGACGATTTGAACGATGCCGTAGATTATGATGAGCCGACGTTCATCCGCCGTAAACATGCGGTGGGTGAGTCGAGCGGTGGGATCTACAGAGGATACAAGGGAATTGTCATCGATAATACCGACCTCAGTGACCTTGATGTGCCGACATTTTTACGGAAAAAAGCAGACTAGCTAACGAACACGGGCGCATGATAAAAACTGTTGGATGCCGATGAACGCTAAAAACTCAGAAACGTCTGATAGCCAATGGCAGGGAAAATTGAAAGATTTCAAAAAAAAGTTGCCGACCCGGAAATCGGTGCGATCCGCAAACGATGGGAAGGTCGTATCAAAGTTGCACTGGTATATCCCAACACGTATCATGTGGGGATGTCCAATCTCGGTTTTCAGGCGGTATACGAATTAATCAATAAGATTGAGCACGCCGTATGCGAACGCGCTTTTTTACCGAAAACTACCGGGAAAAAAGCAGATCGCATACTCACCGTGGAGTCCGGAAATCCAATTTCAAATTTCGACATCATTGCTTTTTCGGTCTCATTTGAAAATGACTATCCCAACCTCCTCACAATTCTCGATAAAGCAGGCCTCCCTCTGCTGTCTGATGACAGAGGAACCCCCCACCCTCTGGTGATTGCAGGGGGAGTTGCTTTATTATTAAATCCGGAGCCTTTGGCTCCGTTTATCGATTGTTTTCTGATGGGTGAAGCCGAAGCCATCCTGCCCCGGTTTTTTGACACGGTTTCACCGGATGTTCTGGCTCAAAATAGGAGATCGTGTTTAAAAACCCTTGCCGGCGAAGTCCCCGGTATCTATGTTCCGACATTTTACAGAGCATCTTACCATTCGGACGGGACGCTTTGTGCATTTGAACCGGTATCCGGCGTTCCGGCTAAAGTTGAACGCCAATATGTGGAAGATATCTCCCAGATTCCTATCTGCAGTAAAATCATAACCCCGGACACCATCTTTGACAGTACATTTCTCATTGAAGTCAGCAGAGGATGTCCCCATGGTTGTAGATTTTGCAGCACAGGATTTGTTTACAGACCTCCGCGATTCAGACCCTTTTCACTTCTGGAGAAATGCATGGAAAAGGGGGCGTCGATCACAGACAAAATTGGACTGGTGGGCGCTGCGGTTTCGGATCTTCCCGACCTAAACAAGCTTTGCCGCCAGAGCCTTGAAAAGGATATCCGAATATCCTTCAGCTCCCTGAGAGCCGATGCTTTTACACCTGAACTCCTTTCAGTCCTGAGGAAAAGCAGCGTCAAAACCGCAACCATCGCTCCGGAAGTTGGAACAGAGCGTCTGCGCAAGGTGATTAATAAGGGTTTTACTGAAATAGATATCCTCGATGCCACCGAGGCACTGGTCGCCGGCGGTATTCCCAACCTAAAACTGTATTTTATGATCGGTCTTCCCACCGAAACCATGGATGACATTGACGCCATTGTTACCCTGTGTAAAAAGATAAAACACAGATTCCTCGAATCGAGCCGGGTCAGGAAACACATGGGGGAGATCACCGTCAGTCTCAGCAGTTTTGTCCCCAAACCGTTCACGCCGTTTCAATGGGTCGTACTGGATGATATCCGTTTGCTAAAAGAAAAGATAAAAAAGATAAAGGGCGGCCTTAAGAGAGTGGCAAACATCCGCCTGCACGCGGATGTTCCTCGCTGGGCTTACATTCAGGCGCTGTTGTCGCGCGGAGACCGAAACACTGCACAAATATTGCGGCTTGCAAATAAAAATCAAGGGAACTGGCCCAAAACGCTAAAATCCTCTCCTGTAAATCCTGATTTTTATGTTCACAGGGAACGTTCTTTAGATGAATTGTTTCCCTGGGACTTTATCGATCATGGCATCCGCAAGTCTTTTCTCAAAAAGGAATACAAAAGAGCCTTGCAGGGGAAAACCTCCCCCCCATGTCCTATGGAATCCTGTCATATCTGTGGGGTGTGTAAAGAGAAGGGCAATTCGAGCTCCGCTTAAAGGCTCACTCATCCTCCTGACATGGGCCTCTCAAAGGTACCGGGAATCCGATGTCGATAATCCCTGTTAAAATGATGGTCCCATGATGTGTCATATTTTAATCCGTCGATCTGTCTGCTGAAAAATGACAGTGCACACCGCATCGATTTCTTTGACCGACATAATATTTTCATCCAAAAAAATCTTTCTGACGAATCGGTATCTGCCGTTCTCGGCATGCTCTTTGATCTGAATTACCAGTGCCTTGATGAAGGTGTCCGGAGTGATAAACCCCTTCTCCATGGAGATGATCCCAAATAGCTTCTCGTAGCGTTCTATGATTTTAGGTCTATATGACATACAATATCGTTTATTATGATTTCCAATACCCCGTCTGTTTGCGGCGAGGTAAAAGACGGTTCAGTGACTGATTAATCGGACTTTTATGTTGAAGATTCCTCTTCATAATCCGGACACTCTTTTTTGATACATTCCGGACAAATACTATGGCTGAAAGCCGCTTCCGAGTGGTGTTGTACATATACATCTACTTGTTGCCAAAATCCTTCGTCATCACGTATTTTCTTACAAAAAGAACAGATTGGAATAATACCTCTCAATATTTTTACCTCAGCTAACGCTTTGGTAAGATCCTCATTCGTCTTTTTTAATTCCTTTCTCGATTTTGTAAGTTCCTGAAGTCGCCTGGCTGAAAAAACCAAAAGACAAATGAGCAAAACAACAGCGGCTGTAATAATTTCATCAAGTTCAAAATGCTCATATTTATGAGACATTTCAACAATCTTTTCTAAAATATCATACTCACCGGCAACAATGAACGTAAGAACCGTTATGACTAAAACAAGAACAGCGTCAAACAAGATTTTTTTGGTTTTTTTAATAATGAACTCCTTTGTAAAAGTTTTGCTTTCCCCCGCTCAAAGTTCGGGGTCTTCGACTTGAACTTGGGAAAAATGAACATTTTTTAGGGTATGGAACCGATTCCGGCTCTCAACCCCATGTTATCGATCGGCTTCGAAATTTGCGATGGCCAACTGGAACGTATGGTAATCCAAATTGAAATCATCCCAGCCTAACGATTGCAATCGCTGGTTTGCCTGCAAGGGATTTATATCCGGATTGTTCAGCAAGCAACTTTTTAAGCACCCGATAAACCCCGGAATCGTGCTTTTTTCCAAACCCTTCATCTCTAATCTGTGCATTAAAGCCTGTCTGTTTTCCAATAAAAAGATCATTCTTACCTCCCTTAATGGTGTGGCGGCAGGTTCTCCAGCGTGTCGTTATTTTTCCGGAGCCTATCTTCATTTCCACGTTCTCTGCCTTTAGGACATAGCAATCGGCGTGCCACAGTGGGAGACGGGATAAATAGCTGTGTTATCAAGTGGTTGTACCGACTCCTGGTCCCAGACATAGAATGCGGTCGATTTTCTTATGGGTTTCGGGTCGTGTGTGTTCAAAATGCGGCACTTGGGCAGGTGGTTTTTGTGGGGTTATTTTTGATAATTCATTGATATTATAATAATAAGAGGCGAAACAAAGAAGTGTTCAAGAATCGACAGGGTTTGAGGGGTCAGCGAGATTTTTCTATTCCGTATTTCTTCATCTTGCTGTAAAGGGTCCCCCGGGCAATATCCAACTCCCCGGCGGTCTGTTTTAGATTCCAGTTTGTTTTCTCCAGCACCTTACGTATTATGGTCGCTTCTGCAGCGGGGAGTGAACTGGAAGAGAGGCTGAGTTCGAACGCCTTGGTGTGAGATGTTGCTCTTGACGCTTCAGGCAGGTCAGTCGGGAGGATTTCTCTTCCTTTGCAAAAAATGACAGCATTTTCAATCGTATTTGCCAGCTCTCTGACATTGCCCGGCCAATCATATCGACAGAGGATGTTCATCGCTGACCTGGAAATGCCAAGGATCTTCTTTTTTGTATCCGTCGCGTATCTCTTCAAAAAGTAATGGGCCAACAGCGGTATGTCGGCGTTTCTTTCCCGAAGTGGCGGCATGTGAATCGGGACCACATTGATCCGGTAAAACAGGTCTTCCCGGAAAATCTTTTCCTTAATAGCATGGGAAAGGTCTTTATTGGTGGCACAGATGATGCGGACATCGACTTTCACGGTGTGGGTGCCGCCAACACGCTGGAAAGTCCCCAATTCAAGGACCCGCAAAAGGGAAATCTGTGTTGGGATGGAGACGTCTCCGATCTCGTCCAAGAAGATCGTCCCTCTGTCGGCAAGCTCAAAATACCCTTTTTTTTGGGCGGTTGCCCCTGTAAAAGCCCCTTTCTCATGACCGAAGAGTTCACTGTTGATGAGTGTATCGATAAAGGCCGCACAATTAACCTGGATGAACGCTTCAGATTTTCTTGAACTTCCAACGTGGATTGCCTCGGCGATCAGTTCCTTGCCGGTCCCGCTCTCTCCGTTTATTAAAACCGTCGCATTGGTGTCAGCGACATCGATAATCTTCTGGAAAACAGCAAACATCTTGGGATCTCGCCCGATGATATTTTTGAAACGATATTTTTCTCTGCGTTCATTTCCAAAAGACACCTTTTCCTGTAATATGCTTTTGTGGCGGGTTATTTTTTCAATGACGCTCCGGATCGTCTCAAAGTCGAAAGGCTTGAGAACATAGTCATAGGCTCCTGCCTTCATGGCCTTCACAGCATCCTCGATGGTTCCGTATCCAGTTGCAATCACGACGAAAATATCAGGATACCGTATTTTGATTTCCTCCAACAGCAACAGGCCACCCATATTCGGCATCCTTGCATCCGTTACCACAATATCTGCATGGAACGTCTTGAGTTTTCTCAATGCTTCCCTGCCGTCAGCGGCAGTCTCGATATCGAGGGCCTCATTAATCAAGCCTTCACGAAAGAAGAACCGGACGTCCTCTTCATCATCAACAAAAAGCAATTTTGTTTTTGAAGTCATGGGATTAACTTATAGCAGGGTTGTTTTCGCGCCATTCAGTCGCGTATTTCAATATTGTTCTTATCCAACACATCCCGAATAATAGGAGCCGAGTCTGGTTTGACGATAGGATCTGCGGTATTGGCTTTTATACTTGCCCTCCGGGTACTATCTTCATTAATGGACGCGTTGTTATTTGTCCAAAATAATACCATAAACGGCTGGAAAAGTGTAATTATTTATTGAAATAAATGTGTTGGAGACGGGTTGAATCGCATCAGCTCGCCACGGTGAATTTCACGGATTCAACAGGGCAAGCGCATACCACGGAGCTTCCAGCAGGGTGTTGCAATGTGAAGATTATATGCATGAAGCTTCATGCATATAATCTTCACATTGCAACA
>JAQBBE010000261.1:0-3504 GCA_032126435.1 Desulfobacterales bacterium | reverse complement strand
CGCTTCTTTTCCGAAAACGGATTCCACTTCATCGAATATATCTTTTAGCGTGATTTTTGATAATTAATGAAATCCTTTGTAAGTATCTGTCACAGCGTTGGATGCAAAAGAGAACAACGGGAAATCATCGAGGCTGCGCTATGATTGTTTTTTTAATGATTAAAGCAAATTGGATATTGAAACCAGTTCCAACCAAGGTTCTTTTTCATCCAGTTCCTGTTTGAAATTCCGGAGCGCCGTCAGCGTGGAAAGGTGCGGATGCCCGATGCCGATGGCAGCCCCATGTTTCAGGGCGTGTTGCTTTAAATGCAAGAGCTGCCGGCGGACCGCCTGTATATCCGGGGTATGGTCCAGGAAGACATTTCTCGGTGCGGTTCTCATGTTCAGCCGTCGGGCCATTTGGCAGGCCTGTGAATGACTGCTCGTCAAGCTGTCCACAAAAAAAAGGTCCTTCTTTTTGATTATTTTCAGCGCCTGAAAGACCTTGCTGGAGCAGGATGTAAACCTTGAGCCCATGTGGTTGTTCACCCCTGTTGCTTGGGGAATTTGGGACAGGTTCTGTTCGATGGTTTCTTCGATTTTGCGATTTTCGTATGAGATGTAAACAGCTCCCGGCCCCGGGTGGATTTCGTTGCAGTATGGTTCCATGGGCTGATGGAGCATGACTTCATGGCCTTTTCCGGTTATTTCCTCTGCGAGACGGTTGGAATGCCGCAATTGGGGAAGTATGGAGAATGTCATCGGCATATTCAAGGACAAAAACGCGCGTGCCCGGGTGACGCTATGCCCGATGTCATCAATGATCAAGGCGATCCTGGACGCCGGGGCTGAAAAAGACGTCCCTTGCCGACGGGGTTTGGGCATGGACCGGAGGCGTCTTTCATTGGCTTCGGCCATGGAAAAAAAGTTTAGTCCGAACAGGGTGCCGGCAAGGTATGTCAGTCCGTTTACCAAGAAAAATCTTCGATGGTACCGCTGGGTTTTTTCTTCTTGATACGTTTCCTTCATGATAGGTGCTGAATACAACGTATTGTGATAAAGGTCAAGGGAAAACACAACATATTGTGAGTTGACAAAAAAAGATCAAATTCAAAACCTTGCAGGGTGTTGTCTTTGTGTGGGCTTCTTCGTGTTATGAGGGGATGGTAAAATGTTAGATGTCGATAATCTGTATCTTTATGGAATTTCCCCGGATGTGGAGTAAGGCGAGAGACGCCGGAAAATTACGGCGCGGCTGTGCGGCACTGCCGGGATTCAAAAAGAGCAGGCCGCTATTTTCAACAACAGAAGGACAGTGTAAATGACCATGGATGACAGCGTCAAAGCCCGACTCCGAAGGGGCAATATCGAGTCTGTGAATATCGTGAATGACATACAGCAGAACATCAGCGACTTTGACGGCCTCTGTTTCGGGGAGTTTCTTTAGGGATTTAACCTTATCCATGTTGCCCCGGACCGCCACCACCGGAGCGATGGTTTGCAGTTCCTTTAGAACGTCGCTGCTGCCGACGTCTCCGGCATGAATGATGAGGTCGACGCCTTTAAGGGCTTTGACGGCCGTCGTCGGAAGAAGACCATGGGTGTCCGCAATAACTCCTACGACAACTTTTCCTTTATTTTCGAAATTGACCGACATGAGCGCCTTTTCCACCCGGCATGCAGCGACAGGGATCGCCGGGATCTAAGAAGATTTATCTTCCAATCACCCCATCGTTTTACCGGGGTTATTGACTCTTCTCCTTATCCGGAGGTACGGGCGTTTGATTAAGAAATACAGGCTCGATCATTTTGATGGGAAGATGGAGCGTTCTTTTCATAATTCCCAACAGTCCCGATCCCACCGCTGTGGGCGAAATCGGGATTACCCGTGGATTGTTCAGATCGCCTTCTATTCGAACCGGAATGGAGATCAAGGATCCCCCAAGGATGTAGTTCACCCCCGGCAGATAATTGACGATAAAGTCGACGGTTTTTAAAGGTGCCACCAGGGCCGTAATATCCATTTTTTTATTGAAATAGTCGACATATCCATGACAGACGATTCCCATGGACATACCGTCGATGACCATTTCGGTTAAATTTAATATGCTTTTTTGAATGTCGGCTTTGATATGGATGGAATGGTAGCCGAACCCTTCTGCAGACAGATCCGGCATCTTCCCCTTAAACATTTCAGTGAACTGAATAAGATTGGAGATATTTATCAAAACGCTGTAAAATTTGCCCGCGAAAATCCGGCCCTCGGCGGCATCGACTTCCAAATGTCCACCCATGGATTGGATCAGTTGTTCATCCTGACCCTGGGCTGTCAGTTCTCCGTCAAGATTGAAGTCGCCCTCTACTTTTGCGGACTTGTCCAGCAAGCAGGAAATGAGGGATTTGAGTTTTTGTCCACGGGCAGACGGCTTCACATGAACGTTGATCTCCCCGGGCGATATTTTCAACGTGCCGGGTGTTGAGATGGTGCATAAATTCGCATTTGTGAGGGTCACATCGGCAGACCGATCATTGAAAATTATGTCGGCCTGGAAGGGATTCCAGATGAACTCTTTGTAGGCCAGGTGTTCTGTTTTTAGTTTCAAGACGCCGCTTATTGGGCTTGTCCATGCTTTTTCGCCCTCCGGGTTAGGGTCTTTTTTGCGGTATTTATCCATGGCTTGAATGAGTGTGTCCAGATCGATTGCCTCGGAGTTGAGCGCCATATTCAAGTTGGGCACATGGGCCGAAAAATCAACATTTCCTGTAAGTTCAAACTGGTTGTTCGCCCACGACAGTTTCGCTGATTCAACCTGAAGATTATCCTGTGTGGTTTTCAGAGAAAGGTCCTTGATAATCAACGGCGATGCGGATGTCCCCGGAAAGAAAAGATTGCTTGCCTGGACCTCGCCCTGCAGGGTCGAGTTCAAGGGTCGATCCAAAAGCACGCGGGCATGGAAATTTCCCTTTATCCAACCGTTTAGAATTTGATTTTCCGCGACGATGCCATCCAGCGTCGATTTGTGTAAATTACCGGAAAAGAAAAGGTCCGCCGTTCGGTTTTTTTGAACAAATTTTATGGATGCGTGGTCGTCCTGGTCCTGGATGGCAAGGTTTTTAATGGTCAATGCATGGGGACTTGCATGAATATCCGTTGAAACCTTGATTTTTGGCTGGAATACCAGGTCTCCTGAAAAACCGGTTTCGTGACCATGGTTCCAGGTTAGATGCGCCGTAGAAACCGATATGGGCGGTTTTAAGTGGAGATAGGGCGGCAGGTTTATAACGTCTGATATCCATCGGACCGAATCCGGCCCCAGGTCTCCCTGAAATGTGAGGTCCAGATGGCTTAAATCCTTCAGGTAATCCTTTAAATCCCCCGAAACCTTCAAGGATGCGTCCAGGATGCGGGTTTGAAAATCAGAAATTGAAATATTCTCGGCCGTCGAGTTGAAAATTCCTTTTGTGACCTCCAACACACCCGGAAACAGGGATGAATTTAAAGCGACCTTCCGAACCTCACCTTCA
>JAQBBE010000260.1:0-2840 GCA_032126435.1 Desulfobacterales bacterium | reverse complement strand
CGGTGTGGGAATATGCTTTTGCCGTATCTGCGATTCGCCGCTTAAAAAGACCTGCTGAACATGACATCCCTGGCAAACTGCCTTTCGTTTATAGAAAACCGCATAGCAATACTTACCTATGATCTTTTCGGTTGAGATTTTAAAAAGCGTCTTCAGCGCCCGATTTACCCTGAGAATTCGAAAGTCACGATCGTAAATGGCAAAGGGATCAGAGACGCTGTCAAAAACCCTCGTGAGGAATTGCTCATCATAGTTGGGCATATTCCGTTTCCGATCTTTATAGATGAACTTTTTCCAATTTTACCATAGCATTTCATCCCAGGTAGCCCCATCTCGCCCCTCAGTTTCGAATGGAGGTAATATGCCATTTGAGTTATGTTTTGGGTTCTCATTGAGGGGCGAATGGGGCGCAAGTGTATTCCTTTTGTTCATCTGAAGTTCCATTGTGTAAAATGTAGCGGCTTTGGAATCCATTGCAAATACCTAAGAAATTTAGTACACTCCAACTGGCGTTTAAAATTATCTGTCAAATAAAAAAACGTTGTTAGGGGAGTAGAAGGTCTTCTACTCGTAACTTCAGTCTCTGTTCCAGGGCAGCGCTAGAAATCATAATCATAACTCTCGTCGAGGGCAGGTTTAATATCTTTCATCATAACTGCAAGATCGACAGGCATGTTTTGTCTATCCTTGACCATGTTCGGGATCAATGCAGCGCGATGAAATCCAGCCTTGGTAAACGCATTAATTACAGCAGTGTTGGTATCTGGAATCTCCAATATGAGTTTTTCAATTCCAAGCCTGTATGCGATACGCGCGAGTTCATCAACCATAAGTTCCCCAAGACCAAGATTCCGGTAGTCCTTGTGAACAAAAATCCGCACGGTACCCAGGTGCCATTTCCAGCCGGACCGACGGCGATTGATCGTGGCATCGGCAATAATGATGTCATCTTTTATCGCCAAAATGGGTAGGGTCCTGCTGTAATCAAGATTTTTTGCCCATGATTCAATAAGGAGTCTGCTTTTAACATCATCACGCAGATACCGGGCCTCTTCTTCGGAAACCGCTTTGAAAAATTCATACAACGCATCCTGGTCTTCTATTACCATCGGGCGGAGAAGAATTTTTGTCCCATCTTTAAGAATTGCTTCTTTCTGATACGTGTTAAGATCTATTTTTGGATATATGTTATGAGCCAACATAAAGATCACCTCCTTTCGTCCATTTATGGTCAATTAATACACCTTTCTCCCCTAACGTAAATTTTCACTTTTTCGAATTTTGAGTTTGACCCAAATTTCTAAATTAGTTTTGATTTGAAACTGCTCGGGTATGACTTGTTTTGAAGTCTATCCATGTCAAAACTTCATCATTAAATCAAAAGATTAAGCTTTTTGATATGCTGCTTCCATTTCCCGGCGATCGGCCATATCCATCAGAACTCTCCCCCGAGCTTTATCAATGCCGAGTTCTTTGCGTTTCCTGTCAATATGAGCGATCATCTTCCGGGCATGTTTGACCGGATCAGGTTCAATATCCCACATACCGCCATAAATCTTTTCCAGATCCTTGCAAATATAGTCATGGAAGACAGGAGCGCCGGAGGTGGGCAGGGTAACGCCAAAAACCGTATACACACCCGATGAAACAAAATAATGGCCAATGCTAATGGCCTTTTCACTCATCCATTCAGGCGCGCTGCCGGCCGCCGGCAGATCACAGATGTCGTTCCCGAGTCCGCCGGCCTTGACAACTTCGGTTGCCGCCAGCAGAATCCGACTGTTGTCAACACAGGAACCCAGATGAAGCACCGGGGGAATCCCCACGGTCTCACATACTTCGGCCAGACCCGGTCCACAGAAAACCTGTGCGGTTTCCGGTGTGAGCAATCCCTCCATTGCACAGGCGATACCGTTACAACCCGTCGTTAGGACGATGACATCGTTTTTAATAAGCTCCTTTACAATAGTGATGTGGCCTTCATTGTGCTTGGTCCGAACATTGTTGCAGCCCACCACACCGGCAATACCCCGGATACGGCCGTTGATGATATTGTCATTCAAGGTAAAGAAAGATCCGCGAAAGGTTCCGCCCAGATGATATTCGATGGATTCAACACCGAATCCGGCAACCTGAACCCCCTTATGTTTCGGGATCATCACTTCCGCACCCCGATTCTCAAAGTTGTCAATGGCCATCTTCACGATCCGCCGGGCATCTTCCAGAGCATGATGCTCGTCGAACTCGATGTGAATGACATTGTCTTGCTCCATCTTGGCAATGGGGTGAGTGGTAATCAGCTTGGTGTGGAAACATTTGGCCACGTTGGCAAGATTCTGGAAGATACACTGAATATCAACCACCATGGCATCACAGGCACCTGTGATGATGGCAAGCTCCTGCTGCAAAAACGTTCCTACCGGAGGTACGCCATGGCGCTGCAATATTTCATTGGCCGTACAGCAGATACCGCCCAGCTGAATCCCTTTGGCCCCCTTTGACTTGGCATAGTCGACCATTTCTCGGGACTGGGCAACAGCCACGATGACCTCGGACAGAACCGGCTCATGGCCGTGAACAATAATATTTACATGATCTTCCTTCATGACACCAAGATTGGCTTCAGACTGGACAGGATAAGGGGTTCCGAAAAGTACATCCTGGAGATCGGTAGCCAACATGGAGCCGCCCCAACCGTCGGCCAGGGCTGCCCGGGTGCCCTGCTTTATTAAATTTCTGAAATCCTGATCAACACCCATATGGGTGCGGTGCATGATTTCAACAATTTCCCTGTCGATATTTCTGGGAAGAACACCGCTTTTCTTCCATTTCTCATAGAG
>JAQBBE010000259.1:0-3960 GCA_032126435.1 Desulfobacterales bacterium | reverse complement strand
AATACCCGAACGGTCACCATTTGCGCACAGGATCGTCCCGGTCTTTTTTCAAAAATTGCGGGGACATTTACGCTGAACGGGCTGGATATCCTCGATGCGCAGATCTTCACATGGCGGAATAATATTGCCCTTGATATTTTTGAAGTCAACCCGCCGTTGGATCAGATTTTTGAAAAGGAAAGGTGGCAACAGGCTGAAGCCCATCTCAAATCTGCGCTGTCCGGCGATCTGGATTTAAAGACGATGCTGGAAGAAAAAATAACGGTCTACCGACCTGCCAAACGTTACGTAAAAAACAGGCCCCATCAAATCAACGTGGACAATGACAGCTCGAGTTTTTTTACGATTATTGAAGTGTTTACGTATGATTTTTCGGGACTTCTATACACGATCACCGATGCACTTTTCAGGTGCGGTCTCGATATTTGGGTGGCCAAGATTGCAACAAAGGTGGACCAGGTTGTGGACGTTTTTTATATCAGGGATTTTGATGGACAAAAAGTTGATTCACCGGATCAGGTAGAGAAGATTAAAACATCCATTAAAGAAGTTCTGCCGGGTTTCAAAACTTAATACCAAAATGAAGGGAACATATTCACCTGTCGTATGTGGATCTTACGATCTGTGATTGGGGCGGCAACTGATACCGCCGATGGGTCCCAAGGTTTAACGACATAAGGAGGAAACGTTATGAAAAAGGTAGAGGCGATCATTAAGCCGTTCAAACTGGATGATGTCAAAGAGGCTCTTAATGAGATCGGAATTCAGGGGATGACGATTTCAGAAGTCAAGGGATACGGCCGTCAGAAAGGCCATAAGGAAATTTACCGGGGTGCTGAATATGTAGTGGATTTTATCCCAAAAATAAAGATCGAGATTATCGTTCAGTCCGACAGAGTCAAACAGGTGATGGAAACCATACAAAAGGCCGCTTATACCGGAAAAATCGGAGACGGCAAAATCTTTATTCTGCCGATAGAAGAGGTGATTCGGGTACGTACCGGAGAAAAAGGAGAAGATGCCATATAAGTGAACGGAATTTGGCGCATGGGACATAGAAGAAATAAAAATTTTTCATGGGGTTTTACGCTTTGCGATGGCTATCCAAATTTAATCACAATTAAATCAACATGTTTAATAATTATCAAGGAGGAATTATATTATGACCCCCAAAGAAGTATTGGAATTTGCAAAAGAGAATAAGGCCAAAGTGGTCGATCTTCGCTTTCTGGATTTTCCGGGCCTGTGGCAGCATTTTACGGTGCCCATGAGTGAACTAACAGAATCGAGCTTCGAGGACGGTTTCGGTTTTGACGGCTCCAGCATCCGGGGGTGGCAGCCCATTCACGCCAGCGACATGCTGGTGGTGCCGGACGCCGCCACCGCCAAAATGGACCCTTTCTTTGAGGTTCCGACCCTGGTTTTAATCGGCGACATTGAAGACCCCATTACCCGTGAGTCATATACCCGAGACCCGCGAAATATTGCCAGAAAAGCAGAAGCATATCTCAAGAGCACCGGAATCGGAGACACCGCTTATTTCGGACCTGAAGCTGAATTTTTTATCTTTGACGATATCCGTTTCGAGTCTTCCAATCATCGGGCCTTTTATGAAATCGATTCCGTTGAAGGTATCTGGAACAGCGGACGGGAAGAATGCCCCAACCTGGGATACAAGCCGAGACACAAGCAAGGCTACTTTCCGGTTCCGCCCATGGACAAGTTTCAGGATATTCGCACCGAAATGCTCCTGACCCTTGAACAGTTGGGAATAGATGTTGAATGCCAGCACCATGAGGTGGCCACCGCCGGCCAGGCAGAAATCGACATGCGATTTAAGCCCCTGCTTGAAATGGGTGATCAACTCATGTGGTTTAAGTATGTTCTTAAAAATGTGGCTCACAAACACGGCCGTACCGTGACATTTATGCCAAAGCCGCTGTTCAACGATAACGGTAGCGGTATGCATACCCATTGCAGCATTTGGAACGGCGATCAACCCCTCTTTGCCGGCGACAAATATGCCGGCGTGTCCCAGGAAGCCCTGTATGCCATCGGCGGGATACTTAAGCACTGTCGCGCGCTGTGCGCTTTTACCAACCCGACCACCAACTCCTATAAACGCTTGGTTCCCGGCTTTGAGGCTCCGGTGAATCTGGCTTATTCCAGCCGCAACCGAAGTGCCGCCGTCCGGATTCCCATGTACTCATCTTCACCCAAAGCCAAACGCATCGAGTTCCGGACCCCGGACCCCTCGTGCAACGGGTATATGGCTTTTTCCGCCATACTGATGGCCATCATCGACGGTATAGAACATAAGATCGATCCGGGCGATCCGCTGGATAAAGACATCTATGGTCTCCCACCCGAAGAGTTGGCGGAGATTCCATCGGCACCGGGATCTTTGGAAGAAGCCCTGTCAGCACTCAAGGAAGATCACGAGTTCATGATGAAAGGAGATGTCTTCACTCAGGATGTAATTGATACGTGGATCGAATATAAGACGAATAATGAGATCAATGACGTGAAACTCCGTCCGCATCCCCATGAATTTTTTCTTTATTTCGATATATAACCACCTCCTAACCAACAACAGCCCGCTGATAAATCGGCGGGCTGTTGTTTTTTCCAGCCTCAAATCCTGAATTGCAACATGGATCGATTTGGTCATTGACGGGGCATCGCTGCATTTGAATTCAAAACCCCACCGCTGGCGGGTCCAAAGGCGGGATTGGGGACGCCACAGGACTATCGAAGCTCAGCCAAATGCTGCTGGGCTTTTTTTATTGACAATTTGCGACTAATCAAGCATACAAAATAAACAAAATAGTTAATTTAATATATCTGATGAAATTATTGAGATTAAAGAATATATCCAAACTATATTTTGGCTACGAAGACATCGCTAAAGCGTTTGGTATTAGCGCCGGCTCTGCCAAAGTCACCGCCAGTCGTTATGCAAAGCAAGGTATACTGTTGCGCGTGAAGAGAAACATGTATGTATTGCGGGACGTTTGGAAAGCGATGGGCAGGGAAGAAAAATTCGTACTTGTAAATCTGGGACAAGTTCCTTCGTATATATCGCTCATGAGCGCTCTGGATTACTACGAAATTACAACCCAGGTACAGAGAGATTTTTATGAATCCGTGGCGATTAAAAGAACGAAAGAAATCTATTTAGACGGCAGCATTTTTAGATATGTTAAAGTCAACAGCGCTTTGTATTTTGGGTTTAAAAAAGAAAAAGATTTTTTTATAGCAACCCCCGAGAAAGCATTCGTGGATGCTTTTTATTTGATGTCTTACGGCCGCTATGCGCTTGATATTGCCGCTTTGTCTGCGGAGAAACTTGACAGGGAAGAGATCCGGCGCATTAGCAAAGATTTTCCTTTAAAAACGCAGAAAATGTTGAAAAAATATGGATATCTTTAGACAGCATGAAATATTTGAAATTGACGTACTGGAAAAAATGAACAGCATGAAAGTGCTGGAGCCACTTGTTTTTGGCGGCGGATCGATGCTAAGGCTGTGCCATGAGTTAAACCGTTATTCAGTGGACCTTGATTTTTGGATTATCAAAAAGATATCTCAAAAAGATTATTTCGAAAGAATACACAAGGCTTTTGATAAGGTATACGAGATCACTGATTCACAAATTAAGCATTATACCATCTTATTTGAATTAAGATCGACTTTGTATCCGAAGCGGTTGAAAATTGAAATACGAAGAGAGATAAAAGACTGCGATTTTCAAGAAAAGATTGCCTTTTCAAAATTCAGTACAAAACAGGTTGTCTTAAAAGCCCATACTTTGGAACAGACAATGAAGAATAAAATAGCAGCATTCCTGGAACGAGGAGAAATCAGGGACAGTTTTGACATCGAGTTTCTCTTGCGGCGGGGGGTAGAATTGCCAGATTTTAACAAAAAACAATTAAACCAATTTCAGAAAAAGCTTAA
>JAQBBE010000258.1:0-7339 GCA_032126435.1 Desulfobacterales bacterium | reverse complement strand
TCTCTGGCAAAGGACTTCATGGTCCATGTATGTTTGCACCCGCAAACATCAAAAAGAAAGTTGCGAAGCATTGCTTTGCCCCGGGCGGTATGATGAACTTCGGGATGGAACTGGAGGCCGTAAAAATTTTTTTTAGGATGGGCCGTTGCAGCCACGCTTGTATTTTCAGTGGAAGCCGTTATGATAAAACCGCGCGGCAGTTTCTCGATGGAATCGCCATGGCTCATCCAGGTGTCTGTTTTTTCTCCAACGCCTTTAAACAGGCCTTCGTGTTTTTTAACGTTAAGCGCTGCAAATCCATATTCACGCTTTTGGGACCTTTTAACGGTACCACCGAGGGCCTTGACCATAAATTGCATGCCATAACAGATTCCAAGAACGGGAATTCCGAGGTTAAAGATCCTTTCATCACACTTGGGACTGTTTTTTTCATAAATGCTGGATGGCCCGCCCGATAGTATAATTCCTTTGGGTTTCAGGTTTTTTATATGCTCAATATCGACACCCGGCGGGTCGATTTGACAGTATACATGGAATTCTCTGACACGGCGAGCAATGAGCTGATTGTATTGTGAACCAAAATCGATAATAAGTATCATAGGTTTCCTCACGATAAGTTTATCCGGACGGGTTAACCCTTCAGTTGCATAAATAACCTGGATTTATATTCTTTTTTTGTTAAAATAATGGAATCTGTGCTATCAAAATATCTTTGCAAACGATTTGCGAAAACAGATTGAATATGTTAAAAACAGCTCGAAATGTCAACTCCTATATTAATCCAGATTTACGAGGTGCAGACACCTTCCGAGGCTGAAAAACTGATTGCGCTGGGCGTGGATCATGTCGGCAGTGTTGTTGTTTCCAAGGAATCCTGGAAAATTCCGAAAATCAGAGCTACCGTTAACTGGATTCAGGGTGCAGGCGGCAGGAGCAGCTTGATACCGCTTTTTAGCGATCTTGATGCCATATCCCTCATGCTCGACTATTATAGACCCGACGTGGTCCATTTTTGTGAAGTCTTGTCATGGCAAAACGAACACGGCGAAACCTGGGATGAACTCGTATTACTGCAAAAGAACGTTAAGAAAAGATTCCCTGAGATCGAAATCATGCGATCTATTCCGATACATCAATCCGGCATTGCCGATGATTATGCGACCTTGGATTTGGCACGGATGTTCGAGCCGGTCAGTGATTATTTTTTAACGGACACGCTCATTACAAAGGGATCCGGATTGTTGTCTGACCATCAGCCGGTCAAGGGCTTTGTCGGCATCACCGGCAAGATCTGTGATTGGGATGTGGCCGCTGAACTGGTTAAACAATGCCGCATCCCTGTAATATTGGCGGGAGGCATTACACCCGACAATGTGTTTGACGGTATTGTGCATGTTCAGCCCGCCGGCGTCGACAGCTGTACAGGGACCAATTCTGTGGACGCTCAAGGACGGTCCATACGGTTCAAAAAAGACTTTGCCAAGGTCAAACGCTTCGTCGATGCGGTGCACAGGGCAGAGAAATTTATCGAACCCAGAAAAACACAGAGCGAGAAAAACTGACTTTTTACGAAACCATCAAAGGTTATAAAAGATAAGGAGCTATAATAATTATGTATGACAGCCGTGACCTGAGAAAAGGCCTGAAAATTGAAATCGATGGGGACCCGTATGCGGTGGTGCAATTTGAATTTTCAAAACCCGGCAAAGGCAAATCCTATTACAAGTGCAAGCTTAAAAATATGGTGACCGGCGCTCAATTTGATCGGACGTTTAGATCGGGTGACAAATTCAACGAAGCGAACCTCGAAGAGCATGAAATGGAATACCTGTATTCAGACGACGAGCAATACTGTTTCATGAACACAGCGACCTATGACCAGGACTTTCTTACCAAAGATCAGGTGGGCGAAGCCGTCGATTTTTTAAAGGAAAACACGGTTTGCAATGTCCTTTATTTTGAAGAAAAACCCATCGGTATATCGCTGCCTATTTTTGTAAATTTAAAGGTTGTAAAATCTGATCCTTGGGCCAAGGGAGATACGGCTTCCGGTGATACAAAGCCCGCGACACTTGAAACCGGTTATGCAATTCAGGTTCCTCCCTTTGTCGAAGAGGGAGAACTTGTTCGAATTGACACCAGAACCGGGGATTATGTTGAGCGTGTCAAGACGTGAAGGGTTGTCCCCACTTTTCAGAGAAAACGATTTTCTCCAACGGTTTTCTTTTTCTTTTCTTGGAAGATTCATCTTTGGGATACCCCACTGCCAATAACGCCGAAACCTTAATTTTATTGGGTATCTCTAGGATTTTTTTGAGGGTGCTTTCATCAAACCAGCCGATCCAGCAGGTTCCAAGCCCGAGTTCGGTGGCTTTTAATACCATGTGCTCCATGGCGATCCCGAGATCGATCTGATAATATTCAATGCCGGTTACGCCGGAGCCGATACGGTTTGCAATGACATCCAGCTGGGAGCATCCGACAAAAACAAGCGGCGCCTGTTCCAGCCACTTGTTCGGAATAACAGGGCGCATGGCCTCATAACAGATTTTTCGAATAATTTCACGTCGGGTTACGGTTACAAAGCGCCAGGTCTGACTGTTGCAGGCAGACGGGGCAAGTCGTGCGGCTTCGACCATAGATATGACATCTTTTTCCGTCACCGGTCTTGAATCAAACGATCTTGTGGATCTGCGCCTTCTAAGTATCTGATCGAATTTCATGCCTGCTGTTTGATCCTGTATTTATTGATTCTGTTTCCATCCCTCTCTTCCACGGTTATGATATAGGTGCCGATGGTTATTTCTTCCTTTTCCTTGGGAATTCGTCCAATGGTATTCAAGACAAATCCGGAAAAGGTGTCATAATCTTTAGAATCGGGGATCTCCATCCCTACGGTCTCATTGATTTCATCGATATCGGACTTTCCAAGAACCATCCATTCTTTGTTTTTGTAATCGACAATATGCAGTTCTTCCCGGTCGCTTTCATCGCTGATATCTCCCACGATTTCTTCCAGTGCATCTTCCATGGTGATCAATCCGGATACGCCGCCATGTTCATCCACAACAATCGCTATATGATGTTTTCTTTTTTTGAATTGATGAAGCAGTTTGTCGAGTTTTTTATTTTCCGGAACAAAATAAGGTTTGGTCATGATCTTTCGAACATCGATTGTGTCATCTGACGATACATTATGTAAAAAGAGATCTTTTATGTTGATGATGCCGATGATATGGTCGATATCATCATCGATTACCGGAATCCTCGTAAAACCCGACTTAACGATATCTTCTAAATTCAACTTTTTATCGCAGTCAATAACGAACATGTCACCTCTGGGTGTCATTATTTCCGAAGCGTTGGTATCATCGAACTCAAAAATATTGTGTATCAGTTCTTTTTCTTCTTCTTTAATTTCTCCTTCTTCTTCAACAACTTCAACAAACGTCATCAATTCTTCTTCGGTGACTGCCGGTGTTTTTTTGATTTTTCCGGTGAGTTTGGGAATAAAATTAAGGAATTTAACCAGCGGATAACACAGAATTGAAAGCCAGTATATCGGATATATGGTCACTCTTGCCATTAAGATATTGTTCCGGGTGGCGATTGATTTCGGCAATACTTCGCCAAAAACCAGAATCAGAAACGTCATGATACCTGTGGCAAGGCCCACTGCATAATTCGAGAACATATCCATTGTGATGGACGTTGCCAGGGCTGCAGCGCCCACATTTACGACATTGTTTCCGATGAGGACTGTGGAGAGGAGTCTATGCGGATCGTCCTTCATCCGCTTGATAAGAATGTAAGACTTGCCTTTAGTTTTTGCGAGATGTCTGGCTTTTGTTTTACTCAAGGAAAATAGGGCGGTTTCGGCTGATGAGAAAAAACCGGACAAAAAAAGTAAAACGGTCAACACGAGAATCTGATTAAACATAATAAAAATAAACCTTACAAAAACCTTGTGGAAGAGAAGGCACCCTGTAATTAAGAGAAAAGAGTCCTTCAGTTTTTTGCAAAACAAAAACGCTCGCTCATTTTTCTTGCAAAGCGGATTCTGCCATGCAATATGGCACTAATTGATAATTCGTACGTGTTCAGGGGGTGCGCTCCCCCGCTTCACTTTGACGTCTACGTGTCTTGTCATTTCAATGACTTAGCAGCGGGGGCATTCCTTCCCCCTCCGCGTTCTCCCGCAAAAAGCATGCGGGAGCCGCGGTCTCCCCCACCGCTAAGTCATTGAAATAACGAAGCCACTCCGCCAATATCGTTACACGGGAAAGTGCACTCCCTGAACACGTACGATAATTCAACATATAATATAACCAGATTTTCATTTTTTCAAGAAAAGAAAGTAAGATGAGGGCACCTTCCTCAACTTTATGCATAAAAAAAACGCCATAGAAGAGTATATCCAGTCACTCATTTCTTCAAAGCGCCTGGGGAGCCAAGTGGTGCATCATACGGTGCTGCCCGAGCATCCGCACTTTTTTTCGAAACCTGAAAAACCGTGGCCCAAAGAAATAGACCATATAATTAAGTCTGCAGGGATCCATGATCTTTACCGGCACCAGGTGGATGCCGTTGATCGGATAAGGTCTGACCGGAACCTGGTTGTTGCAACGCCGACAGCGAGCGGCAAGACGCTCATCTATAATCTTCCGGTTATCGAAAAGGTGTTAAAAAATCCGGATTCAAAAGCCCTTTACATTTTTCCATTAAAGGCGCTGGCCCAGGATCAACTGCGTACCTTTCAGGAACTTTCCGCCCACGGTAAAATGGTAGCGCCCACCATTGAGATCTACGATGGAGACACTTCGGCCTGGCATCGGAAACGTATCAGAGAAACACCGCCCAACATTCTTTTGACCAATCCGGAAATGGTTCACCTTTCGCTACTGCCGCATCATCTAAAATGGGCAGAATTCTTTTGTGCCCTGGATACGGTTGTGGTGGATGAAGTTCATACCTATCGCGGGATCATGGGGTCCCATATGGCCCAGGTTTTCAGACGGCTTCGAAGGATATGTTCTTTTTACGGTGCTGCCCCTAAATTCGTTTTTTGTTCCGCCACCGTGTCCAATCCTGCTCAGCTTGCCGAACAACTTACGGGGTTAACGGTCGATACCATTACAGAAAGCGGCGCGCCTCAGGGCGAGAAACACGTCGTATTTATCAATCCGGTTCAGGGACCGGCACAGACTGCCATACTGTTACTGAAAGCAGCGCTTCACAGAGGTTTGCGTACGATTGTTTATACCCAATCCAGAAAGCTTGCCGAGTTGATCGCCATTTGGGCGGGGAGTCAATCCGGGCCGTTTGCCAGCAGAATTAGTGCGTATCGGGCGGGATTTCTTCCTGAAGAGCGAAGGGAGATTGAAGCAAGGCTTGCCAAAGGTGATCTATTGGCCGTGATATCTACAAGTGCGCTTGAACTCGGTATCGACATCGGTGATTTGGACCTTTGTCTTTTGGTGGGATACCCCGGAACCGTTGTGGCGACGTGGCAAAGGGGCGGCAGGGTAGGGCGCAGCGGACAGAAGTCCGCGCTGGTGCTTATTGCCGGTGAAGATGCTCTGGATCAATATTTTATGCGAAATCCTGAAGATTTTCTCGACCGTGAGCCCGAAGCGGCGGTCGTCAACCCATACAATCCTGAGATTACATCCAAACACATCATCTGTGCGGCAGCCGAACTGCCCATAAAGGCAGACGAACCATGGATGTCCCATAAACATGTTATAAAGGCTGTTTTAAGCCTTGAGGCCAAAGGCGATCTTTTAAGAAGTGAAGATGGGACGGAAATTTATTCCAGCCGACTGGCCCCCCACCGGCATGTCGACCTGAGAGGGACGGGAGACCGTTTCAATATTGTCAGCAATAAGACCGGCCGGAGCAAAGGGGAGATCGATGGATTCAGGGCCTTTAAAGAGACCCATCCCGGAGCTATTTATCTTCATAAAGGCGATACATTCCTTGTGGACATCCTCGATCTGGATACGCGGACCGTTAAAGTTTCCAGAGCTCACGTCGATTATTATACCCGGGTAAGATCACAAAAAAATACGGAAATACTGGATATATATGATGAAAAAAATATATCGGAAACAATCGTATATGCTGGTAAACTTAAAGTGACAGATAAGGTGTTGGGATATGAAAAATGGTGGATACATGCTAAAAAAAAGTTGAGCGTTATTCCCTTGGATCTTCCGGAACAGATTTTTGAGACAGACGGTCTGTGGTTTAAAATTCCGCCTCGAATTCAAAAAAAAGCTGAAGCAGGGTATTTGCATTTTATGGGGGGGATCCATGCCATTGAACATGCTGCAATCGGCATCTTTCCGCTTTTGGTGATGGCGGATCGAAATGACCTGGGCGGTATTTCCACACCGCTTCATCCACAGGTTGGCAGCGCGGCGGTATTTATTTATGACGGAGTCCCCGGCGGAGCCGGCCTGAGTCTGCAGGCTTTTAAACGCGCCGGAGACCTGCTTGAGTACACATTTGAATTGATCCGTGCATGCCCCTGTGAATCCGGTTGTCCCTCCTGTGTACATTCACCAAAATGCGGTTCCGGAAACAGACCCATAGACAAGTCTGCCGCCTGTTTCCTGCTCGAAGAAATCTTAAAAGATCGTGATTCAAAAAGGATGCGGGAAGTTAGATTCGACGGCCCTTTACAGAAGGATGAATCCGGCTCCGATAAAACGTGTTCAATATTTCACGGAACAGATATCCCCAAGGATATGGACAGAAGATCCCCAAGTTATAAGGGGAGATTTCGGAAAAGATCGGCAGCAAGACGCAAACAGACAAAAGTTGAACGGTGCACATCCCGGAAATCAAGACACCCGATCGCCGAGAACGACATTCATTTTTGTGTGTTCGATGTGGAGACCCAGCGTTCTGCGCAGGAGGTGGGCGGCTGGCATCGAGCGGATTTGATGGGTATTAGCTGCGCCGTACTTTATGATTCTAAAGAAGATACCTATTTCGAGTTTTTAGATGATCAGGTATCTCAACTTGTTGAACACATTAAAAATTGTGATCTTGTGGTCGGTTTCAATATCAAGAAATTCGACTTCTGTGTGCTGGGTGGATATTCGGATTTTAGTTTTGGAAACCTTCCGGCCCTTGATATTCTTGAAGATGTTCATCAGCGCCTCGGCTACAGACTCTCTCTGGATCATCTGGCAAGCGTAACATTAGGAAAAAAAAAGACCGCGGACGGCCTTCAGGCCCTGCGCTGGTGGAAGCAGGGGCGGATACGTGAGATTGTCGACTACTGTAAAGCAGATGTAGAGATTACCAGAGATCTTTATTGGTACGGAAA